>DALYSR010000094.1:0-14158 GCA_031991825.1 Paracoccaceae bacterium
TGCTGCCGGAAGTCCTGCGCTTCACCGAAGGCTATTACCTGATCATCTATGCGCTGCTGGTCATCGTCTTGATGGTCTATTCGCCCAATGGCCTGATCGGGGCGGGGCAGAAAATCTGGAACCGCTTCCGCCCCAAACACGAGGCGCGTCGCGACATGCAAAAGGGCTTCCAGCTATGAGCCAGCAGATCCTTTCCGTCCATAACATCTCCAAGCATTTCGGCGGTATCCGTGCCGTCAATGATGTCAGCTTCTCGGTTGAAAAGGGCGAGATATTGGGGCTGATCGGCCCCAATGGATCGGGAAAATCGACCTTGTTCAACTGCATCTTGGGTCAGTTGAAACCCAGCACAGGCCATTGCGAAATCAATGGGCAGACCACTGATGGCGTGCGCCCTGCGGATTTATCCTTGCGCGGTGTGGGCCGCACGTTCCAGCAGCTTTCGGTCTTTCCGAAGATGACGGTGTTGGATAATGTGATCATCGCGGGGCAGGAGCATCAGGGCAGCATGCTGTCACGGCTGTTCGGCCCGTCGGATGCAGGCCTGACCGCCAAGGCCAAGCAATTGGTCGAATTTTTCCGCCTGACGCCCTATCTGGATACCGAAGCGGGGTCTTTGTCCTATGGCCAGCAAAAGCTGGTCGATGCCGCGATGGCCTTCATGGCCGATCCCAGCATCGTGCTGCTGGACGAACCGGCAGGCGGCGTGAACCTGACGATGCTGGCGCATTTGAAGGACCGCCTTTTGACCTATAACCGCGAGCATGGCACAACTTTCGTCGTGATCGAACATAACATGGAATTCGTCATGTCGCTGTGCACGCGCATTATCGTGCTGGCGCAGGGGGAAATCATCGCCGAAGGTTCACCTGCGGAAATCCGCGCGAACCAGATGGTTATCGACGCCTATTTGGGGGGATGACATGCTGGAACTGCAAGATGTGACAGGCGGTTACGGCCGCATCACCATTCTGAACGGCACAAGCTTCACCATTCCGAAAGGGTCGATCACCACGGTGATCGGGCCGAACGGGGCGGGCAAGTCCACCGTGTTCAAGGCGGTTTTCGGGCTGTTGAACATCCATTCGGGCAAGGTCTTGCTGAACGGCGAAGATGTGACACGGCGCACGCCTGCGCAGATGATCGCGCGTGGCGTGACTTACGTGCCGCAGGGGCGCAATGTGGTGCCGCAATTGTCGGTGCTGCATAATCTGGAATTGGGCGGCATCACATCGAAAGATCAGGCGCAGGTCCGGCGACGGATGGAACAGGTGATGGACCAGTTCCCGATGCTGCGCGAGCGCAAGGATCAAAAGGCGATCGAACTTTCGGGTGGCCAACAAAAACAGTTGGAAATCGCGCGCGCCTTGTTGCTGGACCCCAAGCTGATGCTGATCGACGAACCCTCCATCGGCCTGTCGCCCAATCTGGTGCAAGAGGTGTTCCAGACCCTGATCCGGCTGCGCGATCAAGGGGTGACAATCCTGATGGTCGAACAGAATGCCAAAGCAGCTTTGGGCATGTCCGATTACGGTCTGGTGCTGGAACTGGGTCAGACCCGCATGTTCGATCAGGCACAAACCCTGCTGGATGATCCGCGCGTGGGGCAGTTGTTCTTGGGCGGCCATATCGGCGACGCGGCCTAAGGTATTGATCCAAACGAAAAGGCCCGCCGTGATGGCGGGCCTTTGGTCATTCCGAAAATCCGGGCCTCGGCACCAAGCCCATCAGGCTTTGCGACAGCCCGCCATCCACCACGATATCCTGCCCCGTCACATAGGCCGCGCGCTCGGAGGCCAGATAGAGCGCCACATCCGCCATGTCTTGTGGCCCTGCAATCCGGCGCAGCGGCACCATCGCCTCGCGCTTTTGCTTGACCTGCGGATCGGCATAAAACGCCGCCGACATCGGCGTTTGCACCAGACCAGGGCTGACGCAATTTGATCGCAGCCCGCGCGGCCCCCATTCCTGTGCCAATTGCCGCGACATCATCACCGTTGCCGCTTTCGACACCGAATAGGCCCCCGACATCGGCTGTGGCTGGCTGCCCGCGATGGAGGCGATATGCACCAAAGCGCCCGCGCCCCGCGCCAACATGGCCCGCCCGAAGGCTTGCGACGCGGCAAGATAGCCGGTCAGATTGACCTGCAGCATCGCGTTCCAATCGCCCAGCGACAACTGATCCAAACCGCCCGCGCGCAAGATCGCGGCGCAATTGACCAGAATATCCGCGCCCCCTTCGGCGTCCACCCGCGCTGCTGCGGCTTCCACCGCCGCCTGATCGGCAAGATCGCAGACGATCCCCGTGGCGGGCAGGCCGTGGTCGCGGGATATCTGCGCGGCCAGCCTGTCCGCTGCATCTTGCGAGCGGTCCAGCAGATAGGTCAGCGCCCCTTGCGCCGCGAAGCTTTCGGCAATCGCGCCGCCAATGCCGCCGCCCGCGCCGGTGATCACCACGCGTTTGCCGTTAAATCCAAGCCAGCTCATGGCGTTTCCTCCTGCGGTATGGGCTGGGGCAGGGCGCGGCCTGCCAAGTGATGTCCGGTGATCCAGCCGAAGACCATGGCCGGTCCCAAGGTGATGCCAGCGCCGGGGTAATTGCCGCCCATCATGCTGGCGCGGTCATTGCCGACTGCGTAAAGCCCCGCGATAGGCTGGCCGGATCGGTTCAGCACCGCGCCGGAGACCGCGCATTTGAGCCCGTCGAAGGTGCCCAGATCGCCCATCTCCAGCTTGACGGCATAGTAGGGACCGGAGTCGATAGGCGCGACGCAGGGGTTGGGGCGGTGGTCGGGATCGGCGAGATAGCGGTTGAAGGAAGTCTGCCCGCGCCCGAAGGCAGGGTCTTGTCCCAATCTGGCGCTTTGGTTGAAGCTCTGAACCGTTGTCGCAAATTGTTGCGGGTCTATGCCACAGGCTGCCGCCAAGTCTTTGATCGTCCGACCTGATTTCAGATAACCGCTTCTTTGCCAAAACCACAGCGGCATCGGCGCGGGCTTGACATGGCCAAGGCCGTATTTGCGAATGGCGCGGTGATCGCAGATCAGCCAGCAATGATCCACGCCCTGCGCGATCATCGCCGCCCCGACGTCATGATAGCTTTCGCTTTCGTTGCAAAAGCGCTGACCAGTGTCCAAGACCGCGATCATGCCCGGTTTGTAACGGTCCAGCAGATGCGGGAAAACGCCTTGGTTGGGCAGTCGGCTGACCGGCATCCAGGCCGCCGCCTGCGGAAAATCGGCGGAAAAATCACCTCCCGCCGCCTCTCCCAAGCGGATGCCGTCGCCGCGATTGCCGCTTGGCACCGGCGAGTGATGCGCGCCGCCCGCCTTCAGATGGGGATAGACCTTGGCGCGCCGCGCCAGATCTTGGGCATAGCCGCCGCAGGCCAGCACCACGCCTTTTGCAGCGTGGATTTCACCCTTCGGCGTCTCAATGCCGATGACCCGCGCTTCGTCTCGGATCAGCCGCAAGGCGGGCGTGTCGGTGCGGATTTCCACCCCCAGATCGAAGCAGCTTTTCGACAGCCGCGCGACCAGCGCATTGCCCGATGTCACCTGCACGCCGCGCCCGTAACGCGCGACTTCAAGCGCGTGGGCGGCCAGCCGTTTGGCGACATAAGCGAATGATGTCAGGGATTTGGTGGCGTTGAAGAAATGCTTGATATCGGCATTGGACGAATTGAACATCATGCCCATGAAGGTGATGCTTCCCAGCGGCGCGCGCAAACGCTTGAGGTTTTTGCCCAAAGCGCTGGTGTTGAAAGGGGCGGCCAAGACCGATCTGCCGATGTCGACGCCTCCGGCAACAGTGGGATGGTAGTCGGGGTAAAGGGTCGGCACAAATTGCACTGCGGTTTCGCGTTCGAACCAGTCCAGCATCAGCGGGCCCTGTTCCAGATAGGCATCAACCACTTCCGGCGAAAAGAAATTCCCCGTTTCTTCCGCCAGATAGCGCCGCGCTTCTGCCCGCCTATCCGCAGGCGCATTGGCCTTGCCGTGGCGATTGCCCGGCACCCAGAGCACGCCGCCCGAAAAGGCCGTGGTGCCGCCGAAGACCGGCTCGCTTTCGATCACCAGAACTTTCAGCCCCAGCTTGGCCGCGACGATGGCGGTCGACAGCCCTCCGGCGCCAGATCCTGCCACAACGACATCGACATGCTCGACCATCGCAATCCTCCCTCAGATGGGTCAAGGCTAGGGCGGTCCGGTGCAGGAACAAATGGACGGCCAAGGGATAATCTTGCACAATTCCTGCAGCGCAGATTTGCCGAAGGTTTCGAAATGTCGATCGCCCATTACCAGCTTTACGGTGAAAACAGTGACTCGGCGCCGATCGACATGCTGCATATCGAAGCCATCCACGAACGTTCCGGCCCGCTGGATTGGACAATTCGTCCACATAGCCATCCTGACCATGTGCAGATCCTGTGGGTCGAGGCAGGGCAGGGCGAGATCGGCATGGAGGCGCGCCACTGGCGCTTTGCCGCTCCGGCTGTGGTGGTGATCCCCGCAGGCGTGGTGCATCACATCCGTTTTGCGCAAGGCACCGATGGTTTCGCGCTCACCGTTGATCTGCAAGCGCTTCGTCACATCGTCCAGCAAGAGCCCGCGTTTTTGGCGCTGATTGAGGCGCCCTTGATCGAACAAGACATAGAGCCAGACATATTCCGCCGCTTGTTCCTTGATATGGCTGGTGAATTCGCCCAGCCCGCCATGGCGCGGGGCAGTCAGCTTTCGGCGCAGCTGACATCCATTCTGGTGCGGCTGTTGCGGTTGAAAGCGGCGTGCACGCCGGTTGATGCTTTGACGCCGGATCGCGACACCACTTTGGTCAGTGCCTATCGCAGTCTGATCGAAGCCGGGTTTCGGGGTGAAAAATCCATCTCGCATTATGCCGATGCTTTGCATGTCACGCCCGCCCGTCTGAATGCCGCCTGCAAGGCGCGGCTGGGCAAGACCGCATCCGAGGTTATCAATGCGCGCGTGGTGATCGAAGCCAAGCGGGCGCTTTTGTTCACCGAACAGGGCGTGGGCCAGATCGGTTATGGCTTGGGCTTCGAGGATCCTGCCTATTTCAACCGCTTTTTCGCGCGCCAAACGGGGCTGGCACCGGGGCGGTTTCGCAGTTTGGCGCGCAAAGCCGAAAGCTGAGGCCTTCTGTCCAAGTTTTTGCAGGCAGGGTCCATAGAAATTCCGGCGTGGACGCGAAAGGCTAGGGGAAAAGGGGGATGTCGGATGATTCACGAATGGCGGCGCTATCGGTTGAAGGCGGGCATGGCCCAGCCCTATTTGCAGCTATTGATCGAGACGGGGTTGCCCTTGGTGACCCGTCATCTGCCGCTGATGGGTTATTGGCTGGCGGAAAGTGGTGCGTTGAATGTCATTCATCACCTGTGGAGCTATGAGAGCTGGGCGGATCGTGAGGCCGCGCGCGCGGGCCTTTCCAGCGAAAAGGACTGGACCCAAGGCTTTATCCCGACAGCTTTCGCGATGGTTGATGCGCAGGAAAACTGCTTCCTGAAATTGACATCAAGCTCCGCGGATTTCGATGCGGCTTTGATGCAGCGTCGGCGCGCGGGCGGCCTAACCCATTCGGATAATACCATGTTTGCGCCCCTGTGCGCCGGACTGCTCGAGGGGGATGTGCCTGAAACAACTGTGGCAAGCTTTGAGCCCTTATCTGGCGCGGGGCCTGCACGCGCTTTGTTGGCCCGCAGTTCAGATCCGCTTGCGCTTGGCACTTACAACGGACGTCATAGCATTCTGCGTCCGCTCGCCTTCTCTCCATTATGAATGGAACGCTATTCAAGAATAAAAACATCTTCCATTTCTATCGCTCCCATGGCAGATTTTCCCCGAATGAGGGAGAATGGCGATGCAGGACATGCAGCAGGCGCAAGCCGAGGTAACGGTTGTTCTGCTGGTGATCGGCGCAGGCGCGGGCGGCATGTCGGCGGCGCTGAGCGCGGCGATCAGGGGCTTGGATGTGCTGGTCTGCGAAAAGACCGATATGGTGGGGGGCACATCTGCCACATCGGGCGGCACGACTTGGGTGCCGGGCACCGCCAATAGCCATGCCGCAGGCGTCCCCGACCGCATTGATGACGCGCGCAGTTTCCTGCGCCATGTCGTCGGCAATCGCGGCGGCGACGCGCTGCGCGAGGCTTTCCTTGATGCGGGTCCCGCAGCCATCGCCGATCTTGAGGAAAACTCGGACCTGCGTTTCGTCGCGGCGGCGGCCCATCCCGATTACCTTGATGGGCCGGGGGCGGCTTATGGCGGTCGCGCCTTGGCCCCTGTCGAATTTGATGCACGACAGCTGGGTCGTGATTTCGCCCGTATCCGCCCGCCGCGCGCGGTCTTCATGGGGCTGGGCGGCATGATGGTGGGGCGTGCCGAGCTGGGCGCGCTGCTCAACCCGTTCAAAAGTGTTGCAAACCTGCGCAGCACTTTGAAGGTTGTCCTGCCTTATTTCCGAGATCGTCTGAGCCACCCCCGTGGCACCCGCCTCTTGATGGGCAATGCTTTGGTGGGGCGGTTGTTTTACAGCTTGCGCAAACGCAATGTGCCGATCTGGTTCGACAGCCCCTTGGTTGATCTGCTGCGCGATCCCTCTGGGCGGATCATTGGGGCGGTGATGCAGACACCATCAGGGCGCAAGACGGTGCTGGCACGGCGTGGCGTGGTCTTGGCCACCGGCGGCATCGGCTGGAATAAGTCTTTGCGCGAAAAGCTTTTTCCGCAACAGATTGCGCCGATTTCGCAAAGCCCCGCAGGGAATACCGGCGACGGGATCGACATCGCCAACCGGATCGGGGCCGCCTTGGATGACGGCGGCGATAGCGCGGGGCTTTGGATGCCCTGTTCCATGCGCAAGCGTCCGGATGGGGGACAAGATGTCTGGCCGCATATCCTGCTGGACCGTGCCAAACCCGGTCTGATCGCGGTCGGGGCCAATGGCCGGCGCTTTGTCAATGAGGCCGACAGCTATCACGATTTTTGTCGTGGCATGGTCAATGCCGGTCTGTCCGAGGCATGGCTGATTGTCGATCATCGCTTTATCACGGCCTATGGTCTGGGTCTTGTGCTGCCCGGTGCAAGGGGGCTGACACGCTTGTTGCGCGACGGCTATCTGCTGCGCGCCGACAGCTTGACCGCCTTGGCGCGCCAGATCGGCGTCGATGCCAATGGTTTGGCGGAAACGGTCAAAGAGAATAACAGCTTCTCGATCAGCGGCGAGGATCGCGCCTTTGGTCGCGGCAAGTCCGTGGTCAATCGCTTCAATGGCGATCCCGCCCATGGCCCCAATCCTTGCCTTGGCCCGATCGCGACCGCGCCCTATTATGCCGTGAAGGTGGTTCCGGTCGATTTGGCAGGCAGCGGCGGATTGCGGATCTCGGTCGATGGCGAAGTATTGGATGATGCGGGCCAAGCCATCGCGGGGCTTTATGCTTGCGGCAATGATGCAAGTTCGGTGTTTCGGGGCACCTATCCCGGACCGGGCACCACTTTGGGACCGGCGATTGTCTTCGGCTGGCGTATCGCACAGGCCGCCGCGAAGGGGCAGGTATCCTGACGGTTGTAACGGTTTTTCAGCGGCTACACATTAGTCCGAGATGCGGGTCACGGTGATAAGCTCAGGATTTTCGGAAGCAAATTCAACAAGCGGCATTGGGTCATGCAGACCTGTAGTATAGTTATTTTAACATAATAGTGCTTACTGGATTATTGGATCATGTAAGGACAACGAAGCGCAGACTTTGGTGGATCCATTGCCGCTGTTCGACCCCTGCCAAGACGATGATCGCCTCGCGGCGATGAAACAGCCAGCCGCGTTTGGGATTGCGCAGGAAGCGATCCTTTTAGTCAAGGATATAGACCGGATTGGCCATGGGCGCAGGCTCTTTGCCCCGCCAGCCCCGCACATGAGAAGCGACGGTCCGCGCATGGCCCACCGCCTCTTGGTCACTGACCAAATCGATGAGCACAGTGCTGACGTTATGGCGGGACACCATATCCCTATCGCGCTTTGCGCGCCATGTGTTCAGCCCAGCCACACCTTTGTAGCTGGTCCCGAAGGTGGCAAATTCCGCATCATCGGTAAACAGCAAGACAACAGTGGTGTAATCATAGGCATCCAAAGCATAAGCAAAGCGATTGGACCGTTTTTCGCGGGCTGCTTCATACGCGACGGTCCTTGTGAGATCCTTGCCTTGGCCTTGCGGGGCGTGACCGATGCGATCATGGCCTTTTCGGCGTCATAGATACGGGCATAGGCATCCAGTTGCGCCTTGCGACCGGCAATGAAATCCAGATCGCGCGCGCGTCGGGCAGGCCACGCCCGCCGCCGAAGGCCACCTTGGGCGCCTCCCATGGGCCAAATCCCGACAGATGGGCCGCGCCGCTGCCATGGATCTGCGCAGGCGACGGTCGAACAGCCAATGGCGGGCAATGGTCCAAGTCAGGCGGTCAGCGCGGCTCATGCGGGGGTTCCTTCGCGGTCAGCGAGGGTGGTCTCGCCCGTGGCGCGGGGGCCGAAGACGATTGCCCATCCACCATGACCCCCAGCAGATGCACATCGCGCTGGCGCGCTTAAAGTGCGGCATCATCCATCAGCCGCTCGGCCCTGATCACCACTCGCTTGGTGGCGCGGTCCAGCAGTTGATCCAGATAGGGATCGCCCAAAGCCGCGGCCCAGCCTTGCGGATGCGTCGCCTCGACATGCAAGATCGCCAGATCGATAACGGGGGCCTTGACGGCAAGCATGCCTGCGGTTTCGCCCCAGATCGCGGCGGGTTTGCGGATATTGGGGGTCACGCGCAACAGTTCCGAATGGGTATCGAAGGGCACCCCATATAGGGCGCCTGATCGGCAGCCGCCCGCCCTGCCGTAAGTTGGGTCAGTTCGGACCATTCTTCAAAGGCCACCTGCCCGCTTTGGCGCGCGGCGCGAAACAGCGGCGCCAGACCGAATTGGTCCAGACCCACATGGCAGGCCGATACCTTGGCCACTTGGCCCTGCGCGATCAGCATATCGACATCAAGACCGCCCGCGAAGGTTTCCAGCACCAGATCCTTCACACCACTGGCCGCGATCTCGGCGATCAAGCGCATCGGTTTGCGGTCCAGCCCGAAGCCGCCCAAGCCGATCGTCATCCTGTCTTTGAGCCAGGGCCGCAGCGCCGTGGGTGCATCCATCACTTTCTACCGCTGTGCAGCATTCATATTCCGTTTGCTCCGCCGTGCTGGCAGGCCACAGGGGCCAAGGAGTAAAGTGACAAACGACAAGGCTGCCGCCATGTGAAGAATATTAAACTACCGACTGAACGGACGATATATGCGACGCTGGCAATGGATCTGCCCAGTGACGGAGATCAAGCCGATGCGTTTTCCCCTGTCCGAGGCTGAAGAAGCCTTTCGCCAGCACAGGCGCGCCTTTTGCGCGACCCACCTTGATAGGGATCTAGCCGCGCGCGGCCGCGCCGGTGCCCAGCTGTTCTGCGCGGATTATACCGGATGGCAGCGCAGCCTTGCCAAAGGTGGCTTGCTTGGTGGCGCATGGCCCCAAGCCCATGGCGGCAAGGGCTGGAGCGCCCTGCGATCCTACTTTTCGCGGAGGAATGCGCTTTGTCGGGCGCGCCGTGGTTGCAGTCCTTCGGTGTCAATTCCGTGGGCCCCGTCATTTCCGAATTCGGCAGCGATGCGCAAAGAAAGCGCTTCCTGCCCTCGATCCTTGATGCGTGGGCCTTGATGCGTGGGTGTTCTGGGGCCAAAGCTATTTCGAACCCGAAGCGGGGTCAGGTCTTGCCGCATTGCGCATCAAGGCGCGGCGTGATGGCGATGCATATATCGTCACCGGCCGTAAGATTTGGACCACGATGGCGCAAGGGGCGGATTGTATCTTCGGTCTGGCGCGCGTGGCCGATGCGGGCGGGCCGGATCCGGCGGCGGTCAGCTTGCTGAAAATCCGCGGCTCGGAACTGGAACAGGCGCTGACCGAATGCGCCGCAGAGACGTTGGGGCGCGATCTGTTGCGCTATGCCGCCGAAGTCACCGCTGCCAGCGATCCGAGATCCGGTGTGGGGGCACGGATGTTGGCCGCGCGAGCGACCACGATCTGTGGCGGCTCAGACGAAATCCAGCGCAGCATCATTGCGCGTCAGTTGATAAGAGCATGAGATGAACCAGATCACCAGACTGATCGCCGAAGAAGGCGCGATGTTCTATGACGCGGCATCGCGTTTCGCGTTGCAGGAATATGGCATCGGCCCCGCGTCGCATGAATTGACGCTCTGCCGCGCGCGGTTGCAGCGCTTGGGCGGCGGCGGGTAAGGGCTAGACAGGGGCGGCTTTGGCGGTGCAGCCGAAGCCGCCTTCTCCTTGCAAGCCTTGGGCCCAGCCCTGCCGCCCGAACCGCTGATCGAAGGCGCGATCATTGCTGCCTTCCTGATGGCGCAGGATCTGGCCTTTGACCAAGACCGTCTGAACGCCTTGGCGGCAGGCGAGTTGCAGGTCACCGTGGCACTTGAAGATGTGACCTTCGGCGATCAAACCCGCGCGCATCAGCTAGTTGGCCAATGGCGCTTGATCGGCCTGAAGCCTTTGGTGCGCGCAGGCCTTGAGGCGGATGTGATCGTCGTTCAGGCCCAGACCGACAGTGGCATCGGCCTATTCGTCGTCGCAGCCCAAGCCGATAGGCTGCAGGCCACATCCGTGCCCAGGTTTGACCGCCTGCCCCGCGCCGATCTGCGGTTTGATGCGGCCTCCGCGCAGCCGCTGGTGCTGGCCGCAGGCGGGCTGCAATTGGTCCTTGATCGCGGACGCGCGGCTTATGTGGCGGAAATGCTGGGTCTGATGGACGCGCTGATCACAGCCACCATCGATTATGCCAAACTGCGCAAGCAATTCGGCCAAGCGATCAGTCGGTTCCAATCCATTGGCCACCGCAGTTCCGATATGTGGATCGTGGCGGAAGAAACCCGTTCGATGGTGAGGGCGGCTGCTTTGACCGGCACGGCGCTTGGCCTTGGTTATGAACAGGCGCTGGCCTATCATCACATCATCTCTGCCGAGAATCCGCAGGCCAAGATCGGTCTGCCGGAAATCGGTCTGGGGATCTTCCCCGGTGCAGGTGGCACCACACGACTGGTGCGCCAACTGGGTCTGATGGGTGCTGCCCCTTATCTGATCGACGGCAGGCTGATTGCGCTGCAAAAGGCTTTGGCGGCCATGGCTTCACTATCGCGAGGTCGGGTCCGAATGGCGGGCGCGTCACTATTGCCGCCTGTTCGCTGGGGCGCGCAAGCGGCCTATGCGGCAAGCCTTGCCTTATATGACTGAGCGCCGTGCCTTCGGCAAAGCCCTGAACGAAATACCTACGCTGCAATTCCGCTTGGCCGATATGGCGACCCAGTTGGAACTGGCGCGGACCTTCCGGTAGCGCGCGGCGGCGGCTTTGGATGCCAATGCCCCCGATGCAACCATGCTGTGCGCCATGGCCAAACGCTATGTGACCAATGCCTGTTTCAACGTGACCAATGAGGCTTTGCAACTGCGTGGCGGCTATGGCTACCTGTCCGAATACGGCGTCGAAAAGATCCTGCGTGATTTGCGGGTGCATCAGATCCTTGAAGGCACCAATGAAATCATGCGTCTGATCCTCGCCCGCCACATTATCGGAGCCAGAGATGACCCATGTGCAAACCCGTGTTGTCGGCCGGATGGGCCGGATCACCCTGACCCGTCCGGATGCGTTGAATGCGCTGACGCATCAGATGTGCGACAGCATCGAAGCGGCGCTTGATCGCTGGCGCGATGACGGGGCGGTGACGGTCATCGTGATCGATGCCGAAGGCCCGAAAGCCTTTTGTGCGGGCGGCGATGTGGCGGGTCTGCGCGCCATGATCCTTGAAGGCCGCATGGAGGAGGCGCGCGCCTTCTGGCGCGACGAATACCGTCTGAACGCCAAGCTGGACAGCTATCCCAAGCCGATTGTCGCCTTGATGCAGGGTTTTATCTTGGGAGGCGGGGTCGGGCTTGGCTGTCATGTCTCGCATCGCGTGATCGGCGAGAGCGCGAAAATCGCCATGCCGGAATGTGCGATAGGTCTGGTGCCGGATGTGGGCGGCTCGCTTCTTCTGGCCAATGCGCCCAAAGGTTTGGGGCTTTACATGGGGCTGAGCGGCGCGCGGTTGACCGGCGCGGATATCCTGTGGTCGGGCTTTGCCGATGCCCATGTGCCCGAAAGCCAGTGGGACGCGTTGCGCGCGGCTTTGGCCGCAAGCGGTGATCCGGCGGCGATCGCGGCCTTTGCGTCCCAGCCCGTCACCGGACCGCTGCACGCCAAGGCGGCATGGCTGGGGACAATTTTTGCCGATCGCGATCTTGACGCTGTGCAGGACGATCTGGCCGCCGACAGCGATGCTTTGGCCGCGCCTGCACTGGCCGCGATCCAGCGCGCATCCCCCCTGTCGCTAGAGGTCACGCGGCTGCTGTTGGCCCGCCTGCGCGGGCAAAGCGATCTGCGCGCGGCTTTGGCCATGGAATACCGTTTCACTGCCCGCGCCGACCAAAGCGATTTTGCCGAAGGCGTGCGCGCGCTTTTGATCGACAAGGACCAGAACCCGCAGTGGCGCAAAGGCCGCGAGGGCGCTGCCGCCATGCTGGATGATCTGGGGCCGCAAGAGTTGCACCTCAAGGAGGAATTCGCATGAGAAGATCGCCTTTATCGGATTTGGAAACATGGGCGGGCCGATGGCGCGCAATCTGGCGCGGGCCGATCATCAGGTGATGGGCTTCGACCTTGCCGCGCCCGCGCCCGAAGGTATGGCGACGGCGCACAGCGTGGCCAAGGCGCCTGAGGCCGCCGAAGTGATCATCACCATGCTGCCCAACGGCCAGATCCTGCGCGCGGTTGCGGTGGATGCCATCGGTGCCGCCCGTGCAGGCGCGGTGCTCTGCGATTGTTCCACCGTCGATGTGGAAAGCGCCCGCGCGGTCGCCGCTTTGGCACAAGCAGCAGGATTGGGCGCGCTGGATGCCCCGTCTCGGGCGGGATCGGGGCGCGGATGCGGGTAGCTTGACCTTCATGGTCGGCGGCGAACAGGCCGCTTTCGACATCGTTGCGCCGCTGCTAGAGATCATGGGCCAAAAACCGTCCATTGTGGCGCAAGCGGCGCCGGACAGGCTGCCAAGATCTGCTACAACATGATCCTTTGCGTCGCCATGATCGGCACCTGCGAGGTCTTCGCCTTGGCCGACAAGCTGGGTCTGGATCGCCAGAAGATGTTCGATGTGGTTTCCAGCTCGGCGGGCTATAGCTGGACGATGAATGCCTATTGCCCCGCCCCCGGTGAGGGCCCGAAATCCCCTGCGGATAACGGCTATGCCCCCGGCTTCGCGGCGGAGTTGATGCTGAAGGACCTGCGCCTGTCGCAACAGGCGGCGGAAGCTTGTGATGCCGACACGCCGATGGGCGCAACCGCCATGGCGCTGTATCAAAGCTTCGTCGAAGACGAAGGCGGCAAGGGGCGCGATTTTTCCGCTATGCCGCCGCGTTCCAGCCGTCTTCGGATGTCACATTCAACAGGATCGACAGAGGACCATCCCCCGCCAGCCCCGCATGGCTGTCGCGCAAGGCAGGCGCGTCGATATCGGCCAAAATCACCTTGGCCCCTGCGGCGGCAAAACCTTGCGCCGCGGCAGTCCCGATGCTCTTGGCCGCCGCATAGTCGGTCAGATTGGTGCTATCATCGCCTTTGACCCCGCCTTGCGGCACCAGATCGGCTGGACGGTTGCGGTCGCTTTGCGAAATCCCCGTCAGCACCACACCCGGACACAACGCGGTGACACCGATCTGCGATCCCGCATCGCGCATGGATGTGTAAAGCGCTTCGCTCGCACGCAAAGCCGCATGTTTGGCCGCGCCGTAAGCCGGAGGATGCGCCCATTGATCAATCCCGCCACGGAAACCGTATTGACGATATGGCCGTCCCGCCCATCGGCCAGCATCCGCGGGAGGAAGGCGTGAATGCCATGCACGATGCCCATCAGATTGACGTTCAGGCTCCCAGTGCCAATCTTCGATCAGCGTCTCTCAGACCGGACGGAACCGCGCATTGGGCACGATGCCCGCATTGTTGCAGACCGGATGCACCG
>DALYSR010000095.1:0-14010 GCA_031991825.1 Paracoccaceae bacterium
GACCACGGCTTGCTGCGCAAGAACGAAGCGGAAGAAGTCGTCAAGATGTTTCGCGACAACTACAAGATCAAGCTGATCGCGGCGGATGAATCCGACCTGTTCCTGGGCGAGCTGGAAGGCCAGTCCGATCCGGAAACCAAGCGCAAGATCATCGGCCGCCTGTTCATCGACGTGTTCCAGAAATACGCCAATGACATCGAAGGCGCCGAATTCCTGGCGCAAGGCACCTTGTATCCGGATGTGATTGAATCGGTCTCCTTCACCGGCGGTCCTTCGGTCACCATCAAATCGCACCACAATGTGGGCGGTCTGCCGGAGAAGATGGGCTTGAAACTGGTCGAGCCTTTGCGCGAATTGTTCAAGGACGAAGTCCGCGCCTTGGGCCGCGAACTGGGTCTGCCGCAGTCCTTCATCGGCCGTCACCCCTTCCCGGGTCCGGGTCTGGCAATCCGTTGCCCCGGTGAAATCACCCGCGAGAAGCTGGCGATCCTGCGCGAAGCCGATGCGGTCTATATCGACCAAATCCGCAAGCATGGTCTCTATGACGACATCTGGCAGGCTTTCGCGGCAATTCTGCCGATGAAAACCGTGGGTGTGATGGGTGACGGGCGCACCTATGACTATGCGGTATCGATCCGTGCGGTCACGAGCGTCGACGGCATGACCGCTGACACCTACCCCTTCACCCATGAATTCATGGGCGAAACGATGACCCGCATCATCAACGAAGTCAAAGGCGTGAACCGCGTGTTCTATGACCTGACCTCGAAGCCACCGGGCACCATCGAGCTGGAATAAGTTCGGCGACATAGCCTTCTTGAACCCGGGCCTCACGGTCCGGGTTTTTCATTGCGACGCTGCCCCTATTTCGCCTTTGCCTCCTTTTGCAGGATCCTTCGATGATGCCCCACTCCCGCGCCCCCCTGTCCCCCAATGCCAAAGCCGTGGCATGGATGCTGGCATCCGTCGTGGCTTTTACCACTTTGACCGTTGCGGTGCGCCAATTGGCCGGTGCGCATGACACCTTTGAAATCATGGCGGTACGTTCGGCCATCGGTCTGGTGATCGTGTTGATCTTCGCAAAATTGACCAATCGTCTGGGCGAAGTGAAGCGGGACCGCGTGGCCGGACATATCGCCCGCAATGCGATGCATTTCATCGGGCAGAACCTGTGGCTTTGGGCTTTGGTCTTGATCCCGATGGCGCAAGTGATCGCATTGGAATTCACCTCGCCGATCTGGGTGATGCTGCTGTCCCCATTCTTGTTGGGCGAAAAGTTGAGCAAACTGCGAGTCGCGGCGGCACTGGTGGGCTTTACCGGCGTGCTGATCGTCGCCAATCCCGATTTTTCGCATATCGAGCTGGGCGTGATCGCGGCCTTCGCCTCATCGGTGTTCTTTGCGGCCACCAATATCGCGACGAAACGGCTGACACGGCACGAGACGATCATTTCGATCATGTTCTGGCTGACCCTGTTGCAGCTGATCTTTGGCACCGTTCTGGCTTTCGCCGATGGTCAGGTGACATGGCCCACGGCCACGACCTTGCCCTGGCTGTTCCTGATCGGGGTGAGCGGGCTTTTGGCGCATGGCTGCCTGACCATGGCGCTGCGTGAAGCGCCGGCGAGTTTCGTGATGCCCTTCGATTTCCTGCGCCTGCCGATGGTGGCGCTCTGCGGCTTCCTGCTGTTCGGCGAGGATCTGGGGCTGCTTCTTTTGGCAGGTGCCGCTTTAATCATCATCGCCAACTTGATCAACATTCGGGCATCGACTGCAAAGACACATAAAGTCTGAGCACGAATTCGTGACGCTGCGTTCCGTTTGACCGAAAAAATTGTCGCTCCTAGCCTGAGCTTAAGGGGAGCTTGAGGAGGCATTCGATGAAAAAGATTTTGATAGGTTCGGTCGCAGCCGCCACCATGATGGGTGGCACGGCTTTTGCAGGTGGTGTCGAACGGGCGCATTCGCCCTATGCGATCTTGTGGGAAAAGGGCAATTATGCCGAACTCAGCTTTGGGCGCGTGATGCCCAAGGTGAAGGGCGAGCGTGTGGTGAGCCCGACGATCAGTCTCAATTCCGGCAATATGCTGAAAGATTACAGCCAAGTCAGTTTTGCGGTGAAATATGCGTTGCGCCCCAATCTTGATCTGGCAGTTGTGCTGGATCAGCCGATGGGCGTCGATATCGGCTATCCGACCGGTATTCAGGGCGGCTCCTTGGCGGCCTATCCGCTGGCCGGATCGAATGCGACAGTCGATAGCAATGCGCTGAGTGCTTTGCTGCGCTACCGCATCGATGAAAACTGGAGTGTCCACGGCGGTTTGAAAGTTCAGCGCACCAAGGGTCAGGTTCATATCGCATCCCCGACCGCATTGGCGCGGATCGGTGGCAGCTATGATATGAAAACCTCGACCGAAACCGATCTGGGTTACATCATCGGTGGTGCCTATGAGCGTCCGGATATCGCGATGCGCGTGGCGCTGACCTATCAATCGGCGATCAAGCATGACTTCAAATCGGTGGAAAGCGCTCCGCTTTTGGGATCGCGCAACACCGGCTTCATGGTTGAAACGCCGCAGCAACTGACCTTGGATTTCCAGACCGGCGTTGCTGCTGATACCTTGGTGTTCGGCTCGGTGCGCTGGCGTGAATGGTCGGCTTTCAATATCACTCCGCCGCTCTATAGCTCGCTGGGCTCGTCCGACCCGCAAAACCCGCGCAATTCGTTGGTCGCCTATCCGCGCAACGTTGTGACCTATACCCTTGGCGTAGGCCGCAAATTCACCGACAACTTCTCGGGCTCGGTCGCGATTGGCTATGAAAAGTCCAACAGCTTCCGCACCTCGAACCTTGGGCCGCATAACGGTCTGAAATCCATCACCTTGGGTGGCGCTTATACCCAAGACAATATGAAAATCTCGGGGGGTGTGACCTATGCCCAGATCGGCGATGCGACCACTTATGCGCCGCTGAACGGCTCGTTCAAAAACAACCATACCGTTGGTGTGGGCGTCAAAGTCGGCTTCAGCTTCTGATCCGATCCCTTTCTCGTTCTGCCGAACCCCGCCTGTGTCATCAGGCGGGGTTTTCGCATTGAAGCGCTAGTTACGTCGCGCTAACAAGGATTTAAGGGCTAAATCTGTCGGCGTGGGGACGACCATGATCTATCAAAGCGGTGCGGAGTTTTTGGCGGCCAAGCGCAAGCGGGTTTTGCTCTATGGCATGTCGGGTCTGGGCAAGACCTATCTTGCCAATATGCTGCGCGACGGGTCGGGCCAAGGGGCGAGCGGCTGGTTCCATTATTCGGTCGATTACCGGATCGGCACCCGCTACATGGGCGAATATATCGCCGATAATTTCAAGCGCGAGGCGATGAAAGTCCCGCTCCTGCGCGAATTGCTGATGAGCGACAGCGTCTTTATCGCGTCGAACATCACCTTCGACAACCTCGCGCCCCTGTCGACCTATCTGGGCAAACCGGGCAATCCCGATCAAGGCGGCCTGCCCTTTGCCGAATATATGTTGCGCCAAGAACAGCACCGCAAAGCCGAGATCGAAGCCATGCTCGACACCGCGCATTTCATGCGGCGGGCGGAAGAAATCTACGGCTATCAGAATTTCATTTGCGACACATCGGGGTCGATCTGCGAGGTGGTCGAACCTGAAAACCCGCAAGATCCGGTGATGAAGCAATTGTCGGAAACGCTGCTGCTGGTCTGGATCAAGGGATCGGATGACCATACCGCCGAATTGGTCCGTCGCTTCGATCGCGCGCCCAAGCCGATGTATTACCAGCCGCATTTCCTGCATCGGATGTGGGAAGATTATCGTGTCGAATTCGACAAGACCGAAGAAAGCTGTGACCCCGATCATTTTGTGCGCTGGACCTATGCGAAGGCTTTGGCGCATCGCCAGCCGCGCTATCAGGCGATGGCTGAGTGGGGTGTGACCGTGACCGCCGAAGAGGTGGCTCAGGTCAAAACCCCAGCCGATTTCGATGCGCTTGTTGCCCGCGCTATTGATCGGCGCTAAGGCTTGACTACATAACGCTCCGGAAAGGAAGCAAAAATGCCCATTACCCTGCCAGAAACCCTGCCCGCTTTCGACGTATTGCACAACGAAGGCGTCATGGTCATGTCGCCCGAACGCGCGGCGCGGCAGGATATCCGGCCTTTGCGCATCGGTTTGCTGAACCTGATGCCCAAGAAGATCCAGACCGAAAACCAATTCGCGCGGTTGATCGGTGCGACGCCGTTGCAGATCGATTTCCAACTGATCCGCATGAGCGAGCACCAGACCAAAAACACCGCCGCCGAACATATGGAAACCTTCTACCGTCCGTTTTCGGAGGTGGAGGCATCGGGCGAAAAGTTCGACGGATTGATCATCACCGGCGCGCCGATCGAACATCTGCCTTACGAAGAGGTCACCTATTGGGATGAGCTGAAGCGCGTCTTCGAATGGACCAAAACCCATGTGCATTCGACTTTCGGCGTCTGCTGGGGCGGCATGGCGATGATCTATTACTTCCATGGCGTGCAAAAGCACGATCTGGACCACAAGGCTTTCGGCTGTTTCCGCCATCGCAATCTGACGCCGAATTCGCATTACCTGCGCGGATTTTCGGATGATTTCGTGGTGCCGGTTTCGCGCTGGACGGAAATCCGCCAAGACGAAATCGACGCGGCACCGGGCCTGCGCACGCTTCTGGGATCCAAAGAGGTCGGCCCCTGTCTGGTGGAAGATGCGGCGCGCCGTTCCTTGTATATTTTCAATCACTTCGAATATGACAGCGACACGTTGAAACAGGAATACGACCGCGATGTTGCGGCCGGAACCCCGATCAATGTGCCGCAGAATTACTACCCCGAGGATGATCCGTCACAGCCGCCGTTGAACCGCTGGCGCAGCCATGCTCACCTGCTTTATGGCAATTGGATCAACGAGCTGTATCAGACCACACATTTCAATATCGACAACATCGGCACTTGAACCCCCATGCCTGCGGCTCACCCCGCAGGCTTTTTCACGGAGGATGCGATGGACCTGCCCTTTGATGGCGCGATCAGCCGGTTTCTGGCCAAAGACGCCCCGCCCGATATCCGCAAAACAATCAAGGCGGCGGGCAAGGATGATATCCTGGATGCCAATTACCCCTATCGCGAGGAAATGAAGGGCAAGGTCTATGACCAGCAGATGAAAGATTTGCAGGTCGAATTGGCCAAGATGCAAGCGGGGCTGAAAGCCAGTGGCAAACGGGTCGTCGTCTTGTTCGAAGGCCGCGATGCCGCCGGAAAAGGCGGCACGATCAAGGCTTTGACGCAAAACCTTAATCCGCGCATGGCACAGATCGTGGCCTTGTCCAAACCATCGGACCGCGAAGCGACACAATGGTATTTTCAGCGCTATGTCGATTGGCTGCCCGCTGCGGGGGAAATCGCGATCTTCGACCGTAGCTGGTACAATCGGGGGGTGGTCGAACATGTCTTCGGCTTTTGTACCCCTGAACAGCGCATCAGCTTCTTCCGCCAACTGCCCAGCTTCGAGCAATTGCTGATCGATGACGGCATCATCCTGATCAAGATATGGCTGGCCGTCGGTCGCGCCGAACAGCTGCGCCGCTTCCTGGATCGCGAAGGCGATCCCTTGAAGCAGTGGAAGCTTTCCGATATCGATATCAAAGGCTTGGCGAAATGGGACGCCTATAGCGATGCCATTGCCGAAACGATGCGGGAAAGCCATTTCGACACGGCACCTTGGACGGTGATCCTGTCCGAAGATAAAAAGCGCGCGCGGCTGGCCGCCTTGCGACACATTCTTTGCACGGTGGATTACAAAGGCCGCGATAGGGACAAGATCGGCGCGCCGGATCCGGCGATCTGCGGCGGGCCGGAACTGCTTGCGGCCTTTAGGAAGAAGGACAAGACGTGAAACGCGGCTATCACCACGGCAATTTGCGGCAGGCTTTGATCGAGGCCGCTTTGGACCTGATTGCCGAAAAAGGCCCGAACGGATTCACCATGTCCGAGGCGGCGAAGGCCGCCGATGTGACCCCTGCCGCCGTCTATCGCCATTTTTCAGGCCGCGAGGAGTTGCTGTCGGAAGTCGCGCGCCAAGGCTATGACATCTTCGCCGCCTTGATGGAATATGCCTATGATGAGGGCCGCCCTTCGGCCTTGGCCGCCTTTGAAGCGACGGGCCGCGCCTATCTGGCTTTTGCCCGCAAATACCCAGGCCATTACGTCGCGATGTTCGAATCCGGCCTGAATTTCAACGCAAATCCCGATCTGGCCTTGGTTGCCGCCAAAGCGCGCAAGGTGCTGGAACGCGCGGCAGAACAATTGTCGGCCCATATGCCTGCCGATCTAAGACCGCCGTCCAGCATGGTGTCCGCCCATATCTGGGCGCTCAGCCACGGCGTGGTCGAACTTTACATGCGTGGCTCGAATACGGGGGGCGCGCGCAGCCCCTTCCCGCCCGAAAGCTTGCTCGAGGCGGGAATTGGCATTTATTTACGAGGACTTGGCCTGTTGCCGCCAGATAGCAAAGCCTAGAACTGGCCGGTCAGACCCTGCCAAAGCAGCCGTCCGCGCTTTTGAAATTCCGACAGACCCATGCTGCCGTCGCCGACGCGTTCCGGCTGGCGCAGCACCTGACGCAGCAGCGCTTCGGCTTGCCATCCGGCCAGCATCGCCGGACGCGCAGCTTTGACATCCCCGCTGGCGCTCCGCGCGCGGTTCAGCCGCATCAAGCCGCGCGCGGCCAGTGCCCGCAGCCCCTCGTCGCGGCCGTCCAGCAAGGGAATGCGGCTGCGCTCCACCAGCTCGGGCACGGCGCGCAGGTAATTGGCCAGACCCGCCGCATAGGCGTAATCGCGCACTTTGGCCTCAAGCGCGGGACCTGCCCCCAGCGCCAAAGCGCTTAACCACATCAGATGGCCCGCGGTCTGGTCGATATAGGCGTCAAAAGCGTCCTGATCGGCGAAGGGATCGGTGTAGATGTCCCAAGACCGCGCTGAAATCATCTGTTCGAGCAAGGCGATAGGCAGGTTTTGCGTCCGGATCAGATCATGCAGGGGTCCAGCCACTTCATGGGCGCGCGGAGCTGCTTCGACCAGAATATCGCGCCACCATTGCAAGCGCATTTCGGCGATCATCGGTTCTTTCGACACCCATGGCAGCCGCGCGATTTCAAGATTGAATGCATACAATGGCAGCAATTTCGCCCGCGCCGCCACCGGCGCCGACATCAGCGCCTGAAAACGGTCGGGATCGCCGCGTTGAACAATGGCGGCGCAGTCGTCCAAGCTCATGCCGGCACCGCCACGGTCAGGTAATAGCCGTAATCGCCGCCATGTTCGCGCCAGAGGTCAATCTCGGCTTGGGTGGCGCGGATCACATCCAGCAATTCGGCATCGGCCCCGTCGCGCAAGGCGTCGATACGCGCGGAGAGCGGTCCGTAATAGGCCTCCCATGCGGCGGTGCCCAGCCAACGCGCACCGCGGACCTTATAGCCCGCCGCTTCGATCCGTGCGAGATGGCTTGGCAGGTCGCACATGCCCGGATAATCGCGGTCCCAGAAGGTGCGCGCGGCGGGTGCAGGCCGCGGATTGCGCCAGAGGCAATCGGAAAAAGCCACTGCGCCATTTGGGGTCAGATGGTCCCGCCATGCGGTCAAAGCCGCGGTCACACCCGGACCGTAAGCCGCGCCCGCCGACCAGATCAGGTCAAATTTCCCTTCGGGATCAAGCATGTCGCCCAATTCAGCAATGACATTTGGCTGTTCCGCGCGCACACGCTCGATGAAGGGCGCATGCAGATCGCGGCCCACCAAAACGGCCGCCGGACGCAGGCCAGCAAAGGCCGCCAGATCCGCCCCCGGCCCGCAGCCCGCATCCAAGATACGCGCGCGCACCGGTGTCTGCGCCAGATCCAAGGCCCATTCCACGCTTTCCAAATCACCGGGGGCTTCGCGCGGAAGATCGCTATGCAGCGTAAAGAAAGCGGAATTCATGAGCATGCTACCTGTCTTGGCTGGCCCAGATCGCGGATCAGCTTCCAGTTGATGGCATCGAGCAAGGCTTCGAAACTTGCATCGACAAGGTTGGGGCTGACGCCGACGGTGGACCAGCGCCGACCCTCGCGGTCTTCGCTGTCGATGATGACGCGGGTCACGGCGTCGGTGCCGCCTTGAGTGATCCGCACCTTGAAATCGACCAGCTTCATTGCGTCGATACAATCCTGATAGGGACCAAGATCCTTCGACAAGGCCCGCGATAAGGCGTTGACCGGCCCCATGTCATTGCCCGCGTCATCGGTGGATTCACTGACCGATAGCACGCGGTCTTCGCCGATTTTCACCACCACGACCGCTTCGGACTGGCTGACCATTTCGTCATAGCGGTTCTTGCGACGTTCGACCGTCACGCGGTAGCGTTTGACTTCGAAAAACTCGGGGCACATCGCCAATTCGCGCCGCGCCAGCAATTCAAACGAAGCCTGCGCCCCGTCATAGGCATAGCCTTCGTCCTCGCGCTGCTTCACGACTTCCAGAATGCGCGACAGACGCGGGTCCTTGGGATCGACCTCCATCCCCGCTTGCGCCAGACGCGCGCGCAGGTTCGAGAGACCGGCCTGATTGCTCATCGGAATGATGCGGCTATTGCCGACCACTTCCGGCGGCACATGTTCATAGGTCGTCGGATCTTTCAGGATCGCGCTGGCATGTAGCCCCGCCTTATGCGCGAAGGCCGAAGCCCCCACATAGGGCGCCGAGCGCAGCGGCACGCGGTTCAAGATATCGTCCAAGGTGCGGCTCAGTTTGACCAATCCGGCCAAGGCGCCGCGTTCGACGCCGATATCCAGACGGCTGGCATAGGGCTGCTTCAGCAAAAGCGTCGGGATCAAGGTGGTCAGATTGGCATTGCCGCAGCGTTCGCCCAAACCGTTCAGCGTGCCTTGCACATGGCGCACACCGGCATCGATCGCCGCCAGCGAACAGGCCACCGCATTGCCGGTATCATCATGGCAATGGATGCCCAGATGATCGCCCGGAATGCCGGATTCGATCACCTTTTCAACGATTTGCCCCAGACGATTGGGCAAGGTACCGCCATTGGTATCGCATAGAACGATCCAGCGCGCCCCCGCATCATAAGCCGCCGTGATCGCTTGCAGCGCATAATCGGGATTGGCTTCAAAGCCGTCGAAGAAATGTTCAGCGTCGAAAATAGTTTCGCGACCCTTGGCACGGACATGGGCCACCGATTGTGAAATCGCTTGCAGGTTTTCGTCCAAACTGACGCCCAAAGCGGTGGTCACATGGAAGTCATGGCTTTTGCCGACCAGACAGACCGTGCCGGTGCCCGCATCCAGAACGGCGGCCAGAACATCGTCATTCTCGGCCGAACGCCCTGCCCGTTTGGTCATGCCAAAGGCGGTCATCCGCGCCTTAAGCTCAAATTTTTGCGCGAAAAATTCGCTGTCGGTCGGATTGGCCCCCGGCCAGCCGCCTTCGATATAATCCACGCCCAGATCATCCAAAGCTTTCGCGATCTGGACCTTTTCCGCGGTGGAAAACTGTACGCCTTGGGTCTGTTGCCCGTCGCGTAAAGTGGTGTCGTAAAGGTAAAGCCTGTCACGGGCCTTTACGTCGATTTCATTCCCTCGGGGGGTGTGAGGGGCAGCGAGCCCCCCAACTCCTGCCTGACCCATTTAGCCCAATGCCTCCAATTTCGACGCATCAAATCCAGAACCCGCAACCAATTCGACGCCCGCCTTCGACATGCGGACTTCGACGCCAGCTGCCAGAAGCGCGGTTTTCATCGCGTCCACTTGTGAAAAATCTTTAGAAACCATTGCTTCCGTACGGATCGCAGCCAGCTTGTCGGCCCAGGGCGTCAAATCAACGCCCGCCTCGGCCCAATCGCCAGTGCCATCCAACAACAGCCCAAGCATCGGAGCCGACGCCTTTACGCCTGCCCAATCACCCGCATTGGCGGCTTGGTGCAAAGCCGCAATCGCGCCTGCGGTGTTCAAATCATCCGACAAAGCCTCCAGCACCGAGGGCAGAACCGTGCCCGCCGTCACGTCTTTGGTCGCAGCCCGCCATTTGCGCAGGGTTTTTTCCGCGTCGCGGGCTTTGTCGGCGGTCCAGTCCATCGGCTTGCGGTAATGGGTCGACAGCATCACGAAACGCACCACCTCGCCGGGGTGGCCTTGATCCAAAAGATCGCGCACGGTGAAGAAATTGCCCAAGCTTTTGGACATCTTCTTGCCCTCGACCTGCAGCATTTCATTATGCAGCCAGTACGTCGCGAATGAGCCGTGATCATGGGCGCAAGCGCTTTGGGCGATTTCGTTTTCATGATGCGGGAATTGCAGATCCAAGCCGCCGCCATGGATGTCGAAGCTTTCACCCAGCAATTCGTAAGACATCGCCGAACATTCGATATGCCAGCCCGGACGACCACGGCCCCAAGGGCTGTCCCAACCGGGAAGGTCGGCATCGGATGGTTTCCACAGCACGAAATCCATCGGATCTTCTTTGAACGGCGCGACCTCGACCCGCGCGCCCGCGATCATGTCATCGACGGAACGGCCCGACAGAGCGCCGTAATCCTTGTAGCTGCGGACGCGGAACAGCACATGGCCATTGGCCTCATAAGCATGGCCCTTGGCGATCAGGGTTTCGATCATCGCAATCATCGCGCCGATAAACTCGGTCGCGCGGGGTTCGTGATCAGGACGCAAGGCGCCTAGCGCATCCATATCGGCGTGATACCAGGCGATGGTTTCTTCGGTGCGCTCGCGGATCAGATCTTCCAGCGATTCCGTGCGGCCAAGCGCTTTGCGGCGCGCGGCTTCGGCGTTGATCTTGTCGTCGACATCGGTGAAATTGCGCACGTAAGTTACGTGGTCGGCACCATAACTATGCCGCAGCAAACGATAAAGCGTGTCAAACACCACCACGGGACGGGCATTGCCCAGATGGGCGCGGTCATACACCGTCGGCCCGCAGACATAGATCCGCACATTGTCCCGATCCAGAGGAATGAATTCCTCATAGGCTCGCGATTTCGAATTGCTCAGCCGGATCGTACCCATAGCCACATCCCTTCCTGTCACCACGCAGCGCGTCGTGCAAATCCGCATAGCGCCAAACCCCGTCGCGGGGTGGCAGTTTCTGTCTTTTCGGGAAGAAATGACGAACGCCCCCGCGACCCTGTGGGTCAGCCGGTAATGCCGCAAATGCACATGTTGCATGCCATCGTCATAAGCCTGTCGCTATCACGCTGAAGGCGGGGCTGGCAAGCGCCACCGGTCGGGCGGACAAGAAATTTACGATCAGATCGGGGGCAATGGGCGCAAGGTCGTTGCGAAAACATGCCCAAAAGCAAACGGGGCGCAATTTGCGCCCCGTCGTATCGGCTTTAAGCCCGCTCTTCCAGTTCAAGCCATTCGGCTTCAAGTGCGGCAAGCTTGATCTGGCGTTCGGTCAGGCCGTCGGTCGCCTTCTTGAATTTGATCGGCTCGCGGCTGAACAGATCGGGGTCCATCAGGAACTCTTCCAGCTTGGCGATTTCCGCTTCCAGACGCGACATCGTGGCCGGCAGATCGTCCAGACGCTTGCGTTCGGTGAAGCTTAGACCTTTGGCTTCCGTCTTGGCTTTCGGCGCCTGAGAAACCGCTTGAACTTTCGCCTTTTCGACAGCCTTTTCAGTGTCTTTCTGGCGTTGGTTCATGTAGTCGGTCCAGCCGCCCGGATAAGCGGTGACGCGGCCTTGGCCTTCCATCGCCACGGTCGTCGAGGCGATGCGGTCGATGAAATCACGGTCGTGGCTGACCAGCAAAACGGTGCCGTCGAAATCGCCAAGGATGTCTTGCAACAGGTCCAAGGTTTCGATGTCCAGATCGTTGGTCGGTTCGTCCAAGATCATCAGGTTCGACGGCTTTGCCATCAGCTTGGCCAACAACAGACGCGCCTTTTCGCCACCCGACAGGCTTTTGACCGGCGCGCGGGCTTGCAGCTCGCTGAACAGGAAGTCTTTCAGATAGGCCACGACGTGTTTGGGATTGCCACGCACCATGACCTGGTCCGAGGCGCCAGACACGCTCATCAGCGGATCACCGGTCAGGTTTTCCCACAGCGTCGCCTCGGGGTCCAGCTGCGCGCGGCTTTGGTCGAAGACCGCGATATCCAGATTGGTGCCAAGGGATACGGTGCCCGCATCGGGTTGGATTTCACCGGTCAGCATCTTCAACAGCGTGGTTTTGCCAACGCCATTGGGGCCGACAAAGGCCACGCATTCGCCGCGCTGGATGCGCAGATCGAAGCCGTTGACGATGATCTTGTCGCCAAAGCCTTTGACCAAGCCTTTGGCTTCGATGACTTTCTTACCGCTGACACCGCTGCTTTCCAGCGCCAGATCGGCCGTGCCCTGACGATGGACTTGGCTTGCGCGTTCGGCGCGCAGATCCTGCAGCGCGCGCACGCGGCCCATGTTGCGCTTGCGACGTGCCGAAATGCCTTCGACCGCCCATCGCGCTTCGGCCTTGATCTTGCGATCCAGCTTGTGGCGGGCCTCGTCTTCTTCCGCCCAAGTGGTTTCGCGCCATTCTTCGAAGCCGTCGAATCCGGATTCACGGCGACGAACATCGCCACGGTCGATCCACAACGTCGCGCGGGTCAAAGCGCGCAGGAAGGCACGGTCGTGCGAGATCAGCACGAAAGCGGTGCGGGTATCTTTCAACTCGTTTTCCAGCCATTCGATGGCTTGGATATCAAGGTGGTTGGTCGGCTCGTCGAGCAGCATCAGCTCGGGCGCTTCCGCCAGCAGTTTGGCCAAAGCCGCACGACGACGTTCGCCGCCAGATGCGGTCGCAACCGGCGTGGAGGGATTGAATTTCAGGCCTTCGGCCACCACGTCGACGCGGTATTCCTCGCCGTCGGGCAAAGCCGAGGATGCATAATCGCCCAAGGTCACAAAACCGCTCAGATCGGGGTCTTGTTCCATGTAGCCCACATGGACACCGGGCGGTATCACACGGGTGCCTTTATCGGCTTCCACCAGACCGGCCATCACCTTCATCAAGGTGGATTTGCCCGATCCATTGCGGCCCACCAGCGCCACCCGGTCACCCGGATGCACAACCAGCGAAAGGTTTTCAAAAACAGGTTTCCCGCCAAAGGTCAGGGAAATATCGGAGAGCTGAAGAAGGGGTGCGCGTGCCATGCCGATCAGCTATGCGGCCCGCGCCTCCCCGTCAAGGGCTGGCACATGCGGGCCGCGAAATTGGCAGATTTAGATCAGGCGCGGCGGCTTTTCGGGGTCCATGCCGGGGGCGGCACCGGGGATCTGGGCCGGTTCTTTCGGCGGCTCGGGCAGATCGAAGCGCAAACCCACCTTGGCCATGGCTTGAGCGGCGATGCCGTCGCCATGCAGGAAGGTCACGTCAATCTCGCCCGCCTCGATGCCGGAAAATACCAAGGCTTCGGATGCGGCGCGCGCCAAGGGGCCTTGCGCGCCATCGGCCACGTCCAGAAACGCCAGCATATGCCCACGACGCCCGCCGCGATAGGTCACCGCCGCCAGCAAGGCGCCCGATGCCAAGCCGCCCGCGCGCGCCAGTTTGGTATTCAGCCCTTCCAACAGCGAGTGCGGCAGGCCCTTGGGCGGGTGGAATTCTTCCGGCAAGGCTTCGGTTTCGATGGGGCGTTCGTCCAAGGTTTCGGCCAGCCAGTCCATCGCTTCGGGCGGCAGCAACATCTGCGATGTCGGCACCCCAAGGTTGACGCCCAATCCGATGCCTTGGCCCTTCAGCATAGTGGCCACCACACGGCCCGGCAGCGCCGCATAGGGGGCGACACCGCCCGAAAATTCCGCCAGACGTTCTTCCAGATCGAAAACCAGCACGAAGCGGCCGTCTTCCAGATCGAAGATGCGCGGTTCGATATTGCCGCCCTCGGCTTCCTTGGCCAGCAGCAGATACATCTCGCCATCGGCAAGGCG
>DALYSR010000096.1:0-3061 GCA_031991825.1 Paracoccaceae bacterium
ATGTCTTTTGATCCCGCAAGCCTGACCTATGACGCCAATGGCCTGATCCCTTGCATCGCGCAGGATGCCGATAACGGCGAAGTCCTGATGCTGGCATGGATGAATGCGGAAGCCGTGGGTGAGACCTTGGCCAGCAGGCGCGTCACCTATTGGTCGCGCTCGCGTCAGGCGTTTTGGAAGAAGGGCGAAACCTCGGGCCATGTGCAGCATCTGGTTGATCTGCGCTTTGATTGTGACAAGGACTGCCTTCTGGCCCTTGTGCGCCAAGAGGGACCTGCCTGCCATACCAACCGTCGGTCCTGCTTCTACACGGCTGTGCGGGACCAAGGGGAGGTTATCCTGTCGGAACCGATGCAAGCTGACAAAAGTTGATAATAAGATTAGACTTTCTGGTGGCTTGGACTTGACCTTTGCCGTCGATCGTCAACTATTCGTCCCAAAGCTTTCAACGCCGATAAGAGGATTAGTCTCATGGCTTTCACGCTTCCCGAACTTCCCCATGCACATGATGCGCTTACCGCGCTGGGCATGTCGCAGGAAACCATGGTATACCACCATGACATTCACCACAAAGCCTATGTCGATAACGGCAACAAGCTGATCGCTGGCACCGAGTGGGAATCCAAGTCGCTGGAAGAGATCATCAAGGGCACCTATAACGCTTCGGCAGTGGCTCAGAATGGTATCTTCAACAATGCCTCGCAGCATTGGAACCACAACCTGTTCTGGGAAATCATGGGCCCGGGCGAAGACAAGAAGCTTCCCGGTGCGCTGGAGAAAGCTTTGACCGAGTCGTTCGGTTCGGTCGAGAAGTTCAAAGAAGAATTCGCCGCCGCAGGCGCTGGCCAGTTCGGTGCGGGTTGGGCTTGGCTTGTCAAAGATGCATCGGGCGCTCTGAAGGTCACCAAGACCGAAAACGGTGTGAACCCGCTGTGCTTCGGCCAGACCGCTCTGCTGGGCTGCGATGTTTGGGAACATTCCTATTACATCGACTTCCGCAATAAGCGTCCGGCTTACCTGACCAACTTCCTTGAGAAGCTGGTAAACTGGGAAGCGGTTGCTGCACGCCTGTAATGGGCTTCGTCTTCCCTAGATAAGGGGGGAGACAGATAGATCAGGCGCCCAGCGCCAAAAGGAAACCCGCGCAAGTGATACTCGCGCGGGTTTTTCATCATCTGTGTCTGCGGCATAGGGGGAGAGATCGCTTTCCCCGTCGCGCTGGGCGGTTATTTGGCGAATTGCACTTTCAGATCATCCAGAACGCTTTGCGCATCCGGCAAAGCTTTCACAAAGCCACGAATGCTTTCTTCCGCAAAGCCTTCGGCAATAATGCTGCCCATCATCGTGATCAGCGGATCCCAGAAGCCATTGGTGTTCAGCAGGTAGATCGGCTTTTCATGCAGCCCGATCTGACGCCATGTCAGCACTTCGAAGAATTCGTCCAGCGAGCCCGCACCCCCTGCCAGCACCACAATCGCGTCCGAGTTCATATACATGACCTTCTTCCGCTCATGCATGTTTTCGGTAATGACCAATTGGCTCAGATCGCGCTTGCCTTGCTCGCGGCCCATCAGGTGGGTCGGGATAACACCCATCGTGGTCGCACCGGCATTTTGCGCGGATCGTGCCACTTCGCCCATCAGGCCAACATCACCTGCGCCATAAACCAGACGCCAATTGTTTTCGGCCAAACCTTTGCCAAAGGCTTGGGCGGCTTGCGTGTAAGCGGGATTGTGGCCCGAGCGTGATCCGCAAAAGACACAGACAGAGCGAAGCGATGACATTAGATGTCCTCTCTGGGGATTTTCGTTGCACCTCTGGTCTATCGGGGTTCCAATGGCTTGAAAAGCGACCCTCGCGTCAGGTGGCGGTTTTGCCGCTGATGCAGCAGGTTTTAAGATAATGGGGACAAGACGAATGACGTCGGAAAAGACGGGAATGGGAACAGGCGGAGCAGTGGCCACTGCATCTGTGGTTCCGGTCGCGCTGGGCGCGGCAGCGGTGGTGGCGGTCTTTGTCGGCGCGGGTTGGTATTTGCTGAGTGACGGTCCGGAAGATGGTGCCGCGGCCAATAAGGCCACGGTAACGCTGGCGGCCCCCGTGCCGGTTGCGGTAACGCCAGAGGCGGTGGCACCGGCCCAAGAACCGGCCCAAGAACCGGCAGCACAGGCTTCGGACCCGACAGCGGCACCCACAACGCCTGTGCCCGATGGGGCGTCTCCCGCAGCGCCAGATGCATCTGCAGGATCGGCCACAGGGTCTGACACAGGATCGGCCACAGGAACGTCCCTTGTGGCCCCAACCGACGCGCCAGCGCTTCAGGCTGCCGATACGCCCGCCGCAGTCGCGGTCGCTCCGGCGGCGGGCGCTCTTGATCCGGCGGTGCCGCGTTTCGACAACTGGCGCGTGGCGCTTGATGGCGAGGCGGTGGTCGCAGGCCGCGCCTTGGCCGGAGCCGAGATTGCGGTGGTGGTGGATGGCAAGGATGTGGCGCTGACCACCGCAGGCGCGGATGGCAGCTTTGCGGCTTTGTTCACCCTGCCGGCCAATCCCCAACCCAGCCTGATGTATCTGGAGGCGCGCGCCGACGGCAAGGTCTGGCGTTCGGCACAAGAGATCGCCTTGGCCCCGATTGCCGGCACAGCAGTGGCATCGGTCGCTGGCGGTGGGGCGCCATCGGCTCCGGCGGCCTTGTTGCTTGGCGAGCAGGGTGTCGAGGTGCAGGCCCCGCAAGGTGCTGCACCCGCTGCCACGGTCGACGTGGTTTTGGATGCCATTGCCTATGCGCCCAATGGCGATGTGCAGCTGTCGGGCAAGGGCGCGGCTGGCCAAAGCCTGCGGGTCTATCTGGATCAGGTGGTGGTGGCCGAAGCGCCCGTATCCCCTTCGGGCCAGTGGCACGTCGCCTTGGGCGATGTGGCCCCCGGCACCTATAAGCTGCGGCTGGATCAGTTGGACAGCACGGGCAAGGTGACCGCACGCTTCGAGACCCCGTTCAAACGCGATACGGCGGCTGCTTTGGCGGCGCTGATCGCCCCGAACGCGCAAGCAGCCGCGCCAG
>DALYSR010000096.1:3071-13910 GCA_031991825.1 Paracoccaceae bacterium
CCGCGCCGCAGGTGGGCACGGCCCCCGTGGCGGGTCAGGCGGCACCAATGTCCGATCCGGCCACGATCCCGTCGGTGGATGCGGAACCCGCTGCGGGGGCCGTGCCTGCCGCACCGCTCGCGCCCGCCAAGGTCGAACAGGTCACCATCACCGTGCAGCCTGGCTACACCCTATGGGGGATCGCGCGGGAAACCTTTGGCGATGGCGTCTTGTATGTGCAGGTCTATGAAGCCAACCGCGACAAGATCATCAATCCCGATCTGATCTATCCGGGACAGGTGTTTTCGCTGCCCACGGGGCAATAGCCTTATCATGGCAGGAAGGTCGCAATGACCCGCGGAGCGGCGGCACGGGACTGGTAATCATGCGGCGAAGGCACTAGGTCAGACAGCTTAGGAGACCTGCCATGACACCCCATATGCAAAAGCAGGCGGCAGAGCGTGATGCTGCCGCCGATAGACCTTCACCCAATCTGCAGACGATCCTGCGCGTTTTGCCCTATCTTTGGCCCAAGGGTCAGGCATGGGTAAAGCAGCGCGTCGTGCTGGCGATGCTGTTCCTGCTCGCGGCCAAGCTGATTTCGGTGACCACGCCCTTCCTGTACAAGGAAGCGGTCGATGCCTTGGGCGACAAGGCCAGCGATCCCGCCACCATGCTGGGCTTGGGGGCGGTTGGCCTGACCGTGGCTTACGGTGTGGCGCGGCTGATGTCGGTGGGCTTCCAAGAGCTGCGCGACGCGGTTTTCGTCAAGGTCGCACAACGCGCGTTGCGGTCCTTGGCGCTGGAAACCTTCACCCATATCCACAAGCTGTCGATGCGCTATCACATCACCCGCAAGACGGGCGGATTGAGCCGCATCATCGAGCGGGGCGTGAAGGGCGTCGAATTCCTGCTGCGCTTCATGCTGTTTTCGATCGGGCCGCTGATCCTTGAACTGACACTGGTCTCGGCGATCTTCGCCTTTGCCTTCGGTTGGCTCTATGCGGTGGTGGTGATCGTGGTGATCGCGCTTTACGTGATCTTCACCTTCCGCGTCACCGAATGGCGGGTGCAACTGCGCCGCGAGATGAACGCCAATGACACCGACGCCAATCAAAAGGCCGTCGACAGCATGCTCAACTTCGAGACGGTGAAATATTTCAACGCCGAGAAGATGGAAGCCGACCGTTACGACGCGGCGATGCAGCGTTACGAAACCGCAGCCGTCAAGACCGGCCAATCGCTCGCCTTCCTGAATGCGGGCCAGTCCTTCATCATCACCGTCGGTCTGATCATCGTCATGGCGATGGCCGCGCGTGGTGTGCAGCAGGGCCAGTTGACGGTGGGCGATTTCGTCATGGTCAATGCCTATATGATCCAGATCACCATGCCCTTGGGCTTCCTTGGCACGGTCTATCGTGAAATCCGTCAGGCCCTGACCGATATGGGCGAGATGTTCGGCCTGCTGAACCAGCCCTCGGAAATTCAGGACAAGCCGCAAGCGCAGCCCTTGGTGGTGTCGGGCGGTCAGGTGGTGTTTGACAATGTGCAATTCGCCTATAACCCCTCGCGTCAGATCCTGAAGGGCGTCAGCTTCACCGTTGAGCCCGGCCAGCGCATCGCTTTGGTCGGGCATTCGGGCTCGGGCAAATCGACCATCGGGCGGCTGTTGTTCCGCTTCTATGATGTGAATGCGGGCGCGATCCGCATCGACGGGCAGGATATCCGCGATATCACCCAAAGCTCCTTGCACCAGCAGATCGGCGTGGTGCCGCAAGATACCGTGCTGTTCAATGATACCGTCTATTACAACATCGCTTACGGCCGCGCAGGCGCTTCGCGCGATGAGGTGATCGAAGCTGCGAAAGCCGCGAAGATCCATGATTTCATCAGCTCGCTGCCCGAAGGCTATGACACCACCGTGGGCGAGCGTGGCCTGAAGCTGTCGGGCGGGGAAAAGCAACGCGTCGGCATCGCGCGCACGCTGTTGAAGAACCCGCCGATCCTGATCCTGGATGAAGCGACTTCGGCTCTGGATACCCAGACCGAACGTGACATTCAGGAAAGCCTTGTGAAAATGGGGCAGGGCCGTTCCGTGATCACCATCGCGCACCGCTTGTCGACCATTGCCGATGCCGACCAGATCATCGTGATGGAAGCCGGTCAGATCATCGAACAGGGCGGGCATGACGAATTGCTGGCGCGCGGCGGTCGCTATGCGCAGATGTGGGCGCGTCAATCCGCAGATGACGAGGATGTTATCTAAGCCGCGAGCAGGGGGGAATTCACCTCAAATCGCTGTTGATATCAAAGCGCGCAGCGGCAAGCTTGCGCGCTTTGTCATGGTAAAAGAAGGCCCGCATTGACCAAGGGCTTGGCAAGTTGCAAGGCTTATGTGTAAGACAGGGGGAACAAGACTGGGGCGAAGACGCCCATATTCCAAAGGCCTGTGACCCGTGAGCAATTCCGAAAATTTCATTGACGAAGTCACCGACGACCTGCGCCGCGACCGCCTCTTTGCCGCTTTGCGCAAATATGGCTGGATCGGGATCGTTGCGGTCGTCGCGATCGTGGGCGGCACGGCCTATACCGAATATGCCAAGATTACCAAAGCCGACAAAGCGCAGGCTTTCGGCGATGCGGTGATGGATGCGATGGATCTGGGCGATCCGGAAGACCGCCGCACCGCCTTGGCGGCCGTTCCGGCGCAAGATGCCCAACAGGTCGTGCTGCAACTGTTGCTGGCCTCCGATCCGGTGGAAAACCGCGATGCGAGCATTGCCGCTTTGACCGCTTTGGCCAATGATGCAAGCCAGCCCCAAGGCTACCGCGATCTGGCGCAGCTGCGTCTGGTGGTGCTGCAGGGCAAGGATCGCGCGCTGGCCGAACGCCGCATGGTGTTGGAAGCGATTGCCGTTCCGGGCCGCGCTTACCGCACTTTGGCGCAGGAACAATTGGCCTATCTGCTGGTCGAAGAGGGCAAGACCCAAGACGCGCTGGCCGCCCTTACCCGTCTGACCACCGATCAAGAAGCGCCGATGGGCTTGCGGGCGCGGGTGCAACAGATGATTGTGGCTCTGGGCGGTGACGTTCAAACCAACCTGACGGCTGCGCCTGCAGCGGATGCGAATTGAGTTAACGCTTGGCCCGAAGGGTCTGTGAATAAACTGCGACGTGGGAGTGGAGCCGATCGTGACAGCTAAGCGCAATTTGGGTCTGGTGGCCCTTGCTTCGGTGATGGTTCTCGCAGGATGCGAGCGCGAGGTGATCTTGCAGGGGGAACGCTTCCCCGTGCGCGCCGATCTGGATGCATCGATCCCCAGCGCGGACAATCCGGCGCCACGCGCGCCCTCGGATCGTCCGGTGAACCAAAGCGTCGCGATTTCGCTGCCCGCGCAAAGCAATGGCCAATGGGCGCAACGCGGCGGCAATGCCCAGCATTCCAATCCGCATGGCGCCTTGTCCTCCGCCCCCCGTCTGGTCTGGAGCGCCAATATCGGCAGCGGCTCCAGCCGCAAGAACCGCATCAGCGCCGCCCCCGTGGTGGCCGATGGCCGGATCGTGACGATGGATGCGCAGGATCAGGTGGTGGCGACCTCGACGTCGGGCGCCAGCTTGTGGTCGACCAATGTGGCGGCATCTTTCGATCGCGGCGGCGCGGTGTCGGGCGGCGGCTTGGCGCTTGGCGGCGGCAAGGCTTTCGTGGCGACCGGCTATGGCGAGCTGCTGGCGCTGGACCTGGCCTCGGGCAAGATCCTGTGGCGTCAGCGCCTTTATAGCCCCGCGGCAGGGGCCCCGACCGTGGATGGCGATACCGTCTATGTCGCGGCGCGCGATGGCACCGGTTGGGCGGTGGATGCCTCCAACGGCAAAACCCGCTGGACCTTTACCGGCATGCCGGGCGGACTGTCGGTGGCAAGCGCTGCGGCGCCGGCCATTGATGGGCGCAATGTGATCTTCGCTTTCCCCAGCGGCGAATTGGCAGCGGCTTTGAAAGCCAATGGCACCCGCGCTTGGGGAGCGCCCGTGACCGGCCAGCGTCCTGGGCGCGGCTATGCGGGTCTGACCGATATCACCGGTGATCCGGTGGTGATCGGCGGCACGATCTATGCGGGCACTGCGGCGGGCCGCACGGCGGCGATCGACGCGGGCAATGGCGAACGCAAATGGACGGCTGTCGAAGGGGCGATGGGCGCGCCTTTGGTGGTGGGCGGCTCGGTTTTCGTCGTCAATGATGAAGCGAAACTTGTCCGCATGGATGCGGCATCGGGTCGGGTGATCTGGATGGCCGACATGCCCTATTTCGTCAATGAGACGCCCAAGAAGCGTCAAGCGATCACCGCGCATTACGGCCCTGTCCTTGCGGGCGGTCGTGTGGCGGTGGTGTCGGGCGACGGCGTCTTGCGCCTGTTCGATCCGACCAACGGCAATCTGGTGCATACCGCTCAAATTCCGGGTGGCGCCGCGTCAGCCCCTGCATTGGCGGGCGGAATGCTCTATGTTGTCTCCAATAATGGCCAACTTCACGCTTTCCGTTGAGGGCATTTGCCTGTAAAGGGGACGGCTTGAAAGATATCGGACCCGAAACATGAGTTTTACCCTCGCTATCGTGGGGCGCCCGAATGTGGGCAAATCCACTTTGTTCAACCGTTTGGTTGGCAAGAAACTGGCTTTGGTCGATGACCAGCCCGGCGTCACGCGCGATTTGCGCGAGGGTGATGCAAAGCTGTTCGACCTGCGCTTTACCGTGATCGACACCGCCGGCCTGGAAGAAGTCACCGATGACTCGCTGCAAGGCCGCATGCGTCGCCTGACCGAGCGCGCGGTGGATATGGCGGACATCTGCCTGTTCCTGACCGATGGTCGCGTCGGCATCACCCCTTCGGATGAAGTTTTCGCTGACATCCTGCGCAAGAAATCCGCGCGGGTGATCTTGGGTGTGAACAAAGCCGAAGGCCGCGTCGGCGAAGAGGGCGTGCTTGAAGCATGGTCCTTGGGTCTGGGCGAGCCGCTGCGCCTGTCCGCCGAACATGGCGAAGGTATGGAAGAGCTTTACCATACCCTGCTGCCGCTGGTCGACGAATTCGCCGAACGCGAAGCGATGAACACGCCGGACACCGAAGTCGACATTTCCGAAGAGGAAGCCGATTTCGAAGACATCGACGCGACCGCGCATTATCCGACCGCCAAGAAGCCGTTGCAGATTGCCGTGATCGGTCGTCCGAATGCGGGCAAATCGACGCTGATCAACAAGATCATCGGCGAAGACCGTCTGCTGACCGGTCCCGAAGCGGGCATCACCCGTGACGCGATTTCGGTGCGTTCGGATTGGATGGGCACGCCCACCCGTATCTTCGACACCGCCGGTATGCGCAAAAAGGCCCGTGTCAACGAAAAGCTGGAAAAGCTGTCGGTGGCCGATGGTCTGCGCGCGGTGCGCTTTGCGGAAGTCGTGGTTGTGCTTCTGGATGCCGATATTCCCTTCGAAGTGCAGGATCTGCGCATCGCGGATTATGCGGAATCCGAAGGCCGTGCGGTTGTCGTTGCCGTCAATAAATGGGACCTTGAGGAAGACAAGCAAGAGAAGCTTGTCGAGCTGAAGGAAATGTTCGGCCGTCTGCTGCCGCAATTGCGGGGCGCGCCGCTGGTGACCGTTTCGGCCAAGACCGGCCGTGGCTTGGACCGCCTGCATGACGCGATCCGTCAGGCGCATGACGTCTGGAACCGCCGTATTTCGACCGCACGTCTGAATACCTGGTTGGGCGCCATGACCGAAGCCCACCCGCCGCCCGCACCGGGCGGTCACCGCATCAAGCTGCGGTACATCACGCAGGTCAAAGCGCGTCCGCCGGGCTTCGTGATCAAATGCTCGCGTCCCGATGAACTTCCGGAAAGCTACAAGCGCTATCTGATCAACGGTTTGCGCGATCACTTCGACATGCCGGGCACGCCGATCCGTCTGTTCTTCCGCAGCCAAGGCAATGAAAATCCGTTCAAGAACCGGAAGTTCAACACGCCGTCGCGTCTGCGCAAGCATATGGAAAAACCGGGCAAGCCCGCCAAAGCCTAATGCCCTGCGCGGCCGGATGTTGAATACATCATTGGCCGCGTCAGATCACTTTTCAAGGCGCGTCCGGCATGCTAGTGACGCGCCACAATTCACCCGCGGGCCGACGGCCTTCGTGACATTTTAGGAGATGCCCCATGGCTATCGAACGTACCCTGTCGATCATCAAACCGGATGCAACCAAGCGCAACCTGACCGGCAAAATCATCGCGAAATTCGAAGAAGCTGGCCTGCGCGTTGTCGCATCCAAGCGTGTTCAGCTGACCGCTGCTCAAGCTGGCGAGTTCTACGGTGAGCACAAAGAGCGTCCGTTCTTCGGCGAGCTGGTGAACTTCATGATCTCCGAGCCGGTCGTTCTGCAAGTTCTGGAAGGCGAAAACGCAATCGCGAAAAACCGCGAAGTGATGGGCGCAACCGATCCGGCACAAGCTGCTGAAGGCACCATCCGCAAAGAATTCGCACTGTCCAAAGGCGAAAACTCGGCTCACGGTTCGGATTCGCCGGAAGCTGCAGCACGCGAAATCGCGTTCTTCTTCTCGGGCCTCGAACTGGTTGGCTAATCGCCAGCAGCGGGAGAAGCGGCTTTAACGCCGCTTTTCCACGACGCCGAAGAATTGAAGGGCCGCCTCCAGATCGGAGCGGCCCTTTTCCTTTGTGCCGACGACCGATGCCTTGATCGCATCGAATGTGGCGCGCAATGCATCCTTTTCCGCGCCTTTGGCGGCATTCCATGCGCGGTCCTGCAATCCCATCACCATCACGTAATAAGCAATGAAATGCGGCCGATGGCCCGCCAGCAGCAAGCGGCGATAGGCGTCATCCGCCCCGATGTCGCGCAATTGGCTGGCGGTGGTGATGCCGATGGCGATCAGCGCTGCTTCGGTTGCCGGTCCAAGATTGCGGATGGCGGAGATCGGATCGTCTGTTGGGGCTGTCATGGCGCTTCACGGGCAGGGATGGGGATCACCCGCAGGTTAGCCGAGCCGCGCGGATATGGAAACGGGGACAGCCGTTTCCGGTTGTCCCCGTCAGAATTCTTGCGCGATGTCCGATCCTTAGATCGATGCCCAATCCCGGAAGATGGTGCTGCCGCCTTGCTGCTGTTGCGACGGGCTGGACCCTTGCTGTTGCTGCTGGCCGGACTGGCCTTTCGGGGTTGAGTTTTGCTGCGTGGCCATGTTTTGCTCCGTCTGACCCAATGCTGCCGTGTCAATCAAGATGGACGCCGATTGCGGCGCAATCAAGACATAGACAAGGCTTGGCCGCGAGCCTTTAGGACGATTGTAGGATTCATGCAACGTCTATTTTCGGGTGATTTTGACGATGCTGCATCTGATATGGAATTGTCCTTATAGATCAATCACTAAGAATCTTTGCCGGAAATCCGATCGCCTCCAGAGCCGCCAACAATTCAACTTCCGGATGTGGGCTATCGATTTTCGCTTGGCGCTTTTCCAAATCGATTGCGACTGATTGGCTTAGGGGGCCCAAGGCGGATTGGACCGCGGCTTTGCAATGGCCGCAGCTCATGTCGGGGATCGAGATCAGGGTCATGGCTAGCTCCTTTTCGGCGATTATCAACGCCTGTTGCGGGGTAAGGTCAATAGGGGGCTTGACCTTCCAGTCACTGGAACCTTGATAAGAGGTGACGAAAGGATATCCCATGTCAAATCCCGCATCCCCCGTCACGCTGACGCTATCCGTAGAAGGCATGAGCTGTGCCGCCTGCACCGGACGTGTCGAGCGTATCTTGAAAGCGCAAGACGGCGTCAGTTCTGCCGCCGCCAATCTGGCTTTGCGCCAAGCGCAGGTGCAGGCGGCAGCAGGCACCGATCCGCAGGCTTTGGCGGCGGCGGTGACGCGGGCGGGATTTGCCGCGCAGCCGCTGGCAGCCCCCGAAATCCCCGATGATGACGCCGCGGGATCATGGCGCGATGCGATCATTGCGGGCGCGCTGACCCTGCCGGTGTTCCTGTTCGAAATGGGCGGGCATCTTGTGCCCTCCTTGCATCACGCGCTGCATGGCCTGCTGGATCTGCGGCTGATATGGGGGATCGAGGCCCTGCTGGTGACCTTGGTGCTGGCCATCCCCGGTCGGCGGTTCCTGACCAAGGGCCTGCCTGCTTTGGTCGGGGGCAGTCCGGATATGAATTCGCTGGTGGCGGTGGGGACCGTGGCGGCATGGGCCTATTCGATGGTGGTGCTGCTGGCGCCGCATTGGGTGCCGGAAGACGCCCGCGTGGTCTATTTCGAAGCGGCGGCGGTGATTGTCACGCTGATCCTGATCGGGCGCCAACTTGAAGCGCGGGCGCGCGGGCAGGCTGGTGTGGCGATTTCACGACTGCTGCGGCTACAGCCGAAATCGGCGCGGGTCGTGGCGGCAGACGGCAGCATCAGCGATATGCCGATCGACCGCCTGCAACCCGATATGCAAGTGATCCTGCGCCCCGGTGAAAGGGTGCCGGTCGATGCCGTGGTGGTCGAGGGGCGCTCCTTGATCGACGAATCCATGCTGACGGGCGAACCTTTGGCGGTGGCCAAGATCAGTGGTGACAAGGTGACCGCGGGCACTATCAACGGCAACGGCAGCCTGACGTTGAAGATCGAAGCCGTCGGGGCCGATACTTTCTTGGCGCGCATTACCGCTTTGGTGGCGCAAGCGCAGGGCGGCAAGCTGCCGGTGCAGGCGATGGTGGACCGCGTGACCGCCTGGTTCGTGCCGGTGGTTTTGGGGCTGGCCGCGCTTACTTTCGCCGTCTGGCTGGCCTTGGGGCAAGGCGTGGCGCAGGCTGTGGTGGCGGCGGTATCAGTGCTGATCATTGCCTGCCCCTGTGCGATGGGCTTGGCGACGCCGGTCTCCATCCTTGTCGGATCGGGCCGCGCGGCTGAACTTGGCGTCTTGTTCCGCAAAGGTGCCGCCATGCAAACCTTGGCCGAGGTCGAAGAGATCGGTTTCGACAAGACCGGCACCCTGACCCAAGGCCGCCCGCAGGTGGTATCGGTCATCGGTGATACCACTTTGCTGCCCGCCGTGGCGGCAGTCGAACGGCTGGCCGAACATCCCTTGGCCGATGCGGTGCTGGCCTATGTGCAGGCCCAAGGCGCGTCGCTGCCGCAGGCATCCGATTTCCGCGCCCAATCGGGGATCGGGGCGGTGGCGGATGTGGCGGGCCGCAAGATCAAGCTGGGCGCGGCGCGGATGTTCGCGCATATCCCTGACGAATTGCAGCAAGCGGCGGATCTGGCGGCCAGCAAGGGGCAGGCCTTGGTCTTTGCTGGACAGAACGATACGGCAAGCCTGCTGATCACCGTGGCCGATCCGGTCAAACCCCATGCGGCGGCAGCCATTGCGGGGCTGCAAGCGGATGGCTTGCGGTTGCGGATGCTGTCGGGCGACACGCAGAAGGCCGCGCAAACCATCGGCCACGGGCTGGGTATCCAACAGGTCGAGGCGGGGCTTTTGCCGCAAGACAAGCTGCAGCTGTTGCAAAGCTCAGGGCAAAAGACGGCTTTTGTCGGTGACGGCATCAATGACGCACCGGCCTTGGCCGCAGCCGGTGTCGGCATCGCCATGGGGACGGGGACCGATATCGCCATCGAGGCGGGCGATGTGGTGGTGATTTCCGGCGATCCCTTGGCGGTATGGGATGCCTATCGCATCAGCCGCGCCACCTTGGCCAATATCCGGCAGAACCTGCTCTGGGCCTTCGGCTATAACGCCGCGCTGATCCCCGTGGCGGCAGGCGTTCTGGTGCCCTTTGGCGGCCCGCAATTGTCGCCAATGCTGGCGGCGGGGGCCATGGCGCTGTCATCGGTCTTTGTGCTGAGCAATGCCTTGCGGTTGAATCGCTTCAAGGGGGCAAGGGCATGATGCTGACCATCAAGCAAGTGGCGTCGAAATCAAGCCTGCCGCCCAAGACGATCCGCTATTACGAAGAGATCGGCCTTGTGCATCCCTTGCGGTCGGAAAACGGCTACCGCGTGTTTCGCGATTCCGATTTGCACAAATTGACGTTTTTATCGCGCGCTCGGTCCTTGGGATTTTCAATCGAGGATTGCCGCCGCCTTTTGGCGTTATATGAAGATAAGGCGCGGGCCAGCAGCGATGTGAAAGCGCTGGCTCATGCGCATCTGGCGCAAATTGCCGCCAAGATCGCCGAATTGCAGGCCATGCAGGCCACTTTGGGCGAATTGGTGGCGGCTTGTGCCGGAGACGCGCGGCCCGATTGTCCGATCCTCGCGGGGATTGATGACGGTCTGACTGCGCGGGATGGTCAAGAGGATAAAGGAGGTTGCCATGCAGCCGGTTTTTGATGGTCATAACGATCTGTTGTCGCGCCTTTGGGAAGAAGGCGAAGCCAAGCGCGAAAGCATCTGGCTGAAAGGCGAGGTGGAAGGTCACCTGTCGCTGCCGCAGATGAAAAAGGGCGGCTTCGTCGGCGGCTTCTTCGCGATCTGGGTGCCATCCGAAGTCGATCCGAGCGATCCGCCCAAGCCCGATATGAACATCACCCCCTATGACGTGCCGCTGCCGCGCGGGATCGCTCAGGACAAGGCGATGCCCATTGCCATGGCGCAGGCGGGGCAGATGCTGTGGATGGAACGTGCGAGCCAAGGCGCATTCCGCATCTGCCGCAGCGTGGCGGATATCCGCGAGACCATCGCCGCAGGCAATATCGCCGGTATCATGCATATGGAAGGCATCGAAGCCTTGGACCCCGAAGGCGACGCGTTGCATGTGTTCCATGCGATGGGTCTGCGCTCGCTTGGTCCGGTCTGGAGCCTCAACAGCG
>DALYSR010000097.1:0-13880 GCA_031991825.1 Paracoccaceae bacterium
GCGCCGAAACCAACACCGCTCGCTGCGGCCCGTCGTTTCGGTTCGGTGCTTCTAGAAAAGCTTGCCGGAAGACACAAGGGGAAAATCAAAAGTTTTTTCACAAAAAGTTATAAATCTGTCGTTTCGTGAGGCAGATCCCGTAAAGCTTGGTCTGTTTTGCATGGGAAATGCGCAAATTTTGCCGATAGGCGAATATGACGAATTTGCCGATAGGCGAATATGACGAAGAGGTGATCGAAGAGAATCGCTCAAAGCGCGCGCGCCCTTATCCGATCCTTAGCGGGGCCTTAGAGGGTCTTGCAGGACGGTCTTTTACATGACGCGACAAGCACGCCACGGCTGAGTTCTTGCCCCTGTAACGGATTGGGTTTAGCCAAACGGCTGTTCACGGCTGAATTGTTCCGCCTGAGGGGCTGGGGCCTTGACCGTGGGCCTGCCATCAGCCCTATTAGGCTAAGCCAAAAGACGGATACATCATGTTCAGCAAAACCGACCATACTTCTGCCGCTACCGTCCCGGCGGCACGCATCTCTAATACCAAATCCGTCCTTGGATCGGATCTGGTCATCACCGGCGAAGTGACCTCGCTGGGTGATGTCGAAGTGCACGGTCAAGTCGACGGCACGATTGCCGCGCGCAGCGTCACGCTCGGCAATGACGGCAAAGTGTCGGGTTCGATCAGCGCCGAGACGCTGGACGTGCGCGGCAAGATAGATGGCCAGATCGCCGCCGGCAATTTCACCTTGCGGGTCGGGTCCAATGTAAACGCCGATGTGACCTATCGTGCGGTGGTGATCGAAAGCGGCGCCCAGATCGAAGGCCGCTTCGCTTTGGCCAAAGACTAAGCGACCGCCCCGCCTGCAACCGAAAAGGCCCCGCATTGCGGGGCCTTTTGCATATGCGACGGAATAAAGCCCCCTCCCCTGTCATGACAGGCGATAGATGCCGCGATACTTTTCTTCCAGATAGGACAGAAGCGGTTCTTCGCTCGGGCTGTCACCGCAGGCGCGGGCAATGGCTTCGGTCGGCCGGTACAGGCTGCCGTGGCGTTGCACATTTTCACGCAGCCATTCGGTGACATGGGCGGCATCGCCCCGCGCCAAAGCCTCATCCACATCCGGCATCTCGCGGCGCAAGGCCTGATGCAGGCAGCCCGCATAGACATTACCCAAGCTATAGGTCGGGAAATATCCGAACAAGCCGCAGGACCAATGCACGTCTTGCAACATCCCCTGCGAGGCGCGCGGCACAGCTACACCGAAATCAGCCTTGAAGCGGTCGTTCCACGCAGCTTCCAGATCACCCACCTGCAGATCGCCCGCAATCAACGCGTGCTCCAGATCGAAGCGCATCATGATATGCAGGTTATATTGCACCTCGTCGGCTTCGGTGCGGATCAGGCCGGGTTCGACCCGGTTGACCGCGCCATAGAAGGCGTCGGCGTCTTCGATGCCGAAATGGCCGAAGCGGTCGACCATCTGCCCATGCAACCAGCCGGTGAAGGCCCGCGAGCGGCCCAGCTGGTTCTCATAGATCCGGCTTTGGCTTTCATGGACACCCATGCTCGCGCCTTGGCCCAAGGGGGTCAGACGGTAATCGGGATCGATCGCCAGCTCGTAACAGGCATGGCCCACTTCATGGATCGTGGAATAGAAGCAGTTGAACGGATCGCTTTCGACGACGCGGGTGGTGATGCGCACATCATCGCCCGATCCCGAGCTGAAGGGATGCACCGCCAGATCCATCCGGCCCCGTTCCCAGTCATAGCCAAAGCTGGATGCCAGATCGCGCGCCAGACGCAGCTGGCCTTCTTGGCCGAACTGACCCTCCAGCTTCGGCGGCTGATAGGCCGATCCCAGCACGGCTTCTCGCAAAGCCACCAGACGCGGGCGCATCCGGTCGAACATCGCGCCAAGGCTTTCGGCACTGGCGCCCGGTTCGTAATCGTCGATCAGCGCATCATAGAGGCTGCGGCCCTCGGCGATGCAGCTGGCTTCTTCGCGGCGCAGGCGGATGACATCCTCCAGCGTCGGCAGGAAGGATGCCACATCGTCATTGGCGCGCGCATTGGCCCAGATGCTTTGCGCGATCGAGGTCACCCGCGCCAATTCCTGCGCAAGCTTCGCGGGCACCTTGCTCTGACGATCGAACGAGCGGCGGATTTCACGCAGCTGCGCTTGGTCGGCCGCATCGGTGGCCTCGGTCGATGCCAGCCAATCGCCCAGACGCGGATCGGTGCGGCGTGCGTGAAGCACACCTTCGATGGCCGACATCTCCTCGCCGCGCTGGTCGGCCGCGCCCCGCGGCATCACCGTTTCCTGATCCCAGCTCAACCGGCCGGCGATCTGTGCCAGCGCTTCGGTTTCACGCTGGAAAGCCATCAAGTCGTCGAACGCGCTCATGCGGTGCCCTCACGGATAGAACCCGAAATCGGATATTGCGACAGGTATCGAGCGCGGATCACCAACACCCACAGGATCACCGCACCGATCTGATGCGTGATGGCCACATGCAGATGCGCCGCCGTCAAAGCGGCCATGATGCCAAGGCCGACCTGCGCCAGCATCATGCCCATCACGGCGTTGAATGCAAAGCGAGTCGTCGCATGGCTGGATTTGCGCGCCTTCACCCAAGCGACAATGCCGAAGGCGAACAACAGATACCCCGCCATGCGGTGCATGAATTGCACAAGGCCCGCATTTTCAAAGAAGGCATGCCAGATCGGCAATGCGCCACCTTGGCCGTCCGCCACATAGAAAGCATCCGCAGGGAAGAAGCTGCCGTTCATATCCGGCCAGGTCGGGAAAGCACGGCCCGCATCGATGCCCGCGACCAGCGCGCCCAACAGGATCTGCAGGAAGGCAAAATGCATCAAGCCGGTCGACAGGCTAAACAGTTTGGCCTCGCGCCCGCGACGCGCCTGCATCAGATCGGCTTCCGACCGGCCCAGCAGCATCACATACCATGCGATCATGCCAAGGATCACGAAAGCAATCCCCAGATGCACCGCCAAGCGATAGGACGCGACCGATGTCATCGCCCCCGTTAGGCCTGAGGTCACCATCCACCAGCCAATCGCCCCCTGAACCCCGCCCAAAACGCCGATCGACAACAGTCGAGGCGTCCAGCCGGTCGGGATCTTGCGCGTCGCTAAGAAGATGACAAAGCCCACCGCCCAGACAAGGCCGACAAGGCGGCCCAATTGCCGATGGCTCCATTCCCACCAGAAAATGGTTTTGAATTCGGACATCGTCATGCCCTTGTTCATCAACTGGTATTGGGGCGTCGCTTGGTATTTGGCGAATTCCTCCGCCCATGCCGTATCCCCCATCGGCGGCACCGCACCGGTGACCGGCTTCCATTCGGTGATCGACAGCCCGCTGTCGGTCAGCCGCGTCATGCCGCCCACCACGATCATCGCCATCACCAGGGCGAAAAGCACCACCAGCCAGACCCGGATCGCGCCACGCGCGCCTCGGGATTTGGCGGCGATCATGCCTCCCTGCGGGGTTTGGGGTTTGGTGGGCGTGCCCACCTCCTCGAAAATGCTGCGTTTACCGGCCATGACGCCCCTCTTGATTGCGGGCGAGACACTAGGCCGGAGCCCCCTGTGCTTCAAGGCCTGACCGCATGAAGCGCCGACTTGCGGCAAAGCAAAAGCCCCGCAGCCAAAACGACCACAGGGCTTTGTACCTTTTTCAAATACTCACTCTTCTGCGCCAAACCGCAAAGACGCGCTTATTCGCCCGACTTGTCCTGCTGTTCTTTCATCTTGAAGGCGAACTGGCGCAGCATGCCGTGGAAGGTCTGCACTTCGGCTTTGGTCAGGTTCAGACGACCCCACATATTGCGCAGGTTCAGCTTCATGCCCTCGGCCTTGGTGGGCGGGAAGAAGAAGCTGACCTCGTCAAGACGCTGTTCGAAATGGTCGGCCAGCCGTTCGACATCGACACGCTGGGCGAATTCGGTGCGGGCAAGACCCATCACTTCCGGCGCGGTGGTGGTCGTCTGGCGGCCCCATTCATAGCCCATCAGCAGCGCGCATTGGCCCAAGTTCAAGCTGGGGAAGTCAGGATTGACCGGCACGGTGATGATCGCATTGGCATGGATCACGTCTTCGTTTTCAAGACCTGCACGTTCGGGGCCGAACAAGATGCCGACCTTCTTGCCCTCGGCGGCCATCGCGCGCGCCATTTCCATCGCGCGTTCGGGCGTCACCACCGGCTTGACCAGTTCGCGCGAGCGCGCGGTGGTGGCGAAGACATAATCGCAATCGGCGACTGCCGCGCCCACAGTGGGAAACAGCCCCGCATTGTCCAAGACACGGCCCGCGCCGGAGGCCATGGCCACCGCTTTGGGGTTAGGCCAGCCGTCGCGTGGATCGACCAAGCGCATACGGGTCAGGCCGAAGTTCAGCATCGCGCGCGCCGCGGCACCAATATTCTCGCCCATTTGCGGGCGGACGAGGATGAAGGCTGGTTCGATCATGGCGGGCACTACTCTGGTCTTGGGACTTTGGGATAGGCGCTGATAGGCCCATTTCCCAAAGCGGGCAAGCCTTGCGCAAGGGCCAATTGCAGCGTGGTGACTGCGGCATGACGGCGGCGTGATGACGGCTTTGGCCAATATAGCCAAGGCTCGAAAAGCTTGGTATGGGGGAGCAAGAGCTAAAAGGACCAAAACCATGGCAGCAGAAGACCGCCCGCAAATCACCCTGATCACCCCGCCGGCGCTGGATATCTATGAATTTCCCGTGACGCTCGCCCGCGTGATGGATGCGGCCGATATCGCTTGCCTGCGCATCAGCCTTGCCACCCGCGACGAAGACGACTTGCTGCGCGCAGGCGATGCCTTGCGCGAAGTGGCCCATAAGCGCGATGTGGCGGTCGTCATCGACAACCACCTGCTGCTGGTCGAACGTCTGGGGTTGGACGGTGTCCACCTGACCGACGGCAGCCGCAATGTGCGCAAGGCGCGCAAAGAGCTGGGCCAAGATGCCATCGTCGGCGCTTTCAGCGGCACCAGCCGCCACGAGGGCCTGTCGGCTTGCGAAGCAGGCGCGGATTACGCGGCCTTCGGCCCGACCGGCGTCACGCCGCTGGGCGACGGCAGCAGCACCGATTTCGAACTGTTCCAGTGGTGGTCGGAAATGATCGAAGTGCCGATCATCGCCGAAGGTGCCTTGACCAAGGAGCTGATCGAAAAATTCGGCCCCGTCACCGATTTCTTCGGCATCGGGGCTGAAATCTGGGGCGCGGAAGATCCGGTCGCGGCATTGAAAGACCTGATCGCGCCCCTAGGCTGATCTGGCGGGCTGATCTTTGGCCTTAGGGCGAAGATGAGTATTTAGAAAAGGTACAAAGCCCCGTGGCCGGTTTGGCGGCGGGGCTTTGTTTTAATCTTGTTCCAGAAGCGGATGCGCGGAGCGGATCTTATTTTCGCAATAGGCGGCCAGTTGCTTGCGGTTGCCGATTTCATTGACCGCGACAGCCTCGTGGAAGGTGATATGGCAGCTGCCGCCTTTGGGGCCGCTGGCCACTTGCCACAGATGCGCGCCGAAGCTTGCGCCGCCCCACCAACCGTAAAAGCGCGGGTCGGTGCCGGGGGGGGCGGTATAGACCACGGTGACCGGCTGCACTTTCACCACATCCTCAAGTCCGTCGCCGTAGAAGGCTGCAAAAAGCGTGGATTTGAAGGGCAGGATGCGGCGGGTATCGGTGGATGTGCCTTCGGGGAAGAACATCAGTTTATGGCCGATGCGCAGGCGATGTTGCAGCAGGTTCTGCTGGTTTTTGGCTTCGGTGCCTTTGCGTTCGATGAACAAGGTGCCGGTCGCGCGGGCAAGCATGCCAATACCCGGCCAACGGGCCACATCCGCTTTGGACACGAAGTAGAGCCGCGCGCAGGCATTCAGCGTGAAGATATCCAGCCAAGAGCCGTGGTTGGCGACCATCGCGCCGCGACCGCGCATCGGGCGTCCGGTGCGGATGATCTTGATGCCAAGGAGGGCCGCGCTAAGGCGGCAGACGATTTTGGTGATCGCGGGTGTCCATGGCCGTGTTATGCCGTGGATCGGGCGTTCAATCAGGCGCAGCACGAGGAAGCAGACAAAGCCCGTCAGCACCACCCCCAGCATCGCCGCGATCCGGATGCTGCCGCAGATGCGGCCCATAAAGGTGGGACGGGGTTTGTCCAATACGTCTTCGCGCCAATCGATCAGGTGGCTCATGCGGGGATCGCTTTCCGAGTGTAGAAGTCGCGGTGACGGCCGCTCATTTTGGAGGTGTCGACCACCAGACAGATGTCGGTGGTATTGAAGGCGTGGTCGACAAAGGCCCCCTGCCCCACCGCGCCGCCCAGACGCAGATAGGCTTTTATCAGGGCGGGCACCATTTTCAGTGCCTCGGCCCGTGAGACTTGCTCGGCAGGCAGCATATCGGTCGCCACCGCATGGGGACCATGGGCATAGACCCGCATCGCTTCGGGGGCGAGGTGATTGTGATGCAGGAAGGACAAGGGCCGCGCCAAGGCGTCCAGATCGGTGCCTGGGAAGCTGGCCGCGCCGAATAGTATCTCGATATCGCGTTCGATCACATAGCGCGCCAAGCCATTCCACAGCAGCAACATGCCTGCGCCGCCGCGATGGTCGGCATGGATGCAGGAGCGCCCCAGTTCCAGCAAGCGGCGGCCCGAGCCCTTCAGTTGCGACAGATCGAACTCGTCTTCCGAATAGAAGCGGCCCGCTTGCGCCAAGCGGTCCCCCGGCATCAGGCGGTAGGCCCCCACCACATGATCCAGATCGCGGGGATCTTTGGTCGTGTCGATCAGCACCAATTGGTCGAAATAGGGGTCAAAGGCGTCGCGTTCCTCGCAAGCATCGTGATCGACCAAGGGACCATCCGCCCCCATTTCGGTCACGAACACCTGATAGCGCAGGCGATGTGCGGCCCGCAGGTCCGCTTCATCCTGCGCCAAGCGTGTCTGATAGCGTTCTTCGCGGCTCATAATCCATCCAGCATGGCTCGGGGCGTCTTAACGATTGCTTAAGCAATCATCGGATAAAACCTTAAGGGCGCTGTGGCAACCTGAGCCTGCTTAATGGTCGAAAACCAAGCTCAGTTCGACGTGACGTCCATCAATCACCACTTTGCCCGCATGTTCGAAATTGACGGTAATCCGTCCACCGATGTTAGACTGCACCTGACCAAGGCCCCACTCAGGACGTTGCGGATGGCGCACCATCATCCCGGGTTCGAGTATCGCATTCATCGCCGTCTTCCTTCCTGTCGCCAGCCTAGGGACCGACCATGACCCAACAGCCCGATCTTGCCGCCTTGTTGGCTGCGCGTATCTGTCACGACCTTATCAGCCCGATCGGCGCTTTGGGCAATGGGCTTGAGCTTTTGTTGATGGAGGGCGACACGAATGCGCCCGAAATGCAGTTGATGGTTGATAGCCTGAACCATGCCAATGCGCGGATCCGGCTGTTCCGGCTGGCCTTTGGCATGACCGGTCAGCTCGAACATCGCCACCGGATTGCCGAAATCGAAGAGAGCATCGCCGATCTGGGCAAGGCGCGGCGACTGCAGGTCGATTGGCTTGCCCCCGTCGAGCCCACGCGGCGCGAGGTGAAGCTGGTACTGCTGGCGCTGCTATGTCTGGAAAGCGCAATGCCACAGGGCGGGCGCATCCAGATCGCGCAGGCCAATGGTATCTGGGCCATCGAAGCCCGTAGCGAGCGGCTGCATGTGCAGCCCACACTGTGGGAGAGCCTGAAGGATGCGGCGCAGGACGGCGCGATTTCCCCCGCTCAGGTGCATTTCATCTTGCTGCGCGAGGAAGCCGCCCGCCAGAGCCGCCCGCTGATGGTGCAGCTGAATCCGGCGGGCATAAGCCTGCGGTTTTAGGCGCGAATCGCTCCGTCGCCGGTCACCAGATATTTGAAGCTGGTCAGTTGCTCGGCGCCCACGGGGCCGCGCGCATGCATTTTGCCGGTCGCGATGCCGATTTCGCCGCCCATGCCGAATTCACCCCCATCGGCGAATTGGGTGGATGCATTGCGCATCAGGATCGCCGAATCGAGCCGTTGCATGAAGCGATGCGCCACGGCGTCGTTTTCGGTCAGAATCGATTCGGTGTGCTGGCTGCCATATTTGCGGATATGGGCAATCGCCTCGTCAACGCCATCGACGATCTTGGCGGCGATGATCATGTCTAGGAATTCACAACCGAAATCTTCAGGCTTGGCCTGAACCGTGCCTGCCACTTGCAGCAATTCGCCTTCGGTGCGGACTTCGACTCCGGCTTTGACCAGATCTTCGATCAGCACGGCACCATGCTTTTCATAGAAGGCACGGTCGATCAGCAGGCATTCGGCCGAACCGCAAATCCCCGTCCGGCGGGTTTTCGCATTCAGCACCACGCGGCGCGCCTTTTCCAGATCGGCGTCGCCATCGGCATAGACATGGCAGATGCCTTCGAGATGGGCGAAGACCGGCACGCGGGCCTCAGATTGCACAAGGCCGACCAGACCCTTGCCGCCACGGGGCACGATCACGTCGATGAAAGCCACGGCTTTCAGCATTTCCGCCACCATCTCGCGATCGCGGGTGGGGATCAGCTGGATCGCGTCTTCAGGCAGACCCGCCGCTTTCAAGCCTTTGACCATGCAGGCATGGATCGCCGACGAGGAATGGAAGCTTTCGCTGCCGCCGCGCAGGATCACCGCATTGCCCGCTTTCAGGCAAAGCGCGCCCGCATCCGCCGTCACATTGGGACGCGATTCGTAGATCACGCCGACCACGCCCAAAGGCGTCGCCACGCGTTGGATATGCAATCCGGTGGGACGGTCCCATTCCGACAGCACGCGACCGACGGGATCAGGCTGTTCGGCCACGGCGCGCAAGGCAGCCACGATGCCTTGGATGCGGGCGTCATCCAGCATCAGGCGGTCCAGCATCGCCGCGCTCAGGCCCTTGTTCCGGCCGAAGTCCATATCCTTGGCATTGGCCGCGATAATCTCGGCCCGCGCGTCCCAGACGAAATCCGCCGCCGCATTCAGCGCGGCTTGCTTGCTTTCGCTAGACGTATAGCCAAGTTCGGCTGCCGCAGCGCGTGCTTTCGCGCCGATGTCGTTCATCAAATCGTTGAATTGGTTGCCCATCTTGGCAATCCTCCACTCGGCCCCTTCTCCCATAGGGTCCGGGGGATTTCCGCCCCCCGGCTGCCTCAACAGGATTTACAGGACCATATCATCCCGATGCACCAAGGCCGCACGGCCCTGATAACCCAAAATGCCCTCGATATCGCTGGAGCGGTGCCCGGCAATCGCCCGAGCCTCTTCAGCGGTATAGCGGACCAACCCCTTACCCAGCACCACGCCTGCTGGCGAAAGGATGGCCACCGGCTCGCCCCGACCGAAGCTGCCAGTGACCGAGGTCACTCCTGCAGGGAGCAGGCTCTTGCCCTGATGCAGCGCATTCACCGCACCGGCGTCAAGAACCACCTCCCCTTTGGGTTTCATCGCATTGATCCAGCGCTTGCGCGCCAGCTGCGGATCGGAAGACGGCACGAACCACGTCCGGTTCGCGCCCTGCGCCAGGCTTTGCAAGGGGCGCAAAGCGAAGCCTTCCATGATCGCCATGGCGCAACCACCGGCCACTGCCGTCTTTGCTGCCAATAGCTTGGTCTTCATGCCGCCCTTGGACAGGCCGGAAATCGGATCGCCCGCCATCGCCTCGATCTCGGGGGTGATGTGGTCGACGATGTCGAACCGCAGGGCGGTCGGATCTTCTTTGGGATTGGCGGAATAGAAGCCGTCCACATCCGACAACAGGATCAGCTGATCGGCCCCGACCGTCACCGCGATCTGGGCGGCAAGGCGGTCGTTGTCGCCGAAGCGGATTTCATCGGTGGCAACGGTGTCGTTTTCATTGACGATCGGCACGACGCCCAAGCCCAGCAGCGTTTGCATCGTGGCACGGCTGTTCAGGTAACGACGGCGATCTTCGGTGTCCTCCAAGGTGACCAGCACCTGAGCGGTGGTGATACCATGGGGCGCAAGCACTTCTTCATAGGCGCGCGCCAGCCGGATCTGACCGACAGCCGCAGCCGCTTGCGATTGTTCCAGCGTCAAAGCGCCGTCCGGCAGACCAAGGACCTTGCGGCCCAAGGCGATAGATCCCGACGACACCAGCACCACATCGGTGCCGCGCACCTTGGCTTCGGCGACATCCATCGCCAAAGCCGAAAGCCATGCCTGCTTCAGGCCGGTCTTGCGATCAACCAGCAGCGCCGAGCCGATCTTGATCACCAGCCGTTTGGCCGCGCGGATATCAGGCGCAGTCACCTGCGCCGCAATATCCTGCCCTGCAATCAGGGTTGCCACGGTCCGGTCTCCTCTTCCCCAGCGTCACCTTGGATGATGCCGTAAAGCGCACGGAGGGTATCTTGCAAGCCCTTACCTGCAACACCGGAAATAACATGGACCTTTTGACCGCTTGCTTCTTCCAAAGCGGTGCGGCGTTCTTCGATTTCCGCGTCGGTCATCGCGTCGCATTTGTTCAATGCAACAACGCGCGCCTTATCGCCCAGCTCGTCGTCATAGGCTTCCAGCTCGGTGACGATGGTCTGGTAGTCGCCGACCACATCTTCCGAGGTGCCATCGACCAGATGCAGCAGAACCTTGCAGCGTTCGACGTGAGCCAAGAACTGGATGCCAAGGCCACGGCCTTCGCTCGCGCCTTCGATCAGACCGGGGATATCGGCCATAACGAATTCGCGCGCATCAATGCCGACCACGCCAAGGTTGGGGACCAAGGTGGTGAACGGGTAATCCGCGATCTTCGGGCGCGCGTTCGACACCGCCGCCAGGAAGGTCGATTTGCCGGCATTGGGCAGACCCACAAGACCCGCATCCGCGATCAGCTTCAGACGCAGCCAGATGGTGCGTTCGACGCCTTCCTGACCGGGGTTCGCCCGCGCTGGCGCACGGTTGGTCGACGATTTGAAGCGCAGGTTGCCCCAGCCGCCATTGCCGCCCTGCGCCAGCATCACGCGCTGGCCGATCTCGGTCAGGTCGGCGATGACGGTTTCCTCGTCTTCGTCGATGATTTCGGTGCCGACCGGCACACGCAGCACGATGTCGTCACCGGTCTTGCCGGTGCGCTGGCTGCCCATGCCCGCTTGGCCGGATTTGGCGAAGAAGTGCTGCTGATACCGGAAGTCGATCAGCGTGTTCAGGCCTTCGACCGTCTCGACATAGACCGAACCGCCATTGCCGCCATAGCCGCCGTCAGGGCCGCCGAATTCGATGAACTTCTCACGACGGAAGGACACACAGCCGCCGCCGCCGCCGCCCGAACGGATATAGACTTTGGCAAGATCGAGGAACTTCATGGCACGCGCTTTCGATGGGGAACTGGATTGCGATACAGGAACGGCGGCAAAACCTCAAGCGAGGCTGCGCGATCTGCTGTCACGCGAAGGGTGGAAGCCCCCCGTGGAGGGCATGAAAATCCGACCGCGACAGGGTCAGGTCGATATGGTCAAGCTTGATGCCCAAAGCAAGGTTGGCACGTTTGCCCCGACCGCTTGGCACAAAGCCCAATGACGCCAACACCCGCGCCGATGCGTGGTTGCCGGCAAAATACCCCGCCCGCATCGGGCCGGGGTAGAATTCGAAAACCGCCCGCAACAGGGTGGTGGCGGCTTCTTTCGCATAGCCCCGCCCTTGGGCGCGACGCGCGATCCAGAAGCCAAGTTCTTCGCCCGCCCCGATTAGACCGGCAAAGCCTTCGCCATCATGGATCGCGAAGGTTTCCCCTTCCGGCGCGCGCGCAAGATAATCCTGCAACGCATCCGCCGGATAGGGAAACGGCGTCGTGGCCAGCCATGTGGCGATGAAGGGATCGTTCAGCCCTTCCAACACCGCCGCCGCGTCCGCCGCACCAAGGGGGCGGAGTTTCAATCTTTCGCTTGAAATCCACACCGCCTTGGCCAGCATCGCATCAGGCCAGCTTGCAGATATAGGTCCAGGTCAACACGCGGTTGTTGCGCGCGACGCTGAAGCTTTCGGCATCCCCAAGATATTTGAAGCCCGCATTGGTCAGAACGCGGCCAGACCCCGGGTTATCTTGGAACACTTCGGCAAAGATGGTGCGGTTGGACTGCGGATTGGCTTTCACCAAGGCCTGCACCGCTGCCGATGCAATGCCCAGATTCCAGAAGGCAGGCGCCACCCAATAGCCGATTTCCGACTGATCGCGGTTATATTTGGCTTCATCCATGCGTTTCAGGCTGATCACCCCCAAGACTTCCGGCAGCTTGGACTTGGTGCCGTCCATGACCCAGATGTCTTCTTCGGGATGCCCCGCGACACCGCCCGCCATGGCGCGGACCACGAAAGCTTCGGCAGCCCCCGGTGGCAGCGGATGCGGAATGGAGCGTGTCGCTTCCGCCACGCGTCGGTCACCGGCATAGAGCGCAAAAAGGCCGGCATCCGAACGGCGCACCGAACGCAGCACGAATTCCCCTGCATCAATCTCTGCCTGCACCTTTGCGGATGCGATCAAATCAAGCGTCATGGCTTCTTCTCCTAATGAAGCGCATGAAGGACCAAGTATTCGGTCCGTCACATTCAAATATAACAAGGTGGGTTCAATACCATCAACCCTTGCCCCGATCCTGCCACCTAAAGATAGCAAAACCGTGAATAAATCCCCGCCCATCCGCAGCTTCACAGCGCCCTGAACGCGGAAAGGGACCGGCCTCTCGGCCGATCCCTCACTTACATTTTATTGTAAGGTTTCGGCTTACTCAGCAGCCTGAGCCAGCGGCAGCACCGAGATAAAGGTGCGGCCCTTGAGGCCCTTGCGGAAGGTCACGCGACCTTCTGCGGTTGCGAAGATGGTGTGGTCAACGCCCATACCAACGCCTTCACCCGGGAACCATTTGGTGCCGCGCTGACGAACGATGATATTGCCCGGAATAGCGGCTTGGCCGCCATAGAGCTTCACGCCAAGGCGACGGCCAGCGGAGTCGCGGCCGTTGCGGGATGAGCCGCCTGCTTTCTTGTGTGCCATGGGGAGTTACTCCTTATTTCGCAGCTGCGTTGTGAGCAGCGCGGCGTGCGTCGGCGGTACCGGTCGCAACTGCAACGCCCGATTTCTCAGCGCCCGAAGCCAGAACTTCGGTGATGCGGACCAAGGTCAGTTGCTGACGGTGGCCTTTGGTGCGCTGCGACGAGTGCTTACGGCGACGCTTGACGAAGTGGATGACCTTCGCGCCTTTGATCTGGTCGATGACTTCAGCTTGAACAGCTGCGCCAGCCACCAGCGGTGCGCCAACGGTCAGGGTCTCGCCGCCAACCATCAGAATTTCGTTGAACTGGATCTTGTCACCAGCATTTGCAGCGAGCTTTTCAACGCGCAGGACGTCACCGGCCTGAACCTTGTATTGCTTGCCGCCAGTCTTGAGGACCGCGAACATGGGTCTTTCCTTTTGATCACCCGCGTCCTGCGGCTTCTGTTTCCGGCGCAAACCGGAACCAAAGATTGCTGGGGTCAGACCCCGCCTTCGGACAGCGCGCCCCGAGGGGCGTTATTGCAACAATGAATCACAACCCAGAGTCGCCCCTTGGTCGAGATAGAGGCTTATCCGCAGATCCCCCCAATGAGTCAAGTATTATTGGCTGAAATCCGCGTGAGCCGCCCGTTTTTTACCGCATCCACAAACGGGACTGCACAGATCAGATGTCCTGCCCCTGCATTTGCTGCCCGCAGGCCTGACCCAGCTCATAGCCCATCTGCTTGAACACATCGTCAAAGGCCGCGAACAGCCCCGCATTCATCCGCCGCCCCGCGACGCTTTCGGAAAAGGCG
>DALYSR010000098.1:0-6205 GCA_031991825.1 Paracoccaceae bacterium
CCCCCGACGAGGAAATCGGCACCCCCGCCACCCGTGATCTGATCGAGCAAGAGGCGCTGTTGAACAAATGCGTCATCGTGCCCGAACCCGCGCATCAAAACCACGACTGCGTCATCGGCCGTTTCGCCATCGCGCGCTTCAATCTTGAAACGCGGGGCCGTCCGTCGCATGCGGGCTGGGCGCTGAAAGAGGGGCGGTCGGCGATTGCCATGATGGCGCGCAAGATCCCCCTGATCGAAGAGATGACCACCGAGGATTGCACCTTCTCGGTGGGGGTGATCCATGCGGGCCAATGGGTCAATTGCGTCTCGTCGTCCTGCTTTGCCGAAGTGTTGTCGATGGCCAAGACCGACGAAGATCTGGAAGCGGGCGTGCGTGCCATGCTGGGGCTGGCCGATCACGTCAATGATGTCGATTTCATCGTGACACGCGGCGTGACCCGTCCGGTGTGGAAGCCCGATCAGCCGCAGGATCTGGCGCTGTTCAAGATCGCCAAGGATGTGGCCTCGCGCATCGGCTTTGGTTTGAACCATGTGCCATCGGGCGGCGGGTCGGACGGCAATTTCACCGGCGCGATGGGGATTGCCACCATCGACTCGACCGGCGTGCGCGGCGCGGGCCTGCATACGCTGGGCGAGCATATCGAAGAGGAAAGCCTTGTCGAACGGGCGAAATTCCATGCCGGAATGTTCCTCGAATTCGCCTAAGGCCCGAATGCAGGGCCTCTCAAAGGCCCTGCAAGATCCGCGATTGACGAAAGCGCCATGAATGACCAGCTCCGTTCAGTATGATATCCAAGGCCTTAGCGCTGATGTCCGCATCAGCATCGATCCATGGGGTATCGCCCATATCCGCGCCCAGAACCGCGACGATCTGTTTTTCGCCCAAGGCTGGAATGCCGCCCGCGACAGGCTGTGGCAGATCGATCTGGCCCGCAAGCGCGGCCTTGGATTGCTGGCCGCCGATTTCGGGGCGGGCTATCTTGAACAGGACCGCGCTGCGCGGCTTTTGCTGTATCGGGGCGACATGGCGGCGGAATGGGCCGCCTATGCGCCCGATGCGCAAGAGATCTGCACCGCTTTCGCCGCGGGGATCAATGCCTATATCCGCGACGCTTTGGCCGGACGCCAGCCGATGCCGCCGGAATTCGCGCTTTTGGGCAACCAGCCCGCGCTGTGGCAGGCCGAAGACGTGGTGCGGGTGCGCAGCCATTCGCTGACCCGCAACGTCACCTCCGAGGTTTTGCGCGCACAGGTCATCGCGCATCTGGGCAATGATATCGGCGTTCGGGTCGATCTGTTGCGCAAAGATGTTGAACCGGCGGTGCCTTCTGATCCGCCCGAAGGCGTCGATCTGGATGCCGTCACCGCGCGGGTCTTGCGCGATTTCGTGCTTGCCACCGCGCCGGTCAGCTTTTCGCCCGACCGGCTGGCCGCACCTTTGGAAGATGCCGCCCTTTGGGTGCAGCCCACATCCTTGGGCGAGATTGACCGCATCGCCGCGGCGGAGGGGTCGAACAATTGGGTGGTGGCCGCGCACCGCAGCCAAAGCGGCAGGCCGATCCTGTGCCTTGATCCACACCGCACCCATAGCCTGCCCTCGGTGCGCTATATCGTGCATCTGTCGATGCCGGATTTCGACGTGATCGGGGCGGGCGAGGCGATGGTTCCGGGGATATCCATGGGCCATAACGGCACCGCGGCCTTCGGCCTGACGATCTATGGCGACGATCAGGAGGATCTGTATTGCTATGACACCCATCCCGATGATCCCGACCTTTATCGCTATGGCGAAGGCTGGGAGCGCATGGAGGTCGTGCAAGAGGTGATCGCCCTGCGCGGCCATCCCGATCAAACCGTCCAGCTGCGGTTCACCCGCCACGGGCCGGTCTTGCACCGCGATGGCACCCGCGCCTTCGCCCTGCGCACTGTCTGGACCGCGCCGGGCACCGCGCCCTATATGGCAAGTCTGTCGGTCATGCGGGCGCAATCGCGCGAGGACTATCTGTGCGCGCTGCGCGGTTGGGGCTGTCCTTCTGTCAACCATATCTATGGCGATACGGCGGGCGATATCGTCTGGAAACCATCGGGCGCCGCGCCGCGACGCGACGGTTGGACCGGCCTTCTGCCGGTTGCGGGCGACGGGCGCTTCGAATGGCAGGGCCTGCGCGATCCTGACGAGACGCCGCGCGAGATCAATCCCGACAGAGGATTTATCGCCACCGCCAATGCGCAGAACTTGCCGAAAGATTGGCAAGGCGATTGGCCGGGATATGAATGGCTGGACCCCAGCCGCCACGATTTTCTCAATGCCGCTCTGGCCGCCAATGCGCAGGTGACGCTTGAGGATTGCGCGGCCATGCAGCTTTCTACCCAATCGGCGGTGGCGGCAGGTCTGGCCGATTGGCTGCGGGCGCAGGACAAGCTTCGCCCCGATCTGGCCCAGTTGCTTGCGGGGTTCAGCGGTGATCTGGCCGCCGACTGCGCGGCTGCGGCCTTTGTCGAGGTCTGGCTTTCGCGCCACCTTGGCCCGCTTGCCGCCCGCAGCGAGGGCGCAACCGAGGCGGTGCTGGCGCTGCTTACCCCTTATGACCCACCGTCGCTGCTGCGCTGGTTGCACGGGCAGGACCAGTTGACGCCCCAGATCGCGGCCTCGCTGGATGCGGCATGGGCCGATTGCGTGGCGCTATTGGGGGGGGACAGCGCGGATTGGGCTTGGGGCAAGCTGCACCAGCTTGAATTGCGCCATCCGCTGCATGCTTTGGCCCCCGACTGGTCGCATCCGCCGATCCCGCGCGGCGGTTCCAGTTCGACGCCCAATTACGCCGCCTATCGGGCGCAGGATTTCGGCGTCACGGTGGGCCCTTCGGTGCGTATGCTGATCGATATCGGCGCATGGGACAACAGCCGTTTCATCAATACCCCCGGTCAATCGGGGGATCCACGCTCGCCCCATTATGGCGATCTGGCGGCCGGTTGGGCCGATGGCAGCTATGCGCCGCTGCTCTATTCATGGGCCGAGATCGACAAGGTTGCGGCACAGCATATCCACTTGCGCCCTAACGCCGCCAGCCTGTGACTTCGCACCGGCTGGTTGCATATGCCGCAGCCCGATCCCCATTTCCGGCCACACAAGGCAAGCGCGCCGTCTTTCGACATCGGCCTTTGCAGAAAGTGCGAGACAGAAATAAAATCTCTGCTAGCCTGCTGCATATTCCTATGCGACCCGCACAAAAGACGGTCACAAAAAGACAGTCATAAAAGACGGTGCATGTGTTCTGGTCGGGACGTGCCTTTGGTCACGACCCCATCCTGCATGCAGGCAAAAAGCCCAACGTAAAGTTGGCAGAAGAAATGTTTATTTTCTCTGGGAGGAGACCCTATGTTGAAGATCGCCAAGACGTTTCGCTATGCCACCGTGTCCGCCATCGCCGTGGCGGCGCTCAGCACATCCGCATTGCATGCTGCAGCGCCTGAACTGGAGGTCACAGAGTTTATGACCGACCTTGATCTGGCTTGGGATGTCGCCTTCTTGCAAGATGGCACGGCATTCGTCACCGAAAAATGCAATGGCCTTTCGGTGCGTCTTCCCTCGGGGGATGTGAAAAAGCTGATCGGCATGGAGGATTCCGAGGGATATGCCACCCAAGAGAACGACCTTTTCTGTGATGGCCAAGCGGGCATGATGGGGGTGGCGGTTGATCCGAAATTTGCCGAAAACCGTACGATCTACGTCTATTCCTCGTCCAAGAAAACCGACCCGATTACCAACCGGCTGATGCGTTTCACGGTCGCCGACGACTTCTCGACCGTGTCCGACCGCAGCGATATTGTCGAGGACGTGCCGTATAAGCAAAAGGCATCGCAGCATCCCTTCGGCGGCGCTGGTGCCCATAATGGGGGTCGGGTCCGCTTCAATCCGGGTGATGGCTATCTGTATCTGACCACCGGTGACAACCATAACTCGGAGCTGCCGCAATCGCCCACCAAACTTGGCGGTAAAGTTCTGCGCATCGATGGTGATGGCAAAGGGGCCGCGGAAAACACGCCGCCAGCAGGCGGCGATCAGCGCATCTATACCTATGGTCACCGCAATGTGCAGGGCTTGGCCTTCCGCCCAGGGACAAACCAGCCGGTGGTTGCCGAACATGGTCCCTGGCATAGTGACGAGATCACCTCGCTTGTCGTTGGCGGCAATGGCGGATGGGATCCGCGCCCGAACATTTCGGGACGTGGCGATTGCCCCGACAATTATTGCGGCTACTCGCCCAATCAAGATGAGGGCATGGATCCGGCCGAGCGCGCAAAATACATGTCGATGACCGATCTCGCCCTATATCCTGACGCTATGCCGCCGGCATGGAATAACCACGGGTTGTCGCAAGGCAGCGGTTCGGCCGACTTCCTTGTCGGCGAGAAATGGGGCGACTGGAACGGAAATCTGGCGGTGGGCTTGATGGGCATCGCATTCGGCGGAACGCCGATGGGCAACCGCATTGACGTCATCAAGCTGTCGGAAGACGGCCTGAAGGCCGAAGAGGTCGTCACCATGGCACTGCCAGAGGTTGATGGCCGCTTCCGTGGGCTGACCTTGGGGGTCGACAACGCCCTTTATGCGGTGATGGAAGAAGGTAAAATCCTGCGCATCGCCCCGAAGTGATCCAAGGCTTTCCTGCAGAAAGGCCGCCCAGATTTCGGGCGGCCTTTTTGTTTCTGTTTGGCTTTGGGCTATTGGGCTGGAGCGGGGGCAGCCGTGTCATCGCTCGGCGCCTGCGCTTTCAAAAAGCCGATAAGGTCCACCAGCTCGGTTTCCTTCTTGATGCCCGCGAAAGCCATCTTGTGGCCTTTATAAATAGATTTGGGATCGGCGATGAAGCCCCTGAGGCGCTCTTCATCCCAGACATCACCGGCCTCGCCAGCCGCCTTCAGCGCATCCGAATAACTGAAGTCATCAAGCGAGGCGACAGGGCGGTCCACAATGCCATAAAGACTGGGGCCCGCGCGTTTGGGCGCATCCGGCTCGACACTGTGGCAGCTGCCACATTTACGGAAAACCTTTTCCCCTTTGACAATATCAGCTTCAGCCAAGGCCGCGGTTGCAGTCGTCGCAAGCATAAGAAGTGCCGAAATAGTAGCTAGACGTATCATGTGTTCCTCCTCCTATCGCTTTCAGTATACGGCTTGGATGCAACTTGTCGCGATCAAACGCGTGGCACAGCCCCAGCATCCGATAGGGTGCTTTGGACGGTATCAGCCCGATGCTGGTCGGGCCGATGATGGCGACAGGCGTGATCGATACCGCCATCGCACGCCGCCCTTGATCGCGCCCATTCGCGGCCAATGCCACCTATGGCGATGGCGCGATATTGCCTCTTGCCTTGACATCGGCGATTTCACTTGCGCATTAGAGTAGGAAAACCTGTTTAATTACAGATCGGTGTGACAAAGTTCGCAAACGATCAGCGCCAAGGGCGGAGTTGACCCTGATGCCACAGATAGAAAACAAAGACTCACCCCTTGAGCGATATATTTCTTTGCTGGAAGTTATCGCACCGCATGCAGACGGGCTGACGTCGCAAGAAATAGAACGCGCCTTGGGCATTCCGAAAGCCACGACCAATCGTCTGGTGCATGTCTTGATGAACAGCGGCCTTGTGACCCCCAGTGCGGCGCGGGCACGGGCTTACAAGCTGGGACCGCGCATCCTGAATCTGCTGCATGGCGCGGGCGATACCTCTTGGATCGAACGGCTGACGGAAAAATCGCTGCAAAAGCTTGCCAATGAAACCGGACAATCGGCCTTCCTTTGCCGGCGCAACGGCCCAGAGGTCGTGTCGCTCAATTGTGCCTCGCCCGATACTTCCGTGCGATTCCATATCGCACCGGGCACCTTGATGCCATTGAACGCGGCCGCGACGGCCAAGGCGATCTGGGCGCATCAGGCAACGGCGGATATCGAAGCGATCCTTCACAGCAGCCTCGAACGGTTTACCGAACAGACCATCACCTCGGCCATGGCGCTGCGCGCGGAATTGCTGCAGGTCAAAGCGCAGGGCTATGCCATTGAAAATGGCGAACATGTTCATGGGCTGGCCACTTTGGCGGTGCCGATCCGCAATGCGGATGGTTCGGTATCTTATGCTTTGGGACTGACCGGCGCGCAGCAGGTGATGCTTGCCGAACGGCAGGGCAATCTGGCGGCGATG
>DALYSR010000098.1:6215-13843 GCA_031991825.1 Paracoccaceae bacterium
GGCGCAGGCCTTGGCCCAGACGCTCAATATTCCTGCCCCCTGAGGCCTGCGCGGGGCTGCCTGCTGCCAAGGGTAATATCCTTGCCGCCCTACCCGAAAGGCGTAGGGCGCTTTCTATTGTGCCTAAAAATTAATCAAACGCAGCGCGTCACGCGCCAAAAAAGGCGTCAAACCTGACCCTAGGGAAGAAACGCTTTGACAAAATCGGGATATGACCCTCATTTTGAGACAAATCTCAATAAACGGGACGAATATGACCAACGAGCTGCCCCGCGTGACCTATTCCAACATCGGCACCGACTTTACGCCGGTTCACGATCACCTTGACGCCCTGCTGCCCGACTTCGAGGCAAATGTGCTGGGCCAAAGCTGGTCCAGCGCATTCGCCACCGGCGCGGCGGTCGAAATCCGCAGCCCGCTGTCCGCCACTATCATGATGGGGCGCTTCCCGTCCTCGACCGCAGAGGATGTCGCCAAAGCTGTCGCGACTGCGAAATCGGCGCAAAAGGCGTGGAACAAGACATCGCTGGAAGAGCGTCTGGCTTTCGCGGCGCGCTGGCGTGATGTGCTGGCGGCAGAGAAATACCAGCTCGCCTTGGCCTGCCTGTTCGAAGTCGGCAAATCGCGCATCGAAGCCATGGGCGAGGCGGAAGAAGCCGTTGACATGCTGGTCTTCTACCCCGACGAGCTGCGCAAGAACAACGGCTATACCAAGGCCATGAACCAATTGGTCCCGAACGAGACCGCGACTTCGGTTCTCAAGCCCTATGGCACTTTCGCGGTCATCGCGCCCTTCAATTTCTCGCTGGCTTTGTCGATCGGCATGATCGCGGGGGCGCTGATCACCGGCAATGCGGTGGTCTACAAACCCTCGCCCGAATGCCAGCTGACCGGCCTGATGATCGCGGAAACCCTGCGCAAGGCAGGCCTGCCCGACGGCGTCTTCACCACCGTTCTGGGCGGCGCCGAGGTCGGTCGTGCGCTGACCGAAGACCCGCGTATCGATGGCGTGGCCTTCACCGGCTCGCATAAGACCGGCATGGGGATCTTCCGCCATATGGCGACCCAAAGCCCGTGGATGAAGCCGGTTGTGGCGGAAATGGGCGGCAAGAACCCTGCCTATGTCACCGCCAAAGCCGATGTGAAACGTGCAGCACAAGGTGTTGCGCGTTCGGCCTTCGGCTTGCAGGGGCAAAAATGTTCCGCCTGTTCGGTGGTCTATGTCGACAAGGCGGTGAAAGAAGAATTCATCGCCGAATTCAAGGCTTTCGCCGAGACGCTACAAGTCGGCGACACCCGCGCGCGCGATGTCTATATGGGGCCGCTTTATAACGCGGCAACCGTGGGCCGTTTCACTGCCGCGATGGCGGAAGCCCGCGCTGAAGGCACCGTGCATTTCGGGGGCGAGGCTTTGGACATCGGCCCGAACTACTTCCGTGGCGCCTTGGTGGAAATGCCCGCGCCCTCGCGCCTGTCGAAAGACGAATTGTTCATGCCCTTCGTTGTTTTGCGCGAAGTGGACAGCCTTGAAGCCGCTTTGGCCGAAGGCAATGACATTGCCTATGGCCTGTCGGCGGGCATCTTCTCGCAAGACCCCAATGAAGTTCAGTTCTTCTTGGACAATTGCGAGGCGGGCGTGCTTTATGCCAACCGCGCCTCGGGTGCCACCACCGGCGCGTGGCCGGGCGGCCAGCCCTTCGCGGGCTGGAAAGGCACCGGCGTCAGCGGCAAAGGCGGTCTGGGCGTCTGGTTCCTGCCGCAATTCCTGCGCGAGCAGAGCCATACCATCATGACCCTCTGATCTGGGATCATGCAACAGGCAGAGCCGCAATCGGCTCTGCCACCCCCTCCCCCAACGCCATTACACCCGCGCATCCGTCGCCGCGGAAAGAGATCCTCATGCTGAATATGCCCGCATCCGCTGCGCTGTATGACCGCGCGAAGAAGGTTATGCCCGGTGGCAATACCCGTACGACCGTCTATATGGAGCCCCATCCCGTCTATGCCGTGCGCGGCGAAGGCTGCCGGATGTGGGATGTTGATGGCAATGTCTATTACGATTGCATCAATAACTTCACCTCGATGATCCACGGCTATGCCCATCCGCAAACCAATGCCGCCGTGGCCGCGCAATTGCCGCATGGCTCGGCCTTTGGTGCGCCGACCGAAACCGAGATTGAACTGGCGGAAATGCTGGTCGAACGCCTGCCCGCGGTCGAACAGGTCCGTTTCGCCAATTCCGGCACCGAAGGCGTGATGATGGCGATCAAGGCCGCGCGCGCTTTCACCGGCCGCCCCAAGATCGTCAAAATCGAAGGCAGCTATCACGGGTCTTACGATTATTCCGAAGTCAGCCTCGACAGCAGCCCCGCCAATTGGGGCGATGACGATGCCGCCCGCTCGACCGCTTATGCCAAAGGCACGCCGCAGGGGGTTCTGGACGATGTGCTGGTGGTGCCCTTCAACGATATCGACGCGCTGAAGGGCGTTTTCGCCGCCCATGGCCGCGATATCGCGGGCATCCTGATCGATCCGATGCCCAACCGCGCCGGTTTGATCCCTGCGCGTCCCGATTACATTGCCGCGATGCAAGATACGGCCCGCGCGGCAGGCGCCTTGGTCATCTTCGACGAAGTGATTTCCTTCCGCCTGTCCTATCATGGCGCGCAGGGTCTGTGGGGGGCTACTCCCGATCTGACCGTGTTGGGCAAGGTGATCGGCGGCGGCTATCCGGTCGGCGCGATTGCGGGCCGCGCCGATGTGATGGCGGTGTTCGATCCCAGCAAGGGCAAACCGGCGCTGCCCCATGGCGGCACTTTCACCGCAAACCCGATCACCATGGCCGCAGGTATCGCCACCTTGAAGGCGCTGACGCCGGACGCCTTCGACCATCTGGACGCCATCGGCGAGCTGATCCGGTCGGGCACCAATGACAGCCTGCGCAAACATGGTCTGCCCGGCATCTGTGTCGGTCGCGGCTCGCTCTTCAAGATCCATTTCACCGCCAAACCGGTGACGGATTACCGTTCGGTCTATGCCGATGCGGCGGAACGCAAGATGCTGGACCAGCTGCACAAGGGCCTGCTGCCCCGCGGCGTGCTGGCGGCAAGCTATGGGCTTTTCGCGCTGTCGACGGCGATGACCACGGATGATGCGAAAGCCATCCTCGCGGCCATCGACGCCAGTTTCGCGGATATCGCGGCATCGAAATAACACCAAAGGGTGCCGCGCATCCTTTGCAAATGCGGGTATCGCCAAAGGTGTCAAGGCGAGACCCGCTCCCCATATCGGAATAGCCTTAAATGACTGAGAAACTTAACGTTTGTGTGATCGGCGGCGGTCTGGCCGGCATGACCACGGCTGTGCTTTTGGCCGAACAAGGCGCGCGCGTGACCGTGATCGAGGCCAATGGCCTTGGCTCGGGATCCTCGGGCCGTTCGGTCGGCGTGATCGGCACCCAATTCACCGATCCCTTTGAAATCGCTTTGCGCAAACATGCCTTCTTCCACTTCCGCCGCTGGCAGCAGCAGGGTTTCAAGATCAATGAAATCGGCTATCTGCGTCTTGCGCGCACGGCAGAGCAGATGGATTTGTTCGAGGATTCCGTCAGACTGCAAGCCGAGGCGGGCTTTGGCGCGCGCCTGTATCAAGCGGATGAATTGCAAAGCCTGATCCCGCATCTGAGCACCGATGGGCTGGCAGGCGGTATCTTCGGTGCCGACAACGGCTTTATCGATCCCTATGATCTGTGCAATTTCTTGGCCGATAAACTGCGCGCCTTGGGCGGCACCCTGCGCCAAGCCTGCGCCCTGACCGATGTGCGCCGCGCGGGCGGCCAATATGTGCTGTCGACAACCAAGGGCGATATCACCTGCGACAAGGTGGTGAATGCCGCAGGCGCTTGGGCGGGCAAAGTGGCCGCGATGTTCGGCCAAACCCTGCATATCCGCCCCGAACGCCATGAAGCGCTGACCATCCATCTGGATAAGCCGCTGGACTATACTATGCCGATGGTGATGGATCTGGTGAATGGCGAAGGCAGCGGCCTGAACTTCCGCCATGAAAAACCCGGCGAATTGATCGCGGAAATCCACCGCGTGAAATCATGGGCGCCGGAAGATCCGGACAATTACAACGATCAATGCGAAGACGACAGCCGCTATGAGCTGGCCGAACTTTTGCTCGAACGCGTCCCCGAACTGCCGGGCGCATCGCTGGGCCGGGGCTGGGCCGGGCTTTATCCGGTCACCTCGGACCATCGGCCTTTCGTGGGCCTGGTCGATGCCAAGGAAACCGGCCTGATCACGGCAGGTGGCGGTGGCGGCTATGGCATCCAGCTCAGCCCCGTGATCGGCCAAGCGGCGGCCGATTGGGTCTTGCACGGATCCCCCGTAAGCTGCCCCGAAGCCCAAGCGCTGGTCCCATCGCCCGCGCGCAACGTGCCCTCCACCGGCACGGCCCACTAACCTGAAACACCAAGACCTATCGGGGAGAGCCGTCATGACAGATCAATCACATGTCCTGAGCCTCAGAGACATCAACGTCCATTATGGCCATCACCATGCTGTCAAGCATGTCAATCTAGAGGTGAAGCCTAAGGAAGTGATCGCCATGGTCGGCCCCTCGGGCGCGGGCAAAAGCACGCTTTTGCGCACGATCAACATGCTGGAGACGCCGTCCAAGGGCAGCATGCAGATCGCGGGCATGCAATTCGACGTGGCCAAGGGTGTGAAGCCTGCGGAATTGCTGAAGCTGCGCCGCGCCACCGGCATGGTGTTCCAAGGCTTCAATCTGTTCCCGCATATGACGGTGCTGAAAAACATCGTCCTGCCGCAGGTCCGCGTGCTGGGGCGCAGCGAAAAAGAGGCCACCGATGTGGCGATGGCCCTGCTGGAACGGGTCAAGCTGGCGGAAAAGGCGGGCCAATATCCGGCGCGTCTGTCGGGTGGCCAGCAGCAGCGCATCGCGATTGCCCGCGCCTTGGCGCTTGGCCCGCAGGTGATGCTGTTCGACGAGCCGACCTCGGCCTTGGATCCCGAACTGGGCCTTGAGGTGCTGGCCGTGATGCGCGAATTGGCCGATGAAGGCACCACCATGATCGTGGTCACCCATGAAATCGGCTTTGCCGCCGAAGTCGCCAACCGCGTCATCGTCATGGCCGAGGGCGCGATCATCGAAGAAGGCACCCCCGACGAGGTGATCCGCAACCCGCGCACCGCCCGCACCCAGACTTTCTTCCGCGCTATCTTGGATCGCCACTGATGCTGGATATGCTGCTTTCACTTCTGAAGGGGCTTCCCGCCAGCGTGGGAATTACTCTGGGCGCCTTCGTGCTGGGGCTGATCCTTGGCGTGCCGCTGGTGCTGATGCGCCGCTCCAAGCAATGGGTGCTGCGCGTCGTGGCGCGGGTCTATGTCGATGTGGTGCGCGGTGTGCCGCCCATCGTCTGGCTATTCATCCTGTTCTTCGGCATCGGCTCGGGCAGTGTCAAATTGTCCGGCATCGCGGCCGCGATCATCTGCTTCGGCATCATCAGCGCCGCCTATATCTCTGAAATCTATCGCGGCGGCTTCATGGCCGTGGCGAAAGGGCAGGACGAAGCCGTCAGGGCCTTGGGCATGACCGGCACCGACGGGCTGCGCTTTGTGATCGCGCCGCAGGTGTTGCGGGTGTCGATCCCGGCGCTCGCGACCTTCCTTGTCTCCATGCTGAAAGATACCGCTGTCGCCTCCACCGTGGGCGTGCGCGACATCATGATGTTCGCAGGCCAAGAGGCCCAAGCGGCAGGCGGCGGCTTCATGCCCTTCGTTCTGGCAGGTGTGCTCTACATCGGCCTGTCCGTCCCCGTCGCATGGTTTGCCCGCGTCATGGACAAGAAACTGCGCGCAAAGGTGAGCAAATGAACGAGCTTTTGTCGAACTGGGTGCAGTGGTCGCCGCAGCTTTGGAAGGGCTTGATGGGATCGCTGAAGATCGCGGGCTTCTCGCTGCTCTTCGGCCTGCCGCTGGGTCTGATCTTCGCGCTGCTGTCGGAGGCGCGCCATAAGCTGGTGCGTTCGGTGGCGGTGGTCTTGGTCGAGATCGGGCGCGGCGCGCCGATCCTGGTGATGCTGCAGATGGTCTATTACGGTCTGCCGTCGGCAGGTCTAAGCGTCAGCGCGCTGATCTCCGGCATCATCGCCTTGGCGCTGACGACCGCCGCCTATACCTCGGAAATCCTGCGCGCCGGTCTGAATGCCGTGCCCAAGGGCGAGGTTGAGGCAGGTCAGGCGCTTGGCATGACCCATGGCGATATCCTGCGCTATGTGGTGATCCCGCAGGGCGTGCTGATCGCGGTGCCCGCATTGCTGGGCTTTGCGATCCAGATCTTCCAAGCCACGGCGCTGACCTACACCATCGCCATCCCCGAACTTCTGGGACGGGCCTACCGCGTCGGCGCCGCCACCTTCATGTATCTGGATGTGCTTGTTCTGGCAGGGATTTTCTATCTGATGGTCACCATTCCGGCGGGCTGGCTGGTGTCTTTCACCGAAAAACGTATGGGCGCGCATCTCGTTCAGAAATGAGCCCTGAAAAATCCAACGAGGAGACTGAAAAATGAAAACCAAAATCGCTTTCGCCGCTGTCGTCGCCGCAACCATGGCAGCAGGTGCTGCTCAGGCCTGCGCACCGGCACATAGCTTCGACACGATCAGCGCGGGCAAGCTGACCGTCGCCCTGACCAATACCCCGCCCTATTCGCAAGAGTTGAATGGGGCGATTTCCGGCATTGATGGCGATATCCTCACGCGCTTTGCCGAAGAAAACTGCCTGAGCGTCAGCTATGAAATCTTCACCTATCCGGGTGCGGTTTCCGCCATCCAATCGGGCCGCGCGGATGTGGCTTTGGGCGGCTTCTACCGCACCGCCGCGCGTGATCGCACCGTGCGCCTGTCGACCCCGGTCTATCTGGACCAATTGGCCATCGCCTCGAAAGAGGGCTTTGACACTGCCGAGCAGATCGCCGAGCTGCGCACCGGCACCGTCGAAGGCTATGACTGGGTTCTGGAAATGGAAGACAATTTCGACAGCACCAGCACCTATCCCTCCTCGCTCAATCTGGCGCAAGACCTGCAAGCAGGCCGCATCGATGCCGCATTGGAAGGCTATGGCGCGGCGGTTCTTTTGAATGCGGGCAAAGACATCCAAGTCAAGCTGATGCAACCCGACGAGCGTTTCAAAGCGACCATCAATCCGACCCAGACCTCTTTCCTTCTGCCCAAGGAAAACACAGGTCTGGGCGATGCGGTCGACGCAAGCCTTGAGGCATATCGTGCCGATGGCGCCATTGCCAAAGCCTTGGAAACATACGGCCTGCACCCCTCGGGCGCAGAGGTCGGCGGCGCGCGCGTCATCGAATAATCCTGACCTTCTGCGCGCGAGGCGATCCTTCGCGCGCAGCCCTCTCCCTTCCGGACAAGCAGAGCCTGCCGCCTGACTGTCGCGCCAGCCGTTGCAAGGCTGGCCTGTAAGGTTCTGATTGTCCTGCCCCTAACTGGAGTATCCCACCAATGAAGATCTTGGTGCCCATCAAACGCGTGATCGACTATAACGTGAAGGTTCGTGTGAAAGCGGATGGCACGGGTGTTG
>DALYSR010000099.1:0-13726 GCA_031991825.1 Paracoccaceae bacterium
CAGCTTGCGTTTAACGCGGCGGCGCAGGTCCATGACATAGCCCACCAACTCCGCCACCGCCGCCCAATGTTCTTCGGGGATCATATCGTCGACCTCGACTTTGGCATGCAAAGCGCGGGCCAAAGGCGGGCTTTCGATCACGGTAACTTCGTGTTCCAAGGCCAGTTCGCGGATGCGCAGCGCTATCAGATCGGCGCCCTTGGCCACGCAGACCGGGGCCATATCGATGCCGCGTTCATATTTCAACGCCACCGCATAATGGGTGGGGTTGGTGATCACCACCGTTGCACGTGGCACCGAGGAGGTTAGCTGTTGGCGCACGCGTTGCTGGCGGATCTGATGGCGGCGGGCACGAATATGCGGATCGCCATCGCTGTCCTTATGTTCGTCCTTGACCTCTTTCTTGGTCATTCGCTGCTTTTTCATCCAGTTGAAGCGCTTCCAGAACAGGTCGAAGACCACCAAGGGCAGCATCATGGCGCAGACCCAGATCAGGCTTTTCATCGCGCCTTCACTGATGAATCCCAGCAGCGTTTCCGGCAGCATGATCGCGCCCGGCATCAATGCGTCCAATGTTTGGCGCAAGGATAGCATGCATAAAGTCGCAATCAGTCCCAGCTTGATCAGGCTTTTGGCAAATTCGATCAGATTATCCACCGAAACCAGCCGCTTGATGCCGGCAAAGGGGTTTAGTTTGCTGGGTTTCGGGGCCAGCCTTTTGGCCGAAACAATGAAGGGGCCCGAGGCGATGATCGAAATGATCGCCCCCAGCAGAAACACCGCCATGCTTGGCAGCAGGACCGTCGCCGCATTCAGCGTCATGGTCATCAGGACATTGGCCAGATCCTGCGGCGAGTCGATCGAGATCTGCCCCGATGTTTCGACAAAAGCCGAAAATCCCGCCAGCGCCTTGGGCAACACCACGGGAAATACCACTGCCACGACCGCCAAAAGGCCCAGATAGGCCAGCAGATGCCCCGGTTCCTTGGTGGTATAGCTGTCGCCCTTTTCACGCGCGCGACTTAGCTTGCGCTCGGTCGGCTCTTCGGTTTTTGAACTCTTGTCGTCGGTATCGCTCATTATGCGCTCAGGGCCGGAACGTCAGGAAGAAATCGGCATATTGGTCAAGGAAATAGCGCAGCATCGGTTCATGAACGAAATACAATAGGCCCAAGCCCAGCATGATCGTCGCAGGCCCCGCCACCATGAAGATCGGCATATTGGGCATGATCCGGTTGGCCAGACCCAACCCAAGGTTCATCAGCACCGATAGGACAAAGAACGGCGCACCGATCAGCATGGCGATGTAAAGGCTGCGGGTGGCCAGCTTTGCCACCTCATGCGCCATGTCGGACAGGGGGACCAAAGCGGGGGGCAAAGCGTCATAGCTAAGGAACAGCCCGCGGATCATCAGATGATGGCTGTCGGTGGCAAACAGCAGCGCCGTACCACCGACCATGAGCAGCGTCGTCACCACGGTTGATCCTTGGTAGTCCGAACTGCCCTGCGCCAAAGCATTGGTCAGGGAACTTACAAAAGCGATCAGCCCGCCCAGATAATGCAAGGCCATGAAGAACAACCTTGCGCCAAGCCCCAGATACAGCCCGACCAGCGCCTCTTGCGCCAAAAGAAGCACCAGCAGAACCGGCGTATCGGGCAGCACCACCGGCACCGCCTGCATCAACCCCAGCGACAGGATCATCCCCAGCGCCAAGCGATGCCGCTGCGGCACGGCCACATCGCCAAAACCCGGTAGGTACATCAAGGCCGTGCCAAGCCGCGCGAAGACCACAATCGCCGCCGTGGCCTGCGCCTGAAAGCCGAGCGTCCAGTCCATTGCGGTCAGTTTCCGATCGTGGCCACAGTGCGCAACCGCGCTTTGCGGTGGATTTCATTATGCGAAATCACTTGGGTCATTGGGCTGACCCGTTCGATCATCGAGCGCACGATGGGGCGCACTTCCGGCGCGACCAAAAGCGCGGGCCATTCGTCCCGTTGCGCGAATTTTTGCAGCTCAGCCCGCGCCGCCGCCACGAAGTCCTGCACCCGTGCGGGCGACATCAGGAAGCTAACCTCATCGCCATTGACCTTGGTGGCGGCTGCGAATTCGCCTTCCCACTGCCCCCCCAGCGAGATGATACGGATATAGCCCGTTTCATCTTCCAAGGAGCGGCAGATCTGATTGGCCAGCTTTTTGCGCACATGTTCGGTGATGAAGCCCACGTTTTTCGACGCGGCAGCGGCTTCGGCCAAGGCTTCGGCGATCAACGGCAGGTTGCGGATCGACACCCTTTCGCCCAGCAGGCTTTGCAGCACATGTTGGGTCAGGATGATCGGCGCGGGATTGGGGATGTCCGCGATCAGTTTCTGGTAATCGCGGTCCAAGCCTTTGACCAATTCGGTCGTCGCCCCGAAGCTAAGCATTTCGGGCAGGTGGTCTTTGATGATTTCGGTCATATGGGTGATCACGACAGATTCGCCGTCAACCACGGTCAGCCCGCGCGCTTCAACCCGCGTGACGCTGGCATTATCGACCCAAAAGGCATTCAGCCCGAAGGTCGGCTCTTTGACCCGTTCGCCGGGTATATCGGGGGCCTCGTTGGCGGGATCGATGGCCAGACGCATGGCGGGACGCAATTCGCCGCGGGCCGCTTCGACGCCTTGGATGATCACCGCATAAGCGCAAGACGGCAGGTCAGCATTGTCCTTGATCCGCACCGGCGGCAGCAGGAAGCCGAATTCGGTGGCAAACAGGTTGCGCAAGGATTTGACCTTGCCCGGAAGCGCCGCATCCATCGCCCCGATCAGCGGCACCAGCGCCGAACCCAGTTCAAGGCGCAAGGCGTCGATCTTCATTAACTCGGCCGGATCGTCATTCGCGGCCTTTTCCTTGGCACTGCTGGCCTGCTGATCGGCGTCTTCCTTGGCCAAAGCATCCTTGGCATTGCGCTCGGACAAATAGGCCAAAGCGGCCAGCACGACCGCGATCACGCTGAAGATCAGCAGCGGGAAGCCCGGCAACAGACCGAACAGGAACACAATCGCCGCCGACATATAAAGCGCCTTGGACGAGGCCCCCAATTGCCGGATCACCGCCTCGTTGGCCGCGCCTTCGGTGCCGCCCTTGGTCACGATCAGACCGGCCGCGAGCGATACGATCAGCGCCGGAATTTGCGTCACTAAGCCGTCGCCGATGGTCAGCACGGTGTAATTCTGCAGCGCGGTCGAGATATCAAGCCCATGGCGCATGGTGCCGATCAAGATACCGCCGACAACATTGATGATCGTGATGATGATACCGGCCACCGCATCGCCGCGCACGAATTTCGCCGCACCATCCATCGCACCGAAGAAGCCGCTTTCCTCTTCGACTTCCTTGCGGCGGCGGCTGGCTTCGACATCATCGATCGCGCCTGCGCCAAGATCGGCATCAATCGCCATCTGCTTGCCCGGCATCGCATCCAGCGAGAAGCGGGCGGCGACCTCGGCGATACGGGTCGAGCCTTTGGTGATCACGATGAAGTTGATCGTGACGAGGATGATGAAAATCACCGTGCCGATGATGAAATCACCCCCCACGACGAAATAGGCGATGCCTTCGATCACGCCGCCCGCAGCGTCGGTGCCGGTGTGACCTTCGGACAGGATTAACCGCGATGACGCGATGTTCAACGCCAGCCGCAGCATGGTGACCATCAGCAAAAGCGTCGGGAAAGAGTTGAACTCTAGCGGCTTTTTCACCCAAAGCGCGACCATCAGCACCAAAACGGAAGCCGCAAAGGACAAAGCCAGACCGATATCCAGCAAGATCGCTGGCAGCGGCACGAAAAGCACCGCCAGAATCGTCATGATGCCGATGGCAAAGCCCACGTCGCGATTGGCGGTGAACCTTGCGGCCAGGGCGCTCCAGTCGAAATTGCTGAGGGCTGAGGTGCTCGGCTTGGAAGCGGCGCGGCGCTGGGGCAAAGCCATTGCTTAGGTCTCCGGCGAAAGGAAATTTGGCAGGACGGGTTCGATATCGCTGTTCGAATACAGCGTGCGCTGCGCGCCATCGTCTCCGGCGATATAGGCACCCCAGATCGGGCCGGAGGTGCGATAATTCGGCTCTGGCGGTGCCGCAAGCATGGCGTAATCGTCCAAGGGACCAAGTTCGGCCCCCTGCGCCAAGGCAAGAAAGCGCGGCAGACGCTGGTTCGCCACCTGCTGATTGCGTTTAAGCTGCGAAAGATAGACCGCTTGTGGCCCGTCGGATCGCGAATGATAGCGCCCTGCTGCCAGCCACCAATCGCCGCTTTCATCATAAAGATCGCGCAAGAAGCGGGCGGCGTAATCGACATTGTTCGCCGGATCAAAGCCATGCGACAGGCTGCGAAACGCATCCGGATGCCAAAGCTGGTTGATCTGCAGGCAGCCGATATCGATCGAATTGATCCCCTGCGCCCGTTTATTGGCGATGTAAGCTTCGGCTTCGAAACGCGAGTTGAAGCGGCGGCCTTCGCCAGCGGCATTGACCGAATAGGGCCAGATGGTCAGGCCCTGCGGGCCGCTCCATCCGGCTTCCTGCAGGCCGATCGCCAGCAGAAGGTTGTCCGGAATATCATAGCGTTGCTGCGCCTGCAGGATCGCGGCGATACAGGCGCCATAGCCCGAAGCGGCAGGGCGCGCTTGCGGCGCGGGTTCCTCGTCGATCAAGGGCAGGCTGTCGGGCTCTGCCACTGGGGCTTGCAGCCAAGTCCATGCATGGGCCCCATTGGCCAAGAAGAGCCAAGCTGCAGCGGCAATCACCGCCCTCATCATCGGCGCGCCGTCATGAGCGGCCTGTGGCGATCAAATCGAAGATCTGGTCGGTCAGACCGGACAGGGTCGCGAACATGAAGGGCAAAGACAGGCCCAAGGTGATGATGATGGCAATGATCTTCGGCACGAAGGTCAGCGTCATCTCTTGGATTTGGGTCAGCGCTTGGAACAGCGAAATGGCAAGGCCGACCACCAAAGCCACCAGCATGACAGGGGCTGCGGCGATCAGCATCGCGCGCAGCGTCATGGTGATGATCTGGTAGATGTCGGCCTGATCCATATTAGACGCTCATCCGCAGGACTTCTTGATAGGCATCGACCACGCGGTCGCGCAAAGCCACCGTCACCTTCAGCGCGGATTCCATCGCCAAAGTGGCCTCGACCACCTTTTGCACGGGCATATTGCCCTGCAGGCCAGCCACGGCGGCAGCTTCGCCCTGACGGATGGTCTGCACGGTTTCTTTCGCCGTGTTTTCCAACAGTTGCGAGAAGCTGGGGCGGTCGACCGGCAGGCGGATTTCCACCCGCGGCACATCGGCCACCTGCAGCTTCTTGGCGGTCTGATAGGCTTTGGATGCCGAAATCGGCGAGAGCGAGCTGTCCATAGATTATCCCAGCATATCCAGAAGTTGGCTGCGCATCCGGCGACCGGTTTCCACCATGTTCAAATTGGCCTCATAGCTGCGCGAGGCTTCGCGCATATTGGCCATTTCGATAATGGGTTCGACATTGGCGCGTTTGACATTGCCACTGGCATCGGCTGCCGGATGGGCGGGATCATGCATCAGGTTGAACGGCGCGTTATCGGTGGCGATACGACCGACCTTGACCATTTCCGCCCCCGTGGCGCGATCAACCATGGTCTCGAAGGTTACGACCTTGCGGCGATAGGGATCGCCGCCCGCGACGGTCGCGGTGCTATCGGCATTGGCCATGTTTTCGGCCACGATCTTCAGGCGCTGCGCTTGCGCACGCATACCGGATTGGGCGGCAAGGCCTACGGATTTGAGCGGATCGTTCATTTGCTTGCTGCCATCGAAATCAGGTCGTGACCCTTGCGATAGAGCCGCGCGGCCAAGCGGTGGCTTTCTTCCGTTTCGGTCGCCATCAGCATTTGTTCTTCCAAAACAACGCGGTTGCCATCAAGGCTTTGGTCCCAAGCGCTTTCGGCTTCGCGTTCCTGCGTGCGGCCCGAGGTCAGGAAATCTTCGAAAGAGGTGACGTCTTTCGCGCGGAAATCCGGCGTATCGGCATTGGCGATATTGGTTGCGACGGTTTTCTGGCGCGCGCTAAGCCAGTCCATCCTTGCCGAGGCAAGCTGAAACAGCGTCAACCCGCGCGGGGCATCAGTGTTAAAGGCCATTCCATCTATCCTTGTAATTCATGTGGCAATATACTTCCTATTCATATCTAAACAAGTGTAAACCAGCCGTCGTCCCAATTGCCTCAGGTTATGCCCATGCACGCGCCTTCATTGCCGAAACTGGAACCCAGCCTGCTTGCGCAGGTCGGCGGCGCATTGCGTGATACGCCCGACATGCAGGTGCATGGCCAGGTGATTTCGATCAACGGGATGGAGTTGCGCGCCGAGGGGCTGCGCAAGGCCGCATCCTTGGGTGATCATGTCGAGGTGGCAGGGCGTGTACGCGGTGAGGTTGTCGGCATCCGTCCCGACGGGGTGCAGATCCTGCCGTTCGGATCTTGGGACGGGGTGCGCGCGGGCGATCCGGTGCGGCTTTTGTCCGGCGGGCAAGAGATCTTCCCCGATACATCATGGCTTGGCCGCGTCATCGACCCCTTTGGCGCTGCCTTGGACAATCGCGCGCTGATTTCGGGGCCGCAGGGCTATATGATGCGATCCTTGCCGCCCAATGCCTTTGAACGTCGCCGTGTGGGCGAAAAATTGGAAAGCGGCATCAAGGCTTTGGATATCTTCGCGCCTTTGTGCCGTGGGCAGAGGATGGGGGTTTTCGCAGGCTCGGGCGTTGGAAAATCGACCTTGATGGCAATGCTGTCGCGCCACAGCAACGCCGAAGTGATCGTCATCGGCCTGGTGGGGGAACGTGGGCGTGAGGTGCAGGATTTCATCCAGCGCGATCTTGGTCCCGAAGGCATGGCGCGCTGCTGCCTGATCGTGGCGACATCCGATCTGCCGCCTTTGGCGCGTCGGCAGGCGGCGTGGACGGCGACGACGGTGGCCGAATATTTCCGCGATCAGGGCCGCCACGTGCTTTTGATGCTGGACAGCGTGACCCGTTTCGCCATGGCGCAGCGTGAAATCGGGCTGTCAGCCGGCGAGCCGCCGGCGACGCGGGGCTATACGCCGACGGTCTTCGCGGAGCTGCCGAAGCTGCTGGAACGCTCTGGCCCCGGCAAGGAAGGGCAGGGCGATATTACCGCGATCTATACCGTTTTAGTGGATGGCGATGACATGAACGAGCCGGTGGCCGATGCCGTGCGCGGTATTCTTGACGGCCACCTTATCCTTGATCGCAAGATTGCCGAAGGCGGGCGCTATCCGGCGATCAATATCGCCAAATCGGTGTCGCGGATGCTGCCGCATTGCCATACCAAGGTCGAGGCGGGGGTGATGACCTATGCGCGTCGTGCCTTGGCGCGCTATGCCGATATCGAGGATCTGGCGCGGATCGGCGCCTATCGACCGGGATCAGACCCCGAAACCGATTGCGCCATCGCTTTCGCAACAAAGGCCGAAGATTTCCTGCGCCAAGGCAAAGGCGAGGTCCTGTCATCCACCGAAGGCTTCGCCGCCCTTTACGGCTTGTTGCTGGAAGCGGGCTATCAGATCGATTTGGCCAGCTTGGCAGCGTGACATATTGAAAATATAATATATTTGTGGGTTGTCACTTACCAATTCGTCGCGGATGACGCTGCAGGGTCAAATGGTGCAAGCGTCCCGACAGGATCAATCTGGTGTTGGAGGCTGGCGGTATGATCTTGAAGGCGGGGAAGGTTGGAAGCCACCCTGCCTCAAGGTCGGCCTATTACGCGGGTACAATTTGAGCAGCGTATCAGCGAATTTTTGGCGCAATCGCCTCATTTGGAAGTGACAATCATACCGCTCTTAGCAGTTCGGCGAGTGCTACGAGAGCAGGGGCGGACGAAACCACGTGGTCCAGCAAATCGCGGGTAGTGCCAGCACATTTCGGCCTGACCCCAGCCAGATACCAATCAGGCGTGATATATAAGGCCAGAGGCATTTCCAAATGTGACGACCTTGGTGTGCGATGGGCGGACTACCTTATCCGCGATATTTCAGACGAAAACCCATGGCTGCATGTGCTTGTAGCGGAAGCGGATGGTGAGCTGGTTGGCGCTGCCGCCCTTTGCCGAGTAACTTATCCGTTACAGAATGGCCCACAGTCAAATCTTACGGGTTCATTTTCGCGGAAAGTTTAATCAGATTTACGATTTCACGCCCTTGGCACTTTCGTCGCCCCTCGCTCAAAGAAAAACGGGCCTCTAGGCCTAAGCTTACGAAGGGTAAGCGAAAATATGGTGCGCGCCTTTCCAGAAGCTTGGAAATATCAGGGGCATAAAGTGAATATCGAACAAAATGGCCTGACACGCCGCGGCCTGCTTGGCATGATCGGATCGGTAGCCGGTGCTGCCGTCATGTATTCCGCGATGACTGAAATGGGGCTTGCCCAACCCTCTCCCTATACCGGCCGCTTGAAGCTGGAAGGCGATGCAAAAGGTGCATCGGTGCTGATCCTGGGCGCGGGTCTGGCGGGCATGACTGCCGCTTATGAGCTGCGCGCGGCAGGCTATAAAGTTCAGATCCTTGAGTACCGCGAAAAAGCTGGCGGCCGTTGCTGGTCGATCCGTGGCGGTGATGTGGTCACCGAATTCGGCAGTGCCGACCAGCACTGCACCTTCGACGACGGCAATTACATCAACCCCGGCCCGTGGCGCATCCCGTCGGATCACTATGCGGTTTTGGATTACTGCAAACGTTTCGGCGTCGAGCTGGAGCCGTTCATCCAGATCAATTTCAACGCCTATCTGCACCGCAAAGACGCCTTCGAGGGCAAGCCGCAACGCTTCAAGGAAATCGAATCGGATTACCGTGGCGGCATCTCGGAGCTGCTGGCGAAAGCGGTCAACCAGCACAAGCTGGACGAGCTGGTCACCGAAGCCGATGCTGAGAAGCTGCTGGCATCGCTGAAGCGCTATGGCATGTTGGATAATGATTACAATTATGTAGAAGGCAAAGCCTCGTCCGATTATCGTGGCTATGCCAAACCGGCAGGCGGTGGCGTGGACGGCAAACCCGTCCCATCGCCGGTCAACAAACTGGTCGATATCCTGAACTCCGGCATGTGGAACCAGATCACCACCGGCTTCTCGATCGACCACCAATCGACCATTTTCCAGCCCAAAGGCGGCATGGATCTGATCGCCAAAGCCTTCGAACGCGAAACCAAAGAGATGATCACCTATAACGCCAAGGTTGTGCGCATCCGCAACTCGGCCGAGGGTGTTGAAGCGGCCTATGTCGACGCGGTCAACGGCGGCGCGGAAACCATCGTCAAAGCCGACTTCTGCATCTGCACAATCCCCTTCTCGGTGCTGGGCCAGATCGACCACGACTTCTCGGGCGAAATGACCGACATCATCGACTCGATGTATTACGCTTCGTCCTTCAAAGCAGGCCTCGAATTCAAGCGCCGCTTCTGGGAAGAAGATGAGCATATCTATGGCGGCATCACCTATACCGACCTGCCGATTTCGCAGATTTCCTACCCGTCGAACGATTACTTCAAAACGGGATCGGGCGTGCTGCTCGGTGGCTATTGCTGGGGCGCTTCCGCTTATCAGTTCAATGCCTTGTCGCCGGAACAGCGCATCGAGAAAACGCTGGAATACGGGTCCAAAATCCACCCGCAATATCGCGATGAATTCAAATCGGGCGTCGCTGTCGCCTGGCACCGTCAAAGCTGGATCTTGGGCTGCTACGGCATCTGGAAAGACAAAGACGCGCAGTATCAAAACGCCTGCAAAATGGACGGCCGCACGCTGATGGCGGGCGAGCATATTTCCTATCTGGGTGCATGGCAGGAAGGCGCAATTCTGTCGGCTTTGGATGCAACCGAGCGTCTGCACGCGCATGTGGTGAAAGGCTAATAAAATGAAAGCTATGATCAAAATCAAAGCCGTAGCACTGCTGGCGGCAATGGTCGCCACCACGCCTGCGCTGGCGCAAGATGCCGAGCTTTTTGCCTCTAGCACGAAGCTTACCCAGAAATCGGGCGAAGCGATCTATAACGCGATCTGCGTGGCCTGCCATCAAGAGGGCGGTGTAGGTGCTTCGGGTGCAGGGGCCTATCCGGCGCTGGCCAAGAACGACAATATGGCTGCCGCAGACTTCCCGATCCATGTCGTCCTGCATGGTCAAAAAGGCATGCCGCCGCTGAAGGGCGTGCTGGATGACGCCCAGATCGCAGAAGTCGTCAACTATATCCGTGGCGAATTCAACGGCTTCACCGAAGCGCCTGCGACCGCAGAACAAGTGGCTGAGGCGCGCAAGTAAGCGCCTCACCAACCAACTGATACAAAAGGAATATATCATGCGTAAACTCATCCTCGGCGCCGTTCTTGCTGCTGTTCCCTTTGCGGCTATGGCCGAAGGCGAAATCGTACGTCACAAGACCCCGAACTCGACCTTCCCGATCGCCCGTGCGGTTGAAGTTCCGGCGACGGCCAAGACCTATTACATCTCGGGCATGACCCCGAAGGTCACCAATGAAGCGGCACCCAAAGGATCGGTCGAATCCTTCGGCGACACCAAAACCCAAACCGTTTCGGTTCTGGAAACCATCAATACCGCGCTGACCGACATCGGCATCACCATGGGCGATGTGGTCAAGATGCAGGTCTATCTGGTTGCTCCGGAAGGCGAAGCGGCTGATTTCAAAGGATTTATGGAAGGCTACACCCAGTTCTTCGGCACCGAAGCGCAGCCGAACCTGCCGGCACGCTCGACCATGATCGTCGAGGCTTTGGTCAATCCGGCGTGGCTGGTGGAAATCGAAGTGACGGCGGCAAAGTAATCTTCGATCACTATTGACCTCCGACGACCCCAAGCAAAGGCTTGGGGTCGTTTTTATTCGGCTCGGGCTGACTGCGACAGAGCGGCTTTGATATGCACGGAATATAGTGCCGCCATACCCCACCCGATGAACGACCCCGCTTAACGGATCGTATCCCCGTTGCCACCGCTGATTTTGGCGCGCATCGCATTCGGTTGTGCTGCTTTTGTGCTTGCTGTTGCCGCAACAAGGGGTGTTCTGCCGGACTTGGACCACAATGATGGCTCATCCGCAGGTAATGCGTACAACGTTACCTTTTGCATCGGTCTCGACGTTGATACGCTCAGATCGGTAATCCAGCGTAACCATCTGGCCTGGCGCTATCACACGCACCGGATTTTCCCGCTTGAGCGAGGTGACCAATGTGGCGGGGCTTCCAACCAAATTTTGCAGCGGCACCGCCCCGCAAGTATCTTTGCTCGCTCCGGTGTCGGTGGTGGTGGGGGGGGCGCAAGCGGCAACGGCGATTGGCACCCAGAGTGCAAATAAGAGTATCGACTTCATCGAAGTGCCGTCTCCCTAAGGGTCAAATGCGAAGCGCCAACAGCGCTCCTTGTCATGAGCCTTTCAAATTAGTGGGCTAACGTTATCGGTCAAGGCCAGTAGATCATCCTCGCGCGCCCATGACTGATTGCCCACCGCAAGCTCTCGCGGCTTTTACCATCAACCTGACCGACAACATCCAGATATTCTTGCGGTTTCAGCTCAAAGAAGAATGAAGATATCGGACAGGAGTTAGGCACATACTGCGACTAGCTCGCGACGGGCTAAATTTGCTCCAAAACAGGGTAGGCGCCTGCATGAGCCGATAGACGTGTTCATGGCAAATCTTGCTAAAATCGCAATCATCACGGCCTGCATAGCGATGGTCAGGGCATAGATTGCAGCATTATATCTGACATATCCCGCCAGCAAGGCAGGGATCATGCTGAGATTGGCGCCCCACTTGGGTCTTTCGGGTGGTCCGCCTACCCGCCCTCAAAGGCGAGGACATGTGCAAGGTATGCCGGAAAGTGGACTTGGCTATTTTGGGGTTCTCCTGAAAATGAAGAGGCCCCGCGACGAGCAGTGGCATGATTGGCCGCAGAGCGGCGGGAAGTAAGTTACCCATACTTAGGAATGCATTACTTAGTATATATTTTCTATTGCGAATATGTTGAGATCATGATTTAATGCGCTTAATTTGATACCTCACTTACTTTACCTATTTAAAACGCTCCTCGAATTTTTATTGCGGGGAGCATTTTTCTATGACTTGCGCCACGCCTCCCAGATTTGCGTGAGCAACCAGATCGCCGAGCGGATCGGGATAATGGCGGACACCGCATCCGTCAGCGCATCATGCCCTCACCGTTGGTCAGGAGATCATTTTCGCCAATCCCGCTGCGGTTATCGGTGCCGGATCCAACTTCTAGACGGTTGGCGCCCTTGGTGTCGCTTCGCCTGTCTTTACAGCGAGAACCGCTGACATTCTCGATGCTGATCAGGATATGGCGCCTTCTTGGTTGCCGATTGCCTGTGCTTTGCGCAGGACCCGTTCAACCTCGATTGCGCCTAGGCGGCATAATCGGGGCGTATCGGATACTTATCTTCAGGTGGCGGGCCGACGCTTTGTGCAAAACATAAGCACAGGAAAGCGCCAGACCCGCATGGGTGGTTTGAACCGTTACTAGCCATTCCGCTCACACTCAGAACCCAGTTTGCTGGGAATGCCTTTGGCCTGAGGTTGTTAGTGACAGCTTCAGGCCAACACGACACGCATGAGACATTATGCAGGAATGGCGCCGGCTTAGTCTCCCAGTTGCTGGAGAATTTTTCCTTCGGCTTGCGATCTGCTACGGAGCAGGTCGATCACAATAAAAGCCATGAGACTGATGCCCAAGGTGGGCAAAGCCCATCCAAGGCCCGCACCAATCACCCCCCACAGCACTTTTTGTGCCATCGGGAGACGTGCCCAGCTTTGGCGGAGCGGCTCTACCTTGCGGGGGCGACGTTGCCACCAAATCATGTAGCCATAGGCGATCACGACCATAAGAGCCGCTGCCACCAAGGCCATCATGATCTGATTGGGGATGCCAAACAGGACGCCCATATGCGCATCAATGCCCCAGCGGACGAGCTTGGCTACCAGCCCAAAAGTTTCGAAATCCGCGCGGCTGGTGACTTCGAGCGTATTTGGATCGAGTGCCAGACTGTCTACCTGCGTCGGCCAGCTGCGGTCGTATTCGCGGATGCTCCAGGCTTGCTCCGGCTTGGGAAGCCGTATTTCGGTATAGGGCGAGTCAATGCCCGCTTCTCGCGCTACCTGAAGAACGGTGTCGAGCTCTGACGCTCTATCCTCACGGATTGTGAGATCTATTCCATGATCGGCATGAGCATCATGGCCTAGCTGCTCGCTATGGCCTGAATGGTCCATATGGGCGTGGTCCTGGACCTCGGGCAAGGCGAGGCTAACAGAAGGCGTTGTCCATCCAACAGTTGCTCTGAGCGCATCGATCCTTGCGCCAGCTTGTTGCGACCAGGTGAGGCCGGTTACCGACAGGAAAACCATGACAACACCCGCAATCACACCGAGTGTCGAGTGCATCCAACGCTGGCGCTGAGGTTTGGGCATATCTTTAACGGCCCTGCGACGCGCTGGACCCGTCACCCACAGCGCAACCCCGCCCGCGACGACAACCCACAGCCATGACGCAGCCAATTCACTGTAGTATCGGCCCCAGTTGCCTAACAACATGTTCCGGTGAAGGTAGTCCAAGGTGATGTAATGACCTAGCGGTTTCTGCTCAGTTCATGCTGCTAATTTGAATGCCTCA
>DALYSR010000100.1:0-13694 GCA_031991825.1 Paracoccaceae bacterium
TGTTGACCATCGGCTCTTACGAGACGCCGATCTGGGGCAAGCAGGGCTGGCTGATGCCGCTGGACGATTTCGATGCCGCCTATGATTATGCCGATCTGATACCTTCGGTCGCCAATGCGCTGACCATCGACGGCAAGCTGATGGCAGCGCCCTTCTATGGCGAAAGTTCCTTCACCATGTATCGCAAGGATCTGGTGGAAGCGGCGGGCCTGACCATGCCGGAACAGCCAAGCTATGACGATATCAAGAAGATCGCCGCCGCTTTGACCGACAAGTCGAAAGAGCAATACGGCATCTGCTTGCGCGGCAAGCCGGGCTGGGGCGAGAATATGGCCTTCCTGAGCACCATGGTAAATACCTATGGTGGTCAATGGTTTAACATGGATTGGAAGCCGCAGCTTGACAGCGAGGCCTGGAAAGCCGCGATCACCGATTACGTGCAATTGATGACCGATTACGGCCCGCCCGGTGCGACCAACAACGGCTTCAACGAAAATCAGGCTTTGTTCCAGACCGGTAAATGCGCGATCTGGATCGATGCCACTTCGGCGGCTGGCCGTGTCTTCGATCCGGCCCAAAGCCAGGTTGCGGATAAGACCGCCTTCACCGCCGCGCCGCAAGCGGTAACGCCTGCGGGCTCGTCCTGGTTCTGGACATGGAACCTTGCGATCCCTGCGAGTTCCACCAAGGGCGATGCGGCGAAGTCCTTCATCGCTTGGGCGACCTCGAAAGACTATATCCAAACCGTCGGTAAATCCGAGGGTTGGGTCGCTTTGCCGCCGGGCACGCGCAAATCCACCTATGCTTTGCCGGACTATCAGCAAGCAGCACCTTTCGCGGCAACGGTTCTTGCGGCGCTGGAATCGGTAGATACCTCGAAGCCGACCAAGGATCCGGTGCCCTATACCGGCATCCAATATGCGGCCATTCCGGAATTCCAAGCGATCGGCACCTTTGTCGGCCAGCAGATCGCATCGGCTTTGGCCGGACAATCCACGGTCGAGGCGGCGCTGAAAGCCTCGCAGGATTATGCCACCACGGAAATGACCCGTTCGGGCTATATCAAGTAAGCATCTCAGGATCGCGGCCTGAAGCGGCCGCGATCCTCTTCGCTCGTTCGAGATCTTCCTTAATGCCGTATTCCTGAGAGAGGGGTCGTGTCATGGCCACTGCCCAGGCGCGCGGGCTTGCCAGACTTATGGTATCGCCTGCCGTTATCTTGTTGCTATTGTGGATGATCGTGCCTTTGGGCATGACGATCTATTTCAGCTTCCTGCGCTATAACCTGCTGATGCCGGGCATGGAAAGCTGGACCGGTTTCGACAATTATTACTACTTCATCAACCAGCCCGCCTTTTGGCCCGCGCTGAGCAACACCTTGATCCTGCTGGCGGGTGTGCTGGCGATCACGGTGGTCGGCGGCACAGGTCTGGCGCTGTTGCTGAACCTTGATTTCTATGGTCGCGGCATCGTCAGGGTGCTGGTGATCGCGCCCTTCTTCGTGATGCCGACGGTGGCGGCGCTGGTCTGGAAGAACTTCTTCTTCCATCCGGTCAATGGCATGTTCGCCCATTTGGCGCGGGCCTTCGGGCTTCAACCCTTTGATTTCTTTGCGCAGGCGCCGCTGGCTTCGATCATCGTGATCGTCGCCTGGAGCTGGCTGCCTTTCGCGACCCTAATCCTGCTCACCTCCTTGCAATCGCTGGACAGCGAAAGGATGGAGGCCGCCGAAATGGACGGGGCAGGCCCCTTCAGCCGCTTCATCCATCTGGTCGTGCCGCATCTGACCCGTGCGATCACCGTGGTGATCCTGATCGAGACGATCTTCCTGCTGTCGGTTTTCGCCGAGATTTTGGTGACCACCAATGGCGGTCCGGGCAATGCATCGACCAATCTGCCCTACCTTGTCTATTCGCAATCGCTATTGGCCTTTGATGTGGGCGGCGGGGCGGCAGGCGGGGTGATCGCGGTCATTCTGGCCAATATCGTGGCGATCTTCCTGATGCGGGTGATCGGCAAGAACCTCGATAGCTGAGGAGAAAGCCATGGCAAGACATCGCTCAAATTCGCGCAAGATGATCGTGACGATCTGCGCATGGACCATCGCATTGCTGATCTTCCTGCCGATTGCTTGGACGATCCTGCTGAGCTTCCGTTCCGAAGGTGATGCGATCAAGACGCCGCTGCAAATCCTGTTCTCGGATTGGACGACGGCGGGCTATGCCGAGGTGCAGGGAAGGTCCAACTATGGGCGGCACTTCATGAATTCGGTGATCATCGCTGTGGGGTCGACCTTGGTGGCCTTGGTGATCGCGATCCCTGCGGCTTGGGCGATGGCCTTCCAGCCTGCAAAGCGGACCAAGGATCTGCTGATGTGGATGCTGTCCACCAAGATGATGCCGGCGGTGGGCGTTTTGGTGCCGATCTATCTGTTGTTCCGCGATACGGGGCTTTTGGACAGTCGGATCGGTCTGGTGATCGTGATGACGCTGATCAATCTGCCGATCGTGATCTGGATGCTATATACCTATTTCCGTGAAATTCCGGTCGATATTCTGGAAGCCGCGCGGATGGACGGGGCCAGCTTGAAGGGCGAAATCCTGTATGTGCTGACGCCGATGGCGCTGCCGGGGATCGCATCGACCTTGCTGCTGAACGTGATCCTTGCGTGGAACGAGGCGTTCTGGACCCTGCAGTTGACCACATCGCGGGCGGCACCGCTGACGCAATTCATCGCCAGCTTCTCCAGTCCCGAAGGCCTGTTCTATGCCAAGCTGTCGGCGGCATCGACCATGGCCATCGCGCCGATCCTGATCTTGGGCTGGTTCAGCCAGAAACAACTTGTCCGCGGCCTGACCTTCGGCGCGGTGAAATGAGGCCAGTCATGGGTGAAATCACACTTCACAATGTCAGCAAGACCTTCGGCGAATTGGCGGTGATCCCGGGGATCGACCTGTCGATCGAGGATGGCGAATTCGTGGTCTTTGTCGGCCCGTCGGGTTGCGGCAAATCCACGCTTTTGCGGCTGATCGCGGGCTTGGAGGATATCTCGGGCGGGCGCATCCAGATCGATGGCAAGGATATGAGCACGGTGGCCCCCGCTGCGCGCGGCCTTGCGATGGTGTTCCAATCCTATGCGCTTTATCCGCATATGACGGTGCGCAAGAACATCGCCTTCCCGTTGAAAATGGCGGGCCTGCCGCAGGCCGAGGTGGATCGAAAGGTCGAAGAAGCCGCACGGGTCTTGAACCTGAGCGCCTATCTGGATCGTCGTCCGGGCCAGTTGTCGGGCGGTCAACGGCAGCGGGTGGCGATTGGTCGGGCGATTGTCCGCGCGCCCACCGCGTTTTTATTCGACGAACCTTTGTCCAATCTGGATGCCGCGTTGCGCGTCACGATGCGGCAGGAAATTACCGAACTGCATCAGATCCTGAAGACCACGATGATCTATGTGACCCATGATCAGGTCGAAGCGATGACCATGGCCAGCAAGATCGTGGTGCTGAATGCCGGACGCATCGAACAGGTCGGCAGCCCGATGGAACTTTACGCCCGCCCCGCCAATCAATTCGTGGCAGGCTTCATCGGCAGCCCGCGGATGAATTTCGTGACCGGTCCCGAGGCACAGGCTTTGGGCGCGGCCACCATCGGCATACGTCCCGAACATCTGGATGTGGTGGGGCACGGCGGCTGGCAAGGCGTGGTGGGCTTGGCCGAACATCTGGGGTCCGACACCTATCTGAAAATCACCACCGAAACGGCGGGCGAGTTGAACCTGCGCGTGGGTGGCGATCTGGCGATCCGGCGCGGCGATCCGATCCGCATCGCGCCGCGCACCGGACATATCCATAAATTCGACCAACAAGGGATTTCGATCACATGAGGCTACAGGGGAAATGCGCGCTGATCACGGGCGCCGCGCGTGGTATCGGCTTGGAATTCGCGCGTGCCTATCTGGCCGAGGGGGCGCAGGTGGTCTTGGCGGATATCAACAAAGATGCCGTGACGGCTGCAGCGCAGTCTTTGGGCGCGGGCGCTTACGGGCTGCAGATGGATGTGACCGATCAGGCCAGCATTGATGCGGGTTTTGCCGAGGCGATCAAGATCATGGGCAAGCTGGATATCCTGATCAACAATGCGGCCCTGTTCACCGCCGCGCCGATCGAAGAGATCAGCCGCGCCGATTACGACCGTGTCATGGCGGTCAATACCACCGGCACCTTGTTCTGCATGCAGGCGGCCGCCAAACATATGATCGCCCGCGGCCAAGGCGGTAAGATCATCAATATGGCCAGCCAAGCGGGCCGTCGCGGCGAGCCGCTGGTGGCGGTCTATTGCGCTTCCAAAGCGGCGGTCATCAGCATGACCCAAAGCGCGGGACTGGGTCTGATCAAGCATGGCATCAACGTCAATGCCATCGCGCCCGGTGTGGTGGATGGCGACCATTGGGATGGCGTCGATGCGCATTTCGCCAAATTCGAGGGCCTGAAGCCCGGCGAGAAGAAGGCGATGGTCGGCAAGTCGGTGCCTTTCGGACGGATGGGTGTCGCATCCGATCTGACCGGCATGGCGATCTTCTTGGCAAGTTCGGATGCGGATTATGTGGTGGCCCAGACCTATGGGGTCGATGGCGGCAATTGGTTGGCGTGATGTGATGCAAAAAGCTGTGACCTTGCTTGATCCCCAGACCCGTGCGGGGCTTCGCGCGGGGATCGTCCATATCGGCGTCGGCAATTTCCACCGCGCCCATTTGGCGGTCTATCTTGACGATCTGATGTCTAAGGGGCTGGCCCATGATTGGGCGATCATCGGCGCGGGCGTGCGGGCTACGGACGCGCGGATGCGCGATGCCTTGGCCGCGCAGGATTACCTGTCGACGGTGATCGAACTTGATCCGGCCGGAAAATCCGCCCGTCGGATCGGGGCGATGATCGATTTCCTGCCGGTCGATGCGGATAACCACAGCCTGATCGCAAGGATGGCGCAAGGCGATATCCGGATCGTGTCTTTGACCGTGACCGAAGGGGGATATTACGTTGATCCGGCCTCGGGGCAGTTCGATCCGCGCCATCCCGATATCGTGGCGGATGGCAATAATCCTGCGGCGCCTGCGACGGCCTTCGGCGCGATTGTCGCGGCTTTGCGGCAAAGGCGGGCGGCGGGCGAGATGCCCTTTACGGTGATGTCTTGCGACAACCTGCCCGGCAATGGCGATGTGACGCGTGACGCCGTGGTGGGTCTGGCGCGGCTTTCGGACCCCGAACTTGCCGCGTGGATCGAAGGTCATGTGGCCTTCCCCAATGCCATGGTCGACCGCATCACCCCCGCCACCGGCCCGCGCGAGCGCGAAATCGCGGCCAGTTTCGGCCTTGGCGATGATCCGGTGCCCGTCACCTGCGAGCCCTTCCGCCAATGGGTGATCGAAGACCGCTTCCCCGCAGGCCGACCGCCCTTTGAAGGCTTGGGCGTGACCTTCACCGATCAGGTCCATGCCTTCGAGATGATGAAAATCCGCATCCTGAATGGCGGTCATGCGATCATCGCCTATGCGGGCGGCTTGAAGGGCATCCATTACGTGCATGAGGCGATGGCCGATCCGACCATCCGCGCTTTCCTTGACAAGATTGAAACCACGGAAATCATCCCGCTGGTGCCGCCGGTGCCGCAAACCGATCTGGCCGAATATAAGGCTTTGATCTTGGGTCGTTTCTCTAATCCGGAAGTCGCGGATACGGTGCGCAGGCTGTGCCTTGACGGATCGAACCGGCAGCCGAAATTCATCCTGCCGTCGATCCGCGATGCCTTGGCGCGGGGCTTGCCTGCCGATGGCTTGATCTTGGCCCATGCGATGTGGGCGCGCTATTGCGCGGGCATCGATGAAGCGGGACAAGTGATCGAACCGAACGATCCCGATTGGGACCGCTTGACGGCCTTGGCCCAAGAGGCGCGCGTCGATCCACAGGCCTGGCTGCAACAGGGTGATCTTTACGGCGATCTGGCGCGCAATGACGCCTTCCGCAGTGGCTTTGCCGCAGCCCTTGCCGAGGTCTGGGCCGTTGGGGTTGAGGCTGCGATGCGACGCTATCTGGGCGCAAAGTGATGCAGGCGATCCGGTTCCAAAGCGGCGGGCAGGTCGACTGCGCCAGCGCCGATCTGCCATCCCCCCAGCAGGGCGAAGTGCTGCTGCGCCTGCGCGCGGCGGGGCTATGCCATACCGATTATGAAATCCTGCGCGGCAATTATGGCGCGCAGGCCTTCCCCTTGATCCCGTGTCATGAATTTGCAGGGGAAATCCATGCCTTGGGTTCAGGCGTCGCGGGGTGGGAAATCGGCGCGCGCGTGGCAGTCAGCCCGAATTTGGGCTGCGGATCATGCGATGCCTGCCGGAACGGGCGGATCAATCTGTGTTCCGCCTTGGGGGCTTATGGCGTGACCCAAGACGGCGGCTTTGCCGAATATTGCGTGCTGCGCGCGGATCGTCTGGTGGATATCGGCACATTGCCCTTCGATATCGCGGCTTTGGGCGAACCTTTGGGCTGTGTGCTGAACGGGCTTAGCCCCTTGGCGCATCCCTTGGCGCAAGGCACCATCCGGACGGCGCTGATTTTCGGCGCGGGGCCGATGGGAATGCTGATGGCCTTGGCATTGCAAGATCAGGGCGTCGGGCGGGTTATGCTCTGCGATCCCGATCCGGCGCGGCGGGATTTCGCGGGCAGCTTCGGCTTTGAGGCCTATGATGTGGCCGAAGAGCGCCTTGATGCTTTGCGGCTGTCCTGCGATCTGGTGGTCGATGCGACGGGGCGCGCGGATGTTGCGGGGGCCTTGATTGCATATGCGCGAAATGGTGGGCATCTGTTGTTCTTCGGCGTCTGTCCGGCGGATCAAACCATTGCGCTGTCGCCCTTCGAGATGTTCCGCCGCCAGATTTCAGCCTATGGCACGCATTCGCTGAACGATCCCGATCTGCCTGCGGCAATAAAGATGCTGACGCGCATCGGCCCCATTGCGCGCCGCTTGATTTCCCATGTGTTAACCTTGGACGAGATGGCGCAGGTCTTGCGCGGCAAGCCGCCCGCGGGCGCCTTGAAAATGCAGGTGCAATTTCCCTAAGCAAGGCCCAGCCTATAATTTTCGTCAGGAACAATCCCCCCGATCGGCGGTTCAAGCCTTATAGCGGTGCCTCCTTGGGCGGCCCGCTAGGATGAGGACTGCCGCATGGCGCTACCTCGGCTGCGCATGCTGGCCGAAACCGGCGAAATCGCCATCTCCCGCCCCCAGCCCGAGGCAAGGGCCGCAAAACACGAGGTTGCATGATGCGGGCCGTCCTCTGGCATGGAAAGCATGATCTGCGCGTCGACACGGCCTTGGACCTTGCCAAGCAAAAGCTGCTGCCGACGATGGACCGCGCCCATGCCTTGCGCATGGCGATCATGGCGGTGCGTAAAGGGGGCAGGGTATCGGTGTCTATGGCGGCTTTGCCGATAAATTCCCGCTGGGCGCGATCATGGAGAAGGCTCTGACGCGCGCCAGCGGTCAGACCCATGTGCAGGCCTATATCAAACCCTTGTTGAAAAAGGTGCTGGCCCGCGAGATCGACACGACCTTCCTGATCTCGCATCGGCTGCCTTTGGATGATGCGCCGCTGGCCTATAAGAACTTCCGTGACAATCAGAACGAATGGACGAAGGTGGTGCTGAAACCCTGATCGTGCGGCTGGCCCGAAACCCCTGTCGATATGGCTGTGGCGCGCGATGGGTTGGATGCCTTGCCGGTCTTCACCACGGAGGATCCGGCCCCCTTGGGCCGGTGGATGGCGGGAGGCACTTGATGACAAAAGGGGGGCGCGGATGAAACCGCGGCCCCTTCACTTCATGTAAGACAGCTTGTGCCCGATTTAGTGGTGATGTTCGGGCAGAGCTTCCAATTGCCCCTTGCTCCACGAGGTCAGGGCATGGACGGTACCGCTTTCATCGCGCATGAAATCCAGCTCGCGGCTGTTGATCGCCACGGGTTTCGCGCCGATCCCCAAGAAGCCGCCGACATCGACGATGACCTGACTGGATTCACCCATGCCATGCACATGGGCGACGGTGCCGATTTTTTCTTCGCCCGGGCCATAGATGGTCGCACCGCTAAGGATGTCGCTGGTCAGCTCGGAGGGCTGCAGGCGGGTATGTTTCGAATGATCCATCGGTTTCTCCTGATTAGGCACCACGTACGGCGCGAATGTCATGCAGGACCAATCTTTGTGACGGCCAAATGATCCCGCCTTAGGCGCTGATTTCCCGTGATCGGCGGAAAACGGCTGTGGATGGCGTGATGACGGCAGGATTGCCGGTGCCTGCTCATCACAGGGATACGCCTTGGGGTGTTAAATCATAACAACGGCTTGCCCCCTGTCACGGCAATGGTCGCCCCCGAGATATAGCTTGAGACCGGTTCGGCCAGCATCACATAGGCGCCTGCCAATTCGACGGGTTGGGCGGGGCGTTTCATCGGATATTCGGCCCCGCAGTTTTCGACATCCTCGCTGGGCAGGCTGGCGGGGATCAGCGGTGTCCAGACCGGACCGGGGGCCACGCAATTGACGCGGATTGATCGTTCCACCAGCATTTGGCCAGACCCGCCGTCAGAGTCTGGATCGCGCCCGTGGTGATGGCCTAGGTCGGCAGGCTGGGATTGGGCGTGTCGGCAGGGTTGGATGCGGTGCTGATGATCGAACCGCCCGCTTTCATGAAGGGCAGGCAGGCCTTCACCAGATAGAAGATCGCATACAGGTTCACATCGAAGGTGCGGCGCCATTCCTCGTCGTCGATATCTTCGATGGCGTCGAAATGGCGCTGATGGGCGGCGTTATTGACCAAGATGTCGACCCGTCCGAACTGCAGGGCGGTTTCGGCAGCGATCTCGCGGCAATGGCGCGCGCTGCCGATATCACCGAGCAGCAATTTGACCCTGCGCCCAGCGGCACGGATCAGCGCGAGGCGGCCGTCCAATCGGCCCGCACCGCGCCATGTGGCCTCGCCATGATCAGGGCGCGGTGGCGCATCTGCTGGGCGGCTCTTGGTTTGCGGGGGAAAGGGGGGCTTGGGAAAGTCGGGGCGGAATTCTGCATCTGATTGCGACATGGACAAGCCGTTCTTGTGGAGTATCGTAAGCCTTGTGGCGGACAATCCGGTCCCGTGGCCGATGTTCCTTTGGTGCAAGCTTAAAAGCCCATCCCCATGGAACGATCCCCTGCCGCCGGACCTTATAGCCGCAGGGGTTGCGGCGATGCCCCGCTTTGCCGCGTCACATATTTTACGCCCGCTATTTCAGGAGCCATTGCATGACCGCCAAGTTCGACTTTGCCTTTGACCTTGGCATCGGCCCGCCCGCCCGCCTTGGGGCCAGCCTCAGCGCGGATGGCACCAGTTTCGCGTTGTTTTCCGATCATGCGACGCGGGTGGAATTGATCCTGTTCGACGCCTCCGGCACGGCCGAGGTTTTCCGCCAAGACCTGCCGCAAGCCGAAGGCGGCATCTGGTATGGCTATCTGCCGCAGGTGCAGGCGGGGCAGCGCTATGGCTACCGCGTGCATGGGCCTTGGGCGCCGCAGGACGGCCATCGTTTCAATCCGGCAAAGCTGTTGCTCGACCCCTATGCCTGCCAGACGGCGGGCGATCTGATCTGGGATGCGGCATTGTTCGGCCATGATCTTGAGGCCGATGATCTGACGATCAGCCTGCGCGATTCCGCTCCCTTCATGCCCCATGCGGTGGTCTGCGACTGGAACCTGCCTGCCCTGCGCCATGCCCCGCCGCGCCATGACTGGAACGATGTGGTGATCTATGAGGCGCATCTGAAGGGCCTGACCCAGACCCATCCCGCCTTGCCCGACACTATGCGCGGCAGTTTTGCGGCTTTGGGTCACCCTAAAGTGGTGGATTATCTGAAATCGCTGGGGATCAGCACTTTGGAACTGCTGCCGGTGCAAGGGTTTTTCACCGACCAAAGCCTGACCGACAAGGGGCTGACCAATTACTGGGGCTATAACACCCTGTCCTTCTTCGCGCCGCACCGGCCCTATTTGTCGACCGGCCAATTGGCCGAATTTCGCGATGCCATCGACCGCCTGCATGACGCGGGGATCGAGGTGATCCTTGACGTGGTCTATAACCACACCGCCGAAGGCAGCGAGTTGGGGCCGACCCTATCGTTTCGCGGGATTGATAACGCCAGCTATTACATGCTGGCCGAAGACCGGCGGCATTGTTTCGACACCACCGGCACCGGCAATGCCTTGAACCTGGCGCATCCGATGGTCTTGCGCATGGTGATGGATAGCCTGCGCTATTGGGTGCAGCAGATGGGGGTCGACGGCTTCCGCTTCGATCTGGCATCGACCTTGGGGCGCGGGCCGCAGGGCTTTGACCAGCGCGGCGCGTTTCTGGCCGCGATCTGTCAGGATCCGGTGCTGGCCAAGGTCAAACTGATCGCCGAGCCGTGGGATATCGCCGATGGCGGCTATCAGCTGGGCGGCTTCCCTTGGCCCTTCCGCGAATGGAACGACAAATGCCGCGACGATCTGCGCCGCTTCTGGAAAGGCGACAAAGGCATGCTGCCGCGTCTGTCGCAACGCCTGTTGGGATCGCCGGTCCAGTTCGACCATGACCGCAGGCCCGCCACCAGTTCGATCAATTTCCTGACCGCGCATGACGGCTTCACGCTGTATGATCTTTGCGCCTATGCTCATCCCCTGAACGATGCCAATGGCGAGGGGGGGCAAGACGGCCATGACAACAACCATTCCGATAATTTCGGCGAAGACGGCCCCAGCCTTGATCCCGATCGCGAAGCGGCGCGGCTGCGCCGGATCCGTGCGATGATGGCCAGCCTTCTGTTGTCGCAAGGGGTGCCGATGTGGCAGGCGGGGGATGAACGGGGCCGCTCGCAACAGGGCAACAACAACGCCTATGCGCAGGATAATGCGATCAGTTGGATGGATTGGGACAAGGCGCCCTTCGATCTGTCCAAGGATCTGTCGGCCCTGATCGCACTGCGTAAGGATCTGGCGCTGGCATCGGCCGATTTCCTGCGTGATGACGACAGCCATGGCGCGCTGTGGTTGCATCCCTCGGGCGGGCAGATGACGCCCGAACATTGGGAGGATGCGCAGGCCCGCGCGGTCGGATTGCAGATCCTGCGCCGTGACCATCCGGCGCTGCTGATGCTGTTGAACGCAAGCGATGAGGTGGAATTTACGTTGCCATCTGGCGACTGGCTGGCCCTATGGGACAGCACCGCCCCTGCCGAAGACCGGATTTTCAGCCAGAACCTGACCCTTGGCGGGCAAAGCCTGATGCTGCTGCAAGCGGGCTGACGGCGTTTAAGCACAGGGTGACAGCGCCGTCATCAGGCGCGGGAACACTTGGCGGCATTGCGGCTTATGCCTGCATGCAAGCATCAGACGCCCCCAAGCCCCCGCACCGTAAAACCCGCCGCGCCGCAGGGCGCTACACGCCGATGCAGATCGCACTGCATTGGCTGACGGCGGGGCTTATTCTGGCGCAGTTCCTGTTCAACGGCGATATCCGCATGGCGTTTCGCCAGCGTTTGATGGCGGATGCGGGGCTCTGGCCCGCGGAAATCTCGGCGATGTTCCATATGGTTTCCGGCGGGGTGATCCTGCTGTTCCTGATCGCGCGGATATTCCTGCGCCTGCGCGCCAAGGACCATCCCGTGCCCGATATGATCCCGCCGTGGTTGCATAAGATCGCGACGCTCGCGCATATGATGTTATATCTGGCCGTGGTCCTGATGGCTCTGCTGGGCATTCTGGCATGGGTGCTGCCCAGTCCCGGTATGGCCGAATTGCACGAGCTGGGGCGGTGGGCGGTAACGCTGGTGATCCTTGCCCATATCGGCGGCGCCTTGTTCGAACATTACATGATCGGCAACCCCGTGCTGGACAAGATCACGGGATCGCCGGACTAGGGGTTGGGCACTTCGACCACCAAGGCCATTTCGCCATTGGCGGTGACATGGCTGTTGCGAGCGGTGGACAGGAAACCCGCCAGATCCGGCAGAACCCACGCCTTGATCGTGCTATCCAGCCCCCGCAGCGGTGGCGCGTCCCAGCCCGCGATATGGCCGCCGGTCAGATAATCGCGATGGTCGCGGGTGATGCCCTTTTGGCCCAAATAAAAGCCGCGCGGGCTGTGGCAGGCCGCACAATGGCCGGGGCCGTCGACCAGATATTGCCAGCGATCCAACCGCGCCTCGCCCATAGTGGCGCGGTGGCCCAGACATGGGGCAACAGCAGCCAATTCAGCGCGCGCAGGCCCCAGCGCTGGTCGAAGGGAAAGGGCAGTTCGGGCACGGGCACCTGATGGGCCACGGGGCCACTTCGGTCATGAAATAGGCATAAAGCGCGCGGATGTCCGGCTTGCTCAACAGGCGGTAGTTTTCATAGGGCGGCCGGATAAAGCTGCGGGCCATGGGCATCGATGCCGCCGATGCCGGTATCGGGGTCTGGGGTGATATTGCTGGTATAGATCACGCCCAGCGGGCTTTCGATCGGGTGGCCACCTGCGAAAGCGGCCCCGCCATCGGTGGTAGGGCGCGCCATGCAATCCCCCGCCCGCATCGCATATGCGCCAGCCCCTTCGGGCGGTTGCCAGTCTTGGGCGAGCGGCTGTGCAGGCGGGCTGCACAAAAGGCCGCGCCGATCACCACCAGGGCGGCAATAGATCTGAGTAAACGTCGCATCATCGCCTCCTTAGACCAAAGGGCGCGGGTTGCGCAGCTAATCGGAGCGGATCGCGGCAGCCGACCAATAGGCCAAGGCGCCGACGATACCGGTGGGGTTATATTGCGTGTTCCGGATGAAGGCGCCCGCGCCCATGACGAAGCGGTTATGGGTGTCGAAGGCTGCAGATAGCGGTTCACGACACCGGTGGCGGCATGATCGCCAATGATTGTCCCGCCGGTGGTAGGGGTGGTCTGATAGGGCGGGATATCGAAACGCGCGCCGCTGCCTTTGAAGAATGGACTCATGTGATCGGGTGCCAGCACTCGCGCGATTTCTTCGATCTTTCCTTGCAAAAATTCGTTCTGGCGCAAATCATTGGGGTGCCAGTCATAGGTGATGCGCAACAGCGGCCTGCCGTGGCGGACCTTATAGACCGCATCGGCTGGCCATTGGCCTGGGCTGAGGATAAAAAGGCCCCGCCGATCAATCCCAGCGCGCCGAAGTCATTGTTGTTCATGCCGAAATCGTCGATAACCTGCGCGTTCGATTCAGTGCCGACGAAGGGAGTGAAATGTTCGCCTTCGAAGAACATCGAAGTCGATCCGGAGATCTGATAGCCGTAGGTCTTGCCCGTCACCCCCACCCGCCGGTTGCGCGACCTTAGGGGTGGCCGATGCCCGACAGCAGCAAAAACCGCAGAAAATGCAGGCGCCCATCTGCATGCCGTATTCATTGACATAAGAGGTCGATGCGATGGCCGCGGGGCGCGGGAAGGGGTGATAGCCCAGATTGCGCGCGGCTTGGGCGAATTTGACGTTGTCCATGTTTCGGGCACGGGCGGCATCGGATAGGGCTGCGTGCGGGGCGCTTCAACGGGATCGCCGCCAACTCGGATGGAACTTTGCAGATTGCCCGCGATCCCCGAAATCCCCGCGACATATTCGAAACGGTCGAAATGCGG
>DALYSR010000101.1:0-13607 GCA_031991825.1 Paracoccaceae bacterium
TTGCTTGGGGCGGAGACGCTATTGACCTTGATCGCTGGAAAGCGCGGGTCGAAGCACTTGGCGGTTTTGTCGCGGAAACGGACGGCGAACCGATTGGATTCATTACTATCGACCGGACAGGATATGTCGATCTGGCGTTTGTGCTACCCTCAGCGAGCGGCAGGGGCGTAGGCGGAACCCTCCTAAACGCAGCAGAAGATTGGGCCAAAGACCACGGAGCGACACAACTCACAACCGAGGCCAGCTTGGTTGCACTTCCCTTCTTCCTAAAGCACGGCTGGGTCGTGGTAGAAGAGGAGCATGTAGAGCGGAAAGGCATCGTCCTGAAGCGTTACAAGATGCAAAAGGATCTTGCCTGACTTTCCGCGAGCGTTAGCAACAGGCTCTTTGCGATGAAACCGGTCAAGGCCTGTCATGACGCATCAGCTGGCAGAAAGCGCCGCCTCGCCAGCTGATGCGTCATATCTGATAAAATTGCATCGGACATCTGCTTTACTGACGAAGCTGACCCTCGGCATTGGTTCTGCAGATCGTCCGATCTCACGCCCGAATAGCCCGTGCCACCCTATCCGGAGCCTGATCGATGACCTTGAGGAAGAGCATCGCGGCCCTATCGGGCTGGCGGCGCTTTTGCTCCCAGTCTTTGATTGTGCCTTCAGAGAGGCCATAACGTTTTGCAAACGCAGCTTGCGACAGCTTCCGACGCTTGCGGATTGCGGCCACATCAATGCTTTCCGGCACGAATACTGCGGCAGGTTCTTGGCGCCCTTCAGCAATTGCCAGCGCGTCCTTCGCACTGGCGATCAGGTCCGATCCAAAGCTCATGGTTTTTCCTTTCTTGCCTTGTAGGCCTCCGCCAGCCTCGGGGGAATGGCAGCCAGCTCATTGCGTTCCGTTTTCGATAGGTTGCCCTTCTCGCTCGTGCCGTAGATCGCAAGGGCAAACACCGGAATATCACCACCACCGAAGGAGTGGATGGTTCAGTAGCCGCCGCCTTTCCCCTGACCTTCCCGCGCATGACGTAGTTTGCGTGCACCGCCTGTTCCCGCCATGATCGCCCCGGCCGCGGGGTCTGCGGCAATGACAGCCACAATCTCCTGAACCTCTGCGTCGCTCAGGCCGGATCGCCTTGCTTGGGCTAGAAAGACGGAGGTTTGAATTACGGTCTGCATAGTTTCACACTATACGGCAATGCGGTATAGTATGAAAGCTATCGGCCTACCGAGTTGAGGTCACTCACCTCCAGACTGGGCCGCTGTATCTGGCCGAAAGCGCCGCAACCTTTCGGCCCTATATTATGCGCGATAAGTTTCCAGTCACCGCCTGTTATGCGGGACGCAGCAGACATGTGGCTACCGCGCTCGGCGAGCCATCCCAACAGACCGGGGCGCAGTCTCGACGAAGCCGAACTTTTTGTAGAGCTGATTTGCGGGTAGGTCTGCTATAAGACTGACATAGGCTGATGCAGGAAGATGGGTGGTGACGAATTCCATAAGCTCTCGCATGATCGTCTTGCCCAGCCCCAGACCCTGATCCGAAGGGTTCACGGCGATATCCACGATCTGGAAAAAGCACCCACCATCTCCGATCAGCCTGCCCATCCCCACGACGCGATCTCCCTGCTCCAGCACGATGGCAAAGACTGTGCCAACTAGGCCTCTCGCGGCAGCCTCTTCGGAAAATGGGCTCAGGCCTGCCACGGCGCGAAGTTGCATATACTCGCTAACCGTGGGGGTTCGTTTGACGACTGTATAAGTATTTTCGGACATAATCGGCTTTCTCAAAGGACAAGTTCGCACTCGCGGTTCCAGTACCTTAGCAAGCCTTGTCAGTGACTGCTATGGGCTTAGGCTGTGTGGAAACTCTCGCGTGTGAGGGCAGCTGGTGTCAGTGAGCGAGGTGATTTCTCTGGAGGACGATAGATTTTGGCCGGGCGCGGTTCGGCCAGCCGTTTTCAGGCCTTCACCGCAGCCATCAGGCCACGGATACCGATCAGGGCCACCATCCGCTTGATGTTGTAGGCGAGGACGTTCAGCGCGATTTCTGTCTTCACGTGCCTCAGCCGACGCGTCAGGAAGTGGGTTGTGCCCATCCAAGCCTTGATGGTGCCGAACGGGTGCTCGACGGTGCTGCGCCGGACTGTCATCGGTTCTGAAGGGCGGATCAGTCGGGCGCGTGCCGCGTCAATCAGGTGCTCATGAGTCCATCGCGTGATCCACCGTTCCTTGCCGGTCGTGCAATGGATCTTCATCACGCAATCGCCGCAGTCGCCAGTCCAGTAACGGCGCAATTCAAGCCCGTCTTCTTCGGTCGTGTAGCGATAGGTCAGTGCCTCCCCGGCAGGGCAGCGATAGACATCCGTATTGGGCTCGTAGGCGAAGTCAGCTTTCACATACAGGCCCTTGTCAGCCAGCACATGCAGCTCGTCGCGGTGAAGCGCCTCTTTCGCAGCGCTTGCCATTGGCACCAGAAGATCACGATCATGGCCTTGGTTGGTAACATCATGCGCAACGATCAGATGCGTCTCGGCATCGACGGCGGTCTGGACATTATAACCGACCAGGCGGCTGTTCCGAGCGCTGGTCGCCATGGCGCGGGCGTCAGGATCTGTCAGGGATATCTGCCCGTCCGGCGTATCGGCCAAGGCCCGATCCATGGCCTTCTGATGCGGAATGTGTTGGCGGACGCGGCCGTAACGCTTGGCCAGATGCGCGACCCTCTCGGCCCGACCCTCACTGTCCTCTTGGCGATCGACGCGGACCATCTCGGCGATGTAGCGTTCGACCTCCGCCTCCAGATGGGCGATGCGGCTGGCAATCTTGCCCTTGGTGAAGTTCCGGTCGCGGGCATTTACAGCTCGAAACTTGCTTCCGTCGATGGCAACACATGCGCCCTTCAACACACCGATGCGGCGGCACAGCTCAACAAACTGGGCACAGGTGCGGCGGATGCCGTGGCCGTTGTCACGGCGAGAATCGGCGATGGTCTTGTGGTCGGGAACGAGGCGCCCCATCAGCCACATCAGCTCGACATTGCGGCCAGCTTCGCGCTCCAACCTTCGGCTCGAGCGGATCCGGTTCAGATAACCGTAGATGAACAGCTTGAGCAGAACGGCAGGATGATAGCCGGGACGACCTGTGCGGGCATGGGCGGCGCGCACGAACCCCAACTCTGTCAGATCAAGCTTATCGACGAAGAGATCGACGACACGGACCAGGTGATCCTCATCGATCCGGTCCTCAAGCCGATCCGGAAACAGCACTGTCTGCCCGCGCGCCACACCTTCGATGAAACCTGACAGGCCGATCCCCCAACTCCATGCCAAAGCCTATCACAAAATCGAGTTTCCACACAGCCTCGGCTCTTAGCGACAGATCCGGTCGAGGCTACTCGGGATGCTTCAACTGGCAGAAAGCGCCGCGCTGCCAGTTGAAATTTTACATCCGATAAAATTGCATTATCGGATATCACTCTGGATTCTTTGCCCGCGGCATTTTTTTAAATCCGACCATTCAGCATCGTCGAATATACGGCCTATGTCGGTTTGAACCCGCAGCCTTCACTATCGCCCCATTCGGCTTTTGAATTGCCTTGAGTTTCTGAATAGATGAGGTGGCTACAGTCGCGCCTCCTTTGGGCAAGCGTCAACTGTGTCATGCTTGTCCCACTCAACAGTCAATGGAGGGCGACAATCACGGGCGCCTCTATTATGGTCGCAGGCGCGCTTTTGCAGACAAGCTTCCCACCCGACGATAGGTTGCACGCGAGCTGAGCAGATGGGCGCGCATCGCCGCTTCTGCCCAGTCTTTGTCTTGGACAGCAATAGCTTCGACGATATCGCTATGCTGGCGATTGCTGCGGACCAGCTCTTCCATCGTCCAATTGGTGAAAGTGGGGCTGACGACAGGTTTTCGGGACACGATATGGATGATATCGGCAAAAATAGCATTGCCGCCCCGGTGCCAGATCATGCGGTGAAAATGTGCATTCAACTCGCGGTAGCTGCGCCGATCGGGTTCGTTATTATGGATGGCATGATCCATCCGAGACACCATCGCGCGCAGATCATCGATAAAATCAGGCGCTGCAGCCACGCTCGCAAGCCCTGCGGCAATGGGTTCAAGTGCCGCGCGGGCGGTAAAGATATGGAGCACCTCTTCGGGATCGACTTCCACCACCACCGCGCGCTTATAGGCTTGGCGCAAGATCAGGCCTTCGGCTTCAAGCCGTCGCATCGCCTCGCGCACGGGGGTGCGGCTAACCCCAAAACGGCCTGCCAATTCGCTTTCCGAGATCGGATCGCCCCCGATAAAGGTGCCATCCGCGATCAAGGCGCGGATCTGTCTATAGATCTCGTTTACCATGGATCCCTCTTCCCGCAGATTTACGTGTAGTGACGCATCGAAAGCCAGTTTGCAATCAGCTGCACGGCCTGTGCCAACTCCGCAGGTTGGTTCACGAAATAATGGTTGGCCCCTTCCACCTTCCCAAGGCTTTTGTCCCGCGATCCGACCGCGTTGAAGATGCGCGCGGCATGGGGTTGGGGCACCGCATCATCCGCGCCGCATTCGACACCAAGGAAAGGCACAGAAATGTCGCGCGCCGTGATCAGGCTATCGGCTCGGCTGTGATCGGGCGACCATTGCGATAGCCAAGAGCGCAGGGTCGCGATCCGGCCCAGACCAACCGGACCGGTGTTGACAGTTTCGGGATGCCCCAGATAGCACCAATTGCGCGCCCGGCCATTGGGGTCGATCGTTAGGTCCAAAAACCGCGGATCGGCCATAGTGCGATGGGTGATAAAGACCCGTTCGGTTTCCTTGCCACCACGTCGGCGAAGATCGTCTAGCCGTTCGAGCGCGCGCGTGGTGATACGCTGCATCCGCGCCTCTTGAGCCATGCGAAATGACTGAATAAAGTCAGTGGTATAGGGTTCGGCGATGGTCTCGTATCCGGCGCGATACAAATCCAATTCCGGATCGCGCCGGTCGGGGTCAGCTTCGTCAAGCACCGCAGGGTCGAGCCATTCCTTCAACAGCAGCGCCCGCGAAGAATGCGCCGCGATGCTGAGCAGTGCATCCGCAGGCACCAGTTCCGCACCCTTGATATCCACCGGATCGCCTGCGGGGGTATCGATCAGGCTGGGGCGTTCAGCTTGGGATTGATAGAGCATGGCCAAAGAACCGCCGCCGCTCCAACCGCAGAGTACCACCTTGTCATAGCCCCAGTCTTCGCGCGCGGCCCTGATCCATGCCCCAAGATCCAGCACCACATTTTCCATGATCAAGGCGGTATCGTTCTTTTGATAACGCGATGCGGCACAAAGCACGTGATAGCCCGCCTGTGCCATCGCGCGCGGCAAAGGCAGCAGTTGAAGCGTCGATGTCGGATGCATGAAGACCAGTAATGTACGACTTTTGATACCCGCGGGGGTAAGCAACACTCCCTCCAAATGGGTCAGCCCCTGCGAGCCGCTAAAACCATAGGTTTCAGTAAAAGCCCGGTTGGCGCCAAAGGCCAGATGCTTCCATGTGAAGGCCAATTCATACATGCTTCACCCCATCACCGGCGCCATTGAACCCAGATCATCGCTCTGGGTGATGCGCGACAGGCTGGGCTGTTCCAGATCGGGGTGTTTATGCGCCGCCGAAAGATCATAAAGGTGACAGCGCACCCCTTGGTCATTTTCATGCAGCGACAAGGCCGGTTCGACCGCATGGCACAGCGCGCTGGCATAGGGGCAGCGCGACGAAAACCTACAGCCCGACGGGATATTCAACGGTGACGGCACATCCCCCTTCAATTCGACGCGCTCGGGAATATCTTCGCCCTTCATGCGCGGCACTGCCGCCATCAGGCGCTGCGTATAGGGATGCATGGGCCGTGACAGCACATCCTCGGCACGCCCTTCTTCTACGATGCGCCCCAGATACATCACCGCGACATGGTTGCAGATATAGCCCACCGTCGCGATGTCATGCGAAATGTAAAGCACCGCCAGACCAAGATCGCGGGACAATTCGTCCAAAAGTTCCAGCACGCTGGCCTGAATGGACACATCCAGCATCGACACCGGTTCATCGGCGACGATGAATTTGGGCTCCAACACCAGCGCGCGGGCGATCGCGATCCTTTGGCGTTGGCCGCCCGACAGGTCCGACGGAAAGCGGTCGATATTGTCGGCAGGCGGGATGCGCACCAATTCCATCGCCTTGATCACCTTGGCACGACGTTCAGCCGCATTCCCGATCCCGTGGATGATCAGCGGCTCTTCGATTACTTGGCCGATGGTCAGGCGCGGGTTGAGCGATGAATAGGGATCTTGGAAAATGATCTGGGCCTGACGGCGATAATCCTTCAGCCGTTTGCCCTCGACCTTGGTGATATCTTCGCCGCGGTAAAGAATTTCGCCGCCGGTGGGTTGATACATGCGCACCAGCGACATCCCCAAAGTGGATTTGCCGCAGCCGCTTTCGCCGACCAGCCCCACGACCTCGCCTTCGCGGATCTTCAAATTGACGCCATCAAGCGCCTTGATGGCGACAGGGCTCCCGCCCAAGAGCGCGCGGATGATCCCCGCGCGCCCTTGAAAATGGGTCTTCAGATCGCGGGCCTCGACGACGGCGGCGGCCTGTTGCGGAATATGGATGCGCTCGCTCATGCCGATGCCCTCATGTTGCGCCAGGTGTGCGGGGATGCTGCACGCGCGCGAAACTCTTCGGCACGCGCGGTGTGATGGCAGGCGGCCGATTGCGCGCCACGGGTGACGACCGGCGGCGCGGTGGTCTTGCACAGATCGGTCGCGAAGGGGCAGCGGCTTGCAAACCTGCAGCCTTGCGGCGGGTCAAACAGATTGGGCACCACGCCGGGGATCGAAATCAGCGGCTGACGCGGCTGACCGGGGATCGGCAGGGTCGGAAAGGCGTTTTGCAACCCCATTGTATAGGGATGGAGCGGGGTTTCGAGCACATCGCGCGTCGACCCGCTTTCGGCCATCTTGCCCGCATACATCACCACCACGGATTCACAACTTTCGGCCACCACGGCGATATCATGGGTGACCAAGATCATGGATCGGCGCATATAGGCATGTATGCCTTTGATCCGGCTCATGATTTGCGATTGCATGATCGGGTCGAGCGCGGTTGTGGGCTCATCGGCCAACAAAAGCCCCGCATTCAGCGCCAAGGCCATGGCAATCACCGTGCGCTGCCGCATGCCGCCCGAAAACTGATGCGGGAATTCAAACAGACGCCCCGCAGGCAGGCCCACCAATGCGAACATCTCTTCCGCGCGCGCCCAAGCCACGGCTTTGGAAACCTTCTCATGAGCGCGGATCGCTTCGACGATCTGATCGCCGATGCATGATACCGGATCGAGCGAATTCATCGCGCTCTGAGTAATCAGCGAAATCTTCTGCCAGCGGAAATCCTGCAAGCCCTTGTCACCAAGCCCAAGAATATTGCGCCCGTCAAGCAGGGCTTGGCCCTTGATCTGGGTGTCTTGCGGCAACAGCCCCATCAGGGCTTTCACCACCGTCGATTTGCCACAACCGCTTTCCCCCACAAGGCCAAGATTGGTGGCCGCGGGCACTTCAAAGGACAGATCCTCGACCGCGTGATAAAGCCCCTTTTGGGTTCTATAGCTGATCGAAAGCCCATCGACCGCCAGATGCGCCGCTGGTTTCTGTGCGAGCCGGTCGTTCAATTGACCAAGCGCTAGGCTCGTCGCAGCAGAACGCGGTTGGATCTGGTTTTGATGCAAATAGGATCCAGCCATTAGCGCCTCCTCAGACGAGGGTTGGTCTGTTCTTCATAAGCGCGGCCAATCAGATAAAGGGCCGATACCAGCAGCACCAAAGCGAGCGAGGGTGGCAGCACCCACCACCATGCCGTGCGCAGCGCGCCGGACGAAAAGGCGGTGTTGAGCATCTGGCCCCAGCTGATCACGGTCGGATCGCCCAAACCAAGGAAAGAAAGGCTCGCTTCGGTCAACACCGCGAAAGCGACCGACATCGTGACCCATAAGAAAACCACCCGCAACACATTGGGCAGAATATGGCGCATGATAATGTGGAAATGCGATGCCCCAGCCGCGCGTGCCCATTTGACATAGATGCGTTCGCGTTCGGTCAAGACGGCCGAGCGGATGATGCGGGCCCCGTTGCGCCAGAACAAGATGGTGATGACCATGATGATGTTTTGCACACTCGGCCCCAACAGCGCCACGGCCACAATCGCGAAGGGCAGCGTCGGGATCGACAGCGCCACATCCGTGATGCGCATCAAGACATCATCCACCCAGCCGCCGAAATAGCCCGACAAGATGCCGAAAACGGTCGAGATGAAGCCCACCGCGATCGCCGCGACCAAGCCCACCACCAAAGCGACACGGAAGCCGTACAGGAATTGGCTGAGCACATCATTGCCAAAGCCCGTAGTGCCCAGCAAGAACTCCGATGAGGGCGGCCTCAGGCGGGCCAGACGGCCGGTTTCGGTCATCATCGCCTTGAAGGGATCATGCGGCGCGATCCATGGGGCGGCGATGGCGATCACGATGAACAGCAGGACAATCGCCACCCCCACCATGGCAAAGCTGTCTTTCATCACCAGCTTGACCGAAGCCAGCGCGCTGGCAATCAGGCTGCGCCCTTGAATCGCCTGCACGGGCGGGCTCGAAGCGTTATGGGAAGGTTTGCCTTGGCTCATTTGTAGACCACCCGGGGATCAAGTTTGCCATAGACCAAATCCGCAGCCAGATTGGCCAGAACGATCATCACGGCCAGAAGGAAGAAGGCGGCTTGGGCGACCGGATAATCCTGACGCGTGACCGCCAGCACCAATTCACGCCCCACACCGGGCCAAGAGAAGACGATTTCGATCACCACCACGCCGGCAATGGTTTCGGCCAAAGCCGGAAAAAGCCAGGTGATCAGCGGCAGAAGCGAATTGCGCGCGGCATGCCAGGCGACGCGGTGCTGCGGCACGCCTTTGGCGCGGATCAATTCGATATAATCTTCGGTACGGTTTTCCACGACGCCGGAGCGCATCAGCAAAAGGTTTTCGGGCAGGAAGTAGATGATCACTGCCACCAAGGGCAAAGTCAGGTGCCAGAAGAAATCAAGGTTCCAATAGCGCGCAAAGCCAGTCGCTTCGCCCGGATCGCCCATGCCAAAGCCCGGAAACCAACCCAAGGTGCTGGAAAATATCGTTAAAAGCGCGATACCGATCACGAAATTGGGCACACCACGGATGATGGTGGCCAGGAAGATCCCCCCGCGTTCCAACTTGCCGCCCCGCGGGGCCCAGCCCACCATCGTGCCGATCACCGCCCCGATGCCCGCGCCAAGCAATAGCCCTGGCACCGCGACCCACAGCGTGTTGATAATCAGCGGGATCAGGACCTCCCAGACCGGCTTGCGATACAGGAAGCTATCGCCAAAATCCAAGGTCAGCAGATTGCCCAGATAACGGGTATATTGCTGCCACAGGCTGCCGGTCAGGCCCCATTCCTCCATCAAGGCAAGGCGCGCTTGCTCGCTCATGCCGCGTTCCAGCAAAATGGCTGTGGGGTCTGCGGGCATGACACGGAACATGAAGAACATGATTGTCGTGACCGCCCATACGACAAGCACGCTTTGTGCAAGTCGCCGAAGGATATAGGCGCGCATGGGAATATCTCTGACTTGGGGCGAAAAGAAGGGGGCAGGAGGCCAATCCCCGTCAGGCGGGGATTGGAGGTGCGTTCACAAGACTGCCGATCTTACTTCTTGGGGTAATGCAGACGGCCTGCGCTGTCCCAACCATAGCCGGCATCCGCCAAGGTCTTGCGTGCCGCTTCGACATCGAAGGCAATCGGCACAAGTTCGTTGTTATGCCACTGACCCAATTGCATCGGGACCGGACCTTCGCCCGCGGGCACCGCAAATCCCAGCCAGCCTTCAATCGCTGCACGGTCTTTCGAAGTGGCTTGGCGCAGCGCCTGACGGAACGCCTTGTCGGTGAAAGGCGCCTTTTGGTTGTTCAGCCAGACAAGCATCGAACCATGCGACGGGATTTCAAGGAAATCGAGCGAGGCCTCCTGTTCGGCCATATCGCTCATGGTGGCGACGGGCAGCACCATGGTGGCAATATCGCCGGTTCCCGCCAGCATAGCCGAGCGGATCGCATCGGCCTGACCCAAGGCGAGGCGACGCACGCCGTCATATTGCGGCGCGTGGAAATGGTCTTTATTGGCGTCCAACTCGTGGATTTCATTGATACGCCACGTCTTGAACTTGAAAGGACCAGAACCGATGGCAACGCCATCGGCAATCACATCCCGCGCCACGAAATCGCCGGTATAATCCTGCCACAGATGTGCAGGCAGGATGAAGGCATAGGGCAACACCGTCGTCACGAATGACGCATCGGCCGCTTTCAGCTTCACGTTGAAGCTTAGATCATCAATCTTCTCAGCGCTGGCCAGATTGGCGATGCGCGACGACATCGCCGGCGGCTGCAATTCGATCACCTTGCTGAAGGTGAAGACAGCATCCTCTGCCGTGACCGGCTTGCCGTCATGGAATTTCATCCCCTCGCGCAGGGTGATCTTGACGGTGGTCGGATCGGTGAATTCCCAAGCCGAAGCCGCCCAAGGGATGGTTTCGCCCGCCGAATTGTTCTTCGCAAAGGTGTCATAGATGAACCGTAGCCAGCCCACCGCACCTTCTTCGGCCATGGGGTTATAGCTGGTGACATCTTCGTAATGTGCCCAGTCGAACCAGCGGTCATCGGTACGCGGCTTTGCCGAAAGCCAGGGATCGATCAATCCCTCATGGGCTGCAACCGGCGCCGGCGAGGTCACATTTTCCCATTTATCCGCATTCCAGACCATGCCGTAGACCGTATTGGTCGCAGGCCACCACGGCATTTCATCATAGAAATGCTGCTGCGCCTCGCGCACGGCCTTGATGCGTTCGTTCTGATCGACGATTTCGCGCTGGCCCTTGACCATGGCGGTATAGGCTTCGTCGCACCATTTCGCCCCGTTGCGCCTTGCACCGCAGGCCCCCAAATCATGCAACCAATAGGTCGGATCCACGCGATCAGGATCGGCGCCCACGGTAAAGACGGCCATGTCTTCCAAGCCACCGCCGACCATGATTTGCGAGATGAAAGTCGAAAACTGCACCGGCTGCATCTGGAAGCTTAGGCCCAGCTTGGACCATTCTTCCGACATGACCCGCGCTGATTGTTCATACATCGGCCCCATATCGGCCGCGTAATAGGCAAGTTGCAGTGGCGGGACAGGTTCACCTAGATCCTGTGCGACGGCAGGGGCGGCGCATAGGCATATCGCTGCGGCAAGCCATGTCGGCAGCCGCGTTTTTTCAACGCTCATTCCATTTCCTCCCATAAACCGGCTGCCCAAATCCATGCCCTTCTCCTCAAAAGACGCACAGGGGGGTTCGACGGTGTTTTTTCAAAGTGTATACGAATTATGCAGTAGTCAATTATTTTCTGCTTGATTTGTGGCTATATTGCGCAAAACTGGATGCAGTTATCGCGTTACTATCAGGGGCAGGAGAAAATTTCTCGGCATTCTATCCCTATGGGGAGACGCTGGATGAACGGCTTGGGAGGGCTGGAATGCATTCGTCATGGATAGCCGGGGCCAATCGCCCCAGTTGCGATTTTCCCTTGGCAAATTTGCCCTATGGGGTGTTCTCGATGGGCGGCGATAGACCGCGCTGCGCTGTGGCCATTGGCGATCAGCTTGCCGATCTGGCAGCACTGGAACGCGCAGGGCTGATTGAAGCGCAAGGCTTCGACCAGACAAGCCTGAATGCTTTCATGAGCAAGGGCCCCACGATCTGGGCGCAGATGCGCGCACGCCTTGGCGCGCTTTTCGCCCAAGACGGCGATGGCGCATTGCGCGATAATCCCATCCTTCACCGCGAGGTTTTGTTCGATCTGGCGCAGGTCGATCTGCATCTGCCGATCGACGTGACCGGTTTCACCGATTTCTTTGCCGGTCGCCAACATGCCTTGAATTCCGGCGCGATCTTGCGCGGCGCGGCCAATGCCTTGACGCCAAACTGGCCGCATATGCCGATCGCCTATAACGGGCGGTGCTCGACGGTGGTGGTGTCCGGCACGGACCTGCATCGCCCCTTGGGCCAGACCCGTCCGGATGCGGATGCCCCGCCCCGATTGGGACCATCGCAATGGCTTGATCTTGAAGTGGAATTCGGCGCGATTGTCGGCACGCCTACGCAGATGGGCGAGACGTTGAGCGTCGCACAGGCTTGGGATCATATCTTCGGCTATGTGCTTTTAAACGATTGGTCGGCGCGTGATATCCAGCGTTGGGAAGGTCAACCCTTGGGGCCGTTCCAATCCAAGGCCTTCGCCACGACCATCAGCCCTTGGGTCGTGACCAAAGCCGCGCTTGAAAGCGCGCGCAGACCCGCCCCAGAACGCGACACCGCCTTGCTGCCCTATCTACACGAAGAGGCTGATTATTTCTATGATATCACCATCGAGGCCCATCTGACGCCGCAGGGGGCCGCAAAATCCAGTCGGTTTATCACCACCAATACACAACACCTCTATTATTCCGCTCCGCAGCTGCTGGCGCATCACGCTTTGAACGGCTGCAAGATGAACACCGGTGATCTGCTCGGCTCGGGCACGATTTCGGGGCCGGAGCGTGAAAACTTCGGCTGCCTTATGGAACAGACTTGGGCGGGGCGCGATGAGGTGGTCTTGGAGAATGGGGGGGTTCGCACTTTCCTTGAAGATGGCGATCTGGTGTCCTTGCGCGGTTGGAGCGAAATTGACGGCGTCAGGATCGGCTTTGGCCGTTGCGAGGGCCGCATCCTGCCCGCGCCACCCCGCGTCGGAGGGCAAAGCGCATGAAGCTCTGCCGCTATGATGACAACCAGATCGGTGTGGTCAGGGGCAATTTGGTCCATAATGTCAGCGCCATCATCCAAGAGCTTCCGCTGCTGCGCTATCCCCTGCCCGATCATGATCCACTGATCGCCGCTTTGCCCGATCTGCGCCCCAAGATCGAAGCTTTGGCCGATGCCACCAGCGGCGTGGATATTGCCGGTCTCAGACTGTTGCCCCCCGTCGCATCGCCGCGCAAGATCGTGGCCGCGCCGGTCAATTACCGTCTGCATCTGGATGAAGCTTTGGCCGATGAAACGATCCATCACGGCACCAATATCATGCCGATCGACAAGGCGGGGCTGTTTTTGAAGGCCAGCTCCTCGCTGATCGGCATGGGCGATGCGATCCGGCTGCGGTTCGAGCAAGCGCGCAATGACCATGAGCTGGAATTGGTGGCGGTCATCGGCAAGAAGGCTGACCGCGTCAGTGCTGCGGAGGCATTGGCCCATGTCGCGGGCTATATGATCGGTCTGGATATGACGGTGCGCGGCACTCAGGAACGGTCGATGCGCAAATCCTGCGATACCTATACCGTCACCGGCCCCTGGATGGTCAGCGCCGATGAATTGGGACTGCCCGATGCGCTCGATATGGAATTGCGCGTCAATGACGAGATCCGCCAGAAGGCCAATACCCGCGATCTGATCCGCTCGGTGTCGCAGCTGATCG
>DALYSR010000102.1:0-13580 GCA_031991825.1 Paracoccaceae bacterium
ATTCGCGCAACCAAGCCCGCTTGGGCCAAGCCTATCGCACTTGGGGCGCGTTTACCCAGAACCCGCTCGCCATGGTGGGCTTGGTGATCATCATAGCCTTGATCGTCATCGCGGTCTTGGCCCCCAGCTTGGCGCCTTACAACCCCATTCAAGGCGGGGATTTGCGGACCGAACGCCTGCTGCCGCCGTCGCTCAGCCATTGGATGGGCACCGACGATCAGGCCCGCGATATCCTGTCGCGCGTGTTATATGGCGCGCGGATGACCTTGGTGGTGGTGGCTTTGGTCGCCGTTATCGCGACACCGATCGGGCTGTTGATCGGCACCACCGCCGGTTATTTCGGCGGTTGGGTCGATGCGACCTTGATGCGGATCACCGATATCTTCCTGGCCTTCCCGCGCCTTATCCTGGCTTTGGCCTTTGTGGCCGCCTTGGGGCCGGGGATTGAAAACGCGGTGATCGCCATCGCCATCACCTCTTGGCCGCCCTATGCCCGCCTTGCCCGCGCCGAAACGCTGACCATCCGCGATCAGGATTATATCTCGGCCATCCGGCTGCAAGGGGCGGGGCCTGCGCGCATCATCTGGGGCCATGTGGTGCCCCTTTGCCTGCCGTCGGTCATTATCCGCGTCACCTTGGATATGGCGGGGATCATCCTGACCGCTGCGGGCTTGGGCTTCTTGGGCCTTGGCGCACAGCCGCCGATGCCGGAATGGGGCGCCATGATCGCATCGGGGCGAAAATTCATCATCGACCAGTGGTGGGTCGCCACCATGCCGGGCCTTGCGATCTTTGTCGTCTCCTTGGGGTTCAACTTCCTTGGCGACGGCTTGCGTGACGTCCTTGATCCGAAGGCGCGCAAATGAGCCTGTTGCAAGTGAAAAACCTGTCCGTCACCTTCCCGACCCGACAGGGGCCCTCGGAAGTGGTGCGCGGCGTTAGCTTCGATCTGGGCCGCGAACGCCTTGGGATCGTGGGTGAATCTGGTTCGGGCAAAAGTCAAACGGGGCGCGCGATCCTTGGCCTGACGCCCGCCATGGGCAAGGTGACGGCGGATCAATTGGCCTTTGACGGCATTGATCTGCGCAAGGCATCCCCCCGCGAGATGCGCAAATTGCGCGGCGGGCGGATGTCGATGGTGATGCAGGATCCGAAATACAGCCTCAATCCGGTGATGACGATCGGGGCGCAGATCCTTGAATCCCTGCGCTATCACGACACCGGAACGGGGACGCGCAAGGAACGCGCGCTGAAGATGCTGGATGCCGTGCAGATCCGTGATCCCGAACGCGTCTTCCGCGCCTATCCGCATGAATTATCCGGCGGCATGGGCCAGCGGGTGATGATCGCGATGATGCTGGTGACAGAACCCGACCTGCTGATCGCCGATGAACCCACCTCTGCCTTGGATGTCACCGTCCAGATCGAGGTGCTGCGCATTCTGGACCGATTGGTACAAGACCGTGGCATGGGACTGATCTTCATCAGCCACGACCTGCGGCTGGTGTCCAGCTTCTGCGACCGTGTTTTGGTGATGTATGCGGGCCGCGTGGTTGAAGAATTGCAGGCGTCCAAGCTGCACGAGGCGAAACATCCCTATACCCAAGGCCTGCTCAACTGCCTGCCGAAGCTAGACAACGACCAGCGCCCGCTGCCGGTCCTTAACCGAGACGAGGCTTGGGCCAGATGAACGCAATGATCGAAATCGACAAACTGGATGTTACCTTCGCAGGCGATATCCGCGCGGTGAAAGGCGTCAGCTTCACGGTTGCGCAGGGGGAAAGCTATGGCATCGTCGGCGAAAGCGGCTCGGGCAAATCCACCGTCCTGCGCGCTTTGTGCGGCTTGGCGCCTGTCACGGCGGGCGAGGTGCGGGTGGCGGGTCAGGCGTTGATATCGCCCAGGCCTGCCGCCTTTTACAAACAGGTGCAGATGGTCTTCCAAGACCCCTATGCATCCCTGCATCCGCGCCACACCATCGACCGCGTCTTGTCCGAACCCTTGGCGATCCACGGTTTTGACAACCGCGAGGCCCGTGTGACGCGGGCCTTGGAAGAGGTGGGCTTGGGCGGCAATTTCCGCTTCCGCTATCCGCATCAATTGTCAGGCGGGCAAAGGCAGCGCGTCGCGGTGGCGCGCGCTCTGATCTTGGAACCAAAGGTTCTGTTGCTGGATGAGCCGACATCTGCCTTGGACGCATCGATCCAGGCCGAAGTGCTGAACCTGCTGGACCGCCTGCGCCTCGAACGGGGTCTGACCTATATCATGGTCAGCCATGATCTGGCCGTGGTCGCCCATATGTGCGAGCGGCTGCTGGTGATGAGCCAAGGCCAAGCCGTCGAAGAACTCACCCGAGACGCATTGCGCGCGCGCCGTGCCTCTGCCCCCTATACCCAGACCCTGCTCGCCGCGAGCGAGGGCTATACGCCGGCAGCCTGACATGATCCCAGTATTCGACGGCCACAATGATTTCCTGTGGCGTCTGCATGACAATCCGACCAAACGTGACCTGCTGTGGGAGGGCAATGCGCCAAGTGGGCCAAGCGGCCATCTCGATCTGCCGCGGATGCGGGCAGGGAGCTTTGCGGGCGGCTTCTTCGCGATCTGGACGCCGTCGCCGCCCAATCAGGACGGGTTGAGTTACGACGAGCTGATGAAGGGCGACAGCTATGTCGTGCCCTTCAGCTCGCCAGTCGATTTCGATGCCGCCACCGAGGTGTCGATCCGCGAGGCGGGGCATCTGTTCTGGCTGGAACGGCAGGGCGATCTGAAAATCTGCCGCACGCTGGCCGATATCCGCAGCGCGATGGATCAGGGCAAGATCGCTGCGATCCTGCATATGGAAGGCGCGGAAGCCATAGACGCCGATCTGGATGCGCTGCATGTCTGGCATGCGGCGGGGCTGCGGTCCTTGGGGCCGGTCTGGTCGCGTCCGACGATCTTTGGCCACGGGGTGCCCTTTGCCTTTCCGTCTACGCCCGATACCGGCGATGGCTTGACCGAAGCGGGTCGGCGTCTGGTCAAGGAATGCAATGCCTTGAAGATCATGATCGATCTGAGCCATATCAACGAGAAGGGCTTTGACGATGTGGCGCGCCTGTCCGATGCGCCCTTGGTCGCCACCCATTCCAATGCCCATGCGGTGACACCTTCTGCCCGCAATCTGACCGACCGCCAGTTGCACATGATCGCCGAAAGCCGCGGCATGGTGGGGCTGAACTATGCTTCCGCCTTCCTGCGCCCCGACGGACACAATGACCCCGATTTCGGCTGGGAGCCGATCCTGCGCCATCTGGATCATTTCCTGTCGATCTTGGGCGAAGACCATTTCGGGCTAGGCTCTGACTTCGACGGGGCGACGGTGCCGCAGGGGATCGGCGATGTGGTGGGCCAGCAGGCCTTGCTGCAAGCGATGCTCGATCACGGCTATGGCCGCGATCTGGTGGAAAAGATCGCCTATCGCAATTGGCTTGGCGTGCTGGAACGGGTTTGGAGCTGACCCGCATCGCACAGAAGTTGCGCATCAGCGCAGGCTGACAGCAGGGGCAGGATTATGCTATGTCCGCCCCAATCAGGCCAGCCAAGGCCGAATTTGGAAGGAACCCGCCATGTATACCGGCATCGTGCAAGCCACCCGTCCCGTCGAGACCGCGCGCCCCTATGCGGGGGGCTTGGAATTTTCGCTGCGCCTGACGCCGGAACTGGTCAAGGATTTGCAGATCGGCGGCTCGGTCGCGGTTGAAGGCGTTTGCCTGTCGGCCACCAAGATCGAGGGCGATCTGGTGTCTTTCGATGCGATGACCGCCACGTTGGAACGCACCAATCTGGAAGCCGTGGCCGCGCGGGGCCAAGCCAATATCGAACGTTCCGCCAAGCCCACCGATGAAAACGGCGGCCATAACATCGCAGGCCATATCGCCACCACCGGCGAGATCGTCACCTTGGACATCACCCCCGAACGCGCCATCTTGCGGATCAAACTGGCGGCCGACTGGGCGAAATTCGTCTTCCCGCGCGGCTTCGTGGCGGTCAACGGCTGTTCCTTGACCGTGGCCGAAAAAGAGGAACTGCCAGACGGCAGCGCGATTTTCCAGATCAACTTGATCCCCGAAACCCTGCGCCAGACCACCTTCACCCACTATGCCCTTGGCGATCATGTCAATGTCGAGGTAGACCACCAGACCATGGTGATGGTGTCGACCATCGAAAGCGTTCTGGGGGCGATGGTGCCGAAATTCTTGGGCGCCTTGACCGCCAAGGGCTGATTGCCCGCATATTGATCATAGGCCGCAGGGGGTCGCTTTCCCTGCGGCCTTTTGCCATTGGCGGGCTGTCACCGCGGTTTGCGGTCTGACTGTCGTCACCCCAAGGCTGCAAGCCCCCGTCATGGCCCATGTCTGTCTTGGGCCGTGATCTGGTGGCGGTGGCTCGGCTATGGCTCACGGCAAATTCACAGGCGCGACCAAGGCTGGCCCTTGATTTAGCCCCTGCGCTCGGGCAAGAGGCGCGGTCATGTGGAAACTCTGCTGATGCGGGGTAAATCATTGCCGTTCGGCAGTCTGGATTTTGTAATGTCATCGCGTATTCCTGCACCGCATGGCCGGTTTCGGGCCTTTTTGTTGCGGATGCATTTCTATGCCGGCCTCTGTGCCGGACCCTTCATCTTCATCGCCGCCCTGACCGGTTTTCTGTTCGTGATCACCCCACAGGTCGAGACATGGCTTTACCGCGATGCCTTGTTCACGCAAAGCCAAGGCACGCCGCATAGCCTGTTGGATCAGGCCCAAGCGGGCAATAGCGTGTTGGAGCAACATCTGACGCTATCGGCCGTGCGCCCCGCCCCCTATGAGGGCATGACGACGCGGGTGATGTTCTCAGATCCGAGTTTGGGCGATTCCGAAAACCGCACGATCTTTGTCGATCCGGTCACGCTGGAGGTGAAGGGCGATCTGACAACCTATGGCACCACCGGCATCTTGCCCTTCCGTATCGCGCTGGATTACCTGCACCGCAATCTGATGCTGGGCGAATTCGGGCGCTATTACAGTGAATTGGCGGCATCGTGGCTGCTGGTTGTGGCCTTGGGCGGCATCGCGATCTGGGCGAGCGGCCCGCCGCGTCGTCGTGCGGTGAAGGATATGCCGCCTGCGCAGCGCCGCCGGTGGATCCATGCGACTTTGGGCAGCGTTCTGGCCATCGCGCTGATCCTGACCGCGCTGACCGGCCTGACCTGGTCGCGCGCGGCGGGGGCCAATATCGATGCCTTACGCACTATGCTTGGATGGGTCACGCCGTCAGTCTCCACCTCTGTCGCGGGTGCGGCCACGCCTGCGGTGCCTGCCGAACATCTGGGCCATGAAGGCCATGGCGGCGGCGATACGGCAATCCATGACCACGACGCTATGACCCCCGAACAGATCGCCGCGATGAACAAGCAAGACGATCTGGTGATCGAACTGGACGATGTGGCACAGGCCGCGCGTTTGGCGGGGATCGACAGCCCCTATATGGAAATCCGCGTGCCGCGCAACGGAGCCGCTTGGGTTGTGCGCGAATATGATCGCAGCTGGCCCACCCAAGTGGATACCATCGCGCTGCATCCAGCCGATTACCGCGTGACCAGCCGCGCCGATTTCGCCGAATTCACCTTGATCCCCAAGCTGATCCGCTGGGGCGTGGATGCGCATATGGGCATCTTGTTCGGTTGGGTGAACCAGCTGGTGATGGCTTTGCTGACACTGGGGCTGATGGTATCGACCGTGTATGGCTATATGATCTGGTGGCACCGCCGCCCTGCGGCTGCCGCGCAGCCCTTGTATGAAAGCTTCCGGCTGATGCCCGCCCCGACGCAGATTGCCGTATCTTTACTGGCCTTGGCCTTCGCTTATGCCCTGCCGGTGATGGGCCTGTCATTGCTGGTCTTCTGTATCATCGACATCCTGCGCAGCTTAAAAACGCGCCAGATGGCCAATTAAACGGCTGAGGAAGTGAAAAGGCGCGGGGGAAACCCTGCGCCTTTTCCTTGCGGCAATCTGGCCGATCAAAGCGCTGGCGAAACGGGGGCAATCTGGGGTACCTAAGGCGCAATCGAGTCCCAAAACAGCTGCCAAGCCGCTGATTTTGCCCGAACATCAGGAGCCGTCATGACCCCGCCCGTCACTCGCTTTAGCGTCACCCCCCTGTGGACCCAAACCCGTCAACTGGCCGCCGTCGCCTCTGGCCGCGCGGCTGCCGATCTGGTGATCACCGACGCGCGGATCTTGTCGACCTATACCGACCGGATCTCCGGCCCGAAGGAGCTGTGGATTTCCGGCGGCCGCATCGCCGCCGTCCGCGCGCTGGGTGCGCATCGCAACGCCCCCGCGCCCAAGGCGGTTTATGATGCCAAGGGGGGCATTCTGGCGCCGGGTCTGGTCGATCCGCATATCCATATCGAAAGTTCGATGGTCACCGCCTGCCATTATGCCGAAGGCGCGCTTTTGAACGGCACCACCACCATCTTCTGCGACAGCCATGAAATCGGCAATGTGATGGATGTGGCCGGTGTTGAGGCGATGCTGGAAGACGCGCGTCTGGCACCGATGTCGATCTTCCTGACCGTGCCATCGACCGTGCCCGCGACATCGCCGGAACTGGAAACCGCAGGCGGCGATCTGACGCCGGAAAAGATCGGTGCCTTGTTCGATGCCTGGCCCGAAGCGGTCGCTTTGGGCGAGAAGATGGATTTCGTCCCCGTTGTCATGGGTGATCCGCGCAGCCATGCGATCATCGCCGAAAGCCTGAAACGCGGTCGTCCCGTATCGGGCCATGTCTATGGCCGTGATTTCATTCCGGCTTACGCGGCATCGGGCGTGACCGACACCCATGAAGCCATCGACCGCGAGATCGCCAATGATATGGCGGATGCGGGCATCTGGGTCTTCCTGCGTGGCGGCAATCCGTCAACTCCGTGGAATTCGATTGCCGAAGCCATCGGCGCGATCACCAAGGACGGCGCAAGCCCGAAACGCTTCTGTATCTGCACCGATGACCGCGACGCCGACGACTTGCTGGCCTTTGGTCAGGACTGGGTCGCCCGCGAGGCGATCCGTCTGGGCATGAAGCCGGAAACCGCTTGGGCGATGGGATCGCTGCACCCCGCCACCCGCTTCGGCATGGACGGCGAAATCGGCGCTTTGGGCGGCGGTCGTCGGGCCGATCTGGTGCTGCTGGACGACAGCCTGAAGGTGCAAAATACGTGGTATGGCGGCGAATTGATGGTCGAAGGCGGCAAGATCACCGCTTTGACCGAAGACTGCCTGTCGCAAGCCTATCGCTATCCGCAAGCGGCCTATAACACCGTCAAGCTGGCCAAGATTGGCGCGCTGATCCCCGAACTGCCGGCAGGTCCTTTCACCACCAATGCAATCGGCATCGAAATGCCGGGCATCACCTTGCCGCATCGCCGGATCGAGGTCACGCCGCAAGCCGACTGGGCCGCGACCATTGCGGCGCATCAACTGACCCATGTGGCGGTGATCAAACGTCACGGCAAATCGGACGGCAATATCGCCCATGGCTTCTTGCATGATTTCAACCTGAAAGCGGGCGCGGTTGCCTCTTCGGTTGGGCATGACAGCCATAACATCATCGTGGCAGGCACCAATGAAGCCGATATGCGGCTGGCGGTCGAAGAAATCCGCAAGGCGCAGGGCGGGATCATCGTGGTGCGTGACGGCGTGGTGAAGGCCTTCCTTGCACTGCCGGTGGCTGGCCTGATGTCGGACAAGCGCGTGCAGGTGGTGGCCGAAGAAACCCGCGTGCTGAAAGCCGCCTGGGAAGAGGCGGGTTGCGCCATTCCCTATATGGGCTTCAACCTGATTCCCTTGTCGGTTATTCCGGAAATCCGTATCACCGACAAAGGCTTGGTCACCGTGCCGCAAATGAAGATCGTCCCGCCCATCGAGCAGTAACGGCCCCCTTTAGATGCCCCGCCTTAGGGGCATCTTTAGCTTCGCCCGTGGGTCGCACGCGATCTGCGGGCAAGGCTGTCGACGATGACCGCGATGGCCAAAACGGCGCCGGTGATCATGTAGCGCAGGCTGGAGGACAGGTTCAACAGCGTCAAACCATTGGAAATCGCTTGGATCACGATGATCCCCAGAACCGCCGACCACGCCGAGCCACGCCCGCCAAACAGGCTGGTGCCGCCGATCACCGCCGCCGCAATCGCGTTCAGGTTGACATCACCGGTGCCCGCTTGCTGGCTGGATGAGGCAAGGCGCGATGCCGCCAACATCCCCCCCAGTGACGCCAGCGTCGAACATAAGATAAAGGCCGACATATAGATCCGCCGCACATTGATGCCCGATCGCCGTGCCGCTTCACGATTGCCGCCGACCGCGAACATCGATCGGCCCCATTTCGTGCGGGTCAGCGCATAGTTCAGCACCACCGCAATGGCCACGAACAGGCCGAACATCCACGGCACACCTCGGCCAAGATTCAGATACCAAACGGTAAATTGCAGCCCTGCGGTCAGGGTTGCGGCTTTTAGAACAAGAAACGACATGGGCTGCGCGCTCATGCCGACACTGCGGCGGCGTTTGGCCGTGGCAAGCCCGCTCGCCAAGATCACGAGGCCCGGCAGCAAGGCCAACCCGTGCGAGACCCAATCGGGCATGACCATCAACTGCCCGAAGCGCACGAAATTTGACGCGAAGGGCAGGTTAATCGATCCGGTATTGCCCAGCAAATACAGCTGCAGGCCCAGGATCCCCAACAGTCCCGACAGGGTGGTGATAAAGCTTGGCATCCCCACACGGTTGTAAAGCAGCCCGTAGATGCTGCCCAAAACGACACCGCAGCCCAGTCCCGCCAGCATCGCAAGCGGCAAAGGCAGACCGCCATTGACCCACAGCACGCCGATCATGGCTGATGCCAGCCCGCTCATCGATCCCACCGACAGGTCGATTTCACCCAAGACCAGAACGCAGACGATCCCCAGCGAGATGATCCCCACGGTCGCGCAGTCAAACAACATGTTCACAAGGTTATTCGGCGCCAAAAACAACGGGTTGAGCGAGGTGAAGACCACCGAGATCAACACCAAGCCCACGGCGACCGGCAGCATTCCCAATTCGCCCGAGCGGACCCGATCCTTGAACAGGCGAAGCGCGCCGATCAGGCTGTCGTCATTGCGGACCCGTTCATCGGCGCGGTCCAAGGGGGGCGGATCAACGGCGCGGGTCATGGGCGGCCTCATGGTCAGTGTCATGATCGTGGGAATGGGCGGCATCGCTGAGCCGTTGATTGCGGCGCGAGACGGCGTTTTCGGTGGCCCCCGTGATGGCGGCGACCAGATCTTGATTGCTGGTGTCGGGGGTGAAGACGCCATTGTTGCGCCCCAGCCGCAGCACCACGATGCGATCAGCCACGGCGCGGACATCCTCCATATTATGGCTGATGATGATGACGCCCAAGCCCCGCGCGCGCACCCGTTCGATCAGGTTCAACACTTCCGCCGTCTGCGCCACGCCCAAGGCGGCGGTCGGCTCGTCCAGCATGATGATCTTGGGGTCCAACAGCAACGAGCGCGCGATCGCGACCGTCTGGCGTTGCCCGCCCGAAAGCGACGCAATCGGCTCGCGCACAGACGGAATGCGCGCGGCAAGTTCGCGCAGCAAGGTCCATGCGCGCAGTTCCATCTGCACTTCGTCCAAGCGCCAAGGCGAAATTTCATGGCCCAAAAACAGGTTGGCAACCACATCAAGGTTTTCGCAGAGCGCCAGATCTTGGAACACCGTGGCGATGCCCAGCTCCAAGGCCGCGGCGGGGCTGTCCAGAGTGACGTCTTTGCCCATGAATTCGACGCGGCCGGTGGTGGGTTGGTGCACGCCCGCCAAGACCTTGACCAAGGTCGATTTGCCCGCGCCGTTGTCGCCGACCAAGGCGACCACCTCTCCGGCATGGATATCAAGGTCGATATCGCTCAGCGCCGAAACGGCACCGAATTTCTTCGATATGCCGTGCAGGCTGAGAAGTTTCTCGCCTTTCGGGGGAAGTTGGGAGGTATCGGCCATGATGGACGCTATTCCGTCTTGTCGGATGACAGGGAAATCCCCCCTAGGGACTGGCCGCAGGGGGGATCGGATCAGCCTCAGGCTTATTTCGCGATGCCCAAAGCCTCGCAACCGGCAGCATATTCGCCGGTGCAGATCTGGTCATAGGTCTGAATGCCCTTGTCGAAAATTTCCGCCTTGATGTTTTCCTTGGTCACCACCGCAGGCACGAACAATTCGGAGGGCGTGTTGTAAAGCGTGGTCTTGGGTTCGACCGTTTCGCCATTCAACAGCTTGACCGCCACATTGGCCGCGGCAGCCGCCACGATTTCCGAGGGCTTGGAAATGGTATTGTATTGATCACCCGAGATGATCAATTGCAGCGCCGCAATGGTCGCATCATTGCCGGTCACCGGCGGCACGGGCGAGACGCCCGCCGCTTTCAACGCGGCAATCGCGCCACCCGCCGTGCCGTCATTCGCGGCAGCGATGCCTTTGATTTCAGCGCCGAAACGGGTGATCTGGCCCGCAGCCCATTGCTGTGCTTCGGTGGGTTTCCAATCCGGCGTGTCGAATTCGGACAGGGTTTTGAAGCCCGATTCCTTCAAGCCGCGATGCACGCCGTCCCGGATCAGACCCGCCGCCGCATCGGTGGGCGAGCCGTTGATCTGCAAGACGCCCGCGCCTTCCGCCACGCCCGATGCCTTCATATGCTGCACCAGCGATTGCGAGATCGCATAACCGATGCCTTCATTGTCGAAGGACACGTAATAATCCGCCGGAACATCGGGGATCGGGCGGTCATAGGCCACGACCTTAACCCCTTGGGATTGCGCCAAAGTCACAAGGCTCGCGGCGGCTTTGCTGTCCACCGGATCAAGCACGATGACTTTCGCGCCTTGGGTCAGTGCCGCGTTGAACTGTTGTTGTTGCAAGGCCGCATCGGCATTGGCGTTTTGATAGATCACCTCGCAAGCCGCGCAAAGCTTCGCCATTTCGGCCTTGAAGCCGGGGAAATCGTGTTCTTCGTAACGGGTTGATGCTTGGTCGGGCATCAGGAATGCGACGGTGCCGCTGGTTTGCGCCATGGCGGTTCCTGCCAAAAGCGCGCCAATCCCGAATGCAGATAAAGCTTTGAACATGTTCATTCTCCTCCCAGAAATCGCTGTTGGCCCGCCGTCACCCTAGGTGGCCGCGGGCATCGCTCCTTGCCGGAGCCGCATTTTAGCAAAGTCCTCCGTAGCGCTGCTTGGCTCGGGGTCCTCCAACCCCGTTGCGAGCCATGCCCCACAGCGGCAAAGCTGACCGAGCCGCAACCGCCTGTCAACTGAAACTGAAGGCCGCCATTCCGCCGGATGGGTCGATATGCGGGCGGGGTCGGCCTCGCGCGATCAAGCATTAATTTTACGTAATACTTCTTACCAGAGTCTTATCAAACCTGCCCGCTGCGGCTCTGTCGAAGGCCGCGTTGCAAGATGCATGGTCAATCCCCCCGCTTTTACGATAGAATGGGGCAAACGGACATGGCCCCGCCCAAAGCGCGGGGCTTTTCGCATATGGAGACGTGACGTGGCCAAGCTGCTCGACACTTATAAATCGCTGATCAGACAGCTCGACAAAAACGACCTTTCGGTCATCCCCGAATTGGTTTCCAGCGGCGATTACGCCTTCAAGCTGAGCAATGATGCAGGATTTGAGCTGCATATCCGCAATGACCGTCCTGCAGTTGCCGAATATGTGCTGGTGGTCGTGCAGGCGGGTCGGATTGCCAGCCACGAAGGCGGGCCGGATGATGCCGCATCCAAACACCCCCGCCGCGCGGCTCTGCAAGCGCAAGGCGGCGAGCTGATTTGGCAAGCGCCCGAACCTGCGGCGCAATTTGACGAAAGCGATCTGGAGATCGCGCCGCGCGCCGCCGTCGAACAGCCCACCGCTTTGACCAAGATGTCGCGCGTCTATCACATCAGCGAAGACCGTCTGGCCGAAAGCGATCACGAAGCGATCAATGATCTGATCGTCTGTTCGACCATGGCCTTTGCCACGCCGATCGACGCGCCCGAAGCTTCCAATATGGTGGTGATGTTCGCAGGCGATCCGGGCGAGATCGAACAGATCCGCATTTTCCTGCTGGAAAACGAGGTGACCGGTTTCGACTGGAGCCATGAAGCTGGTGAATACCCGCTTGAAGACATGATGGAACTGAAAGACAGCGCCACCTGCATCTGGCTTAAAGGCCACCCCTCGCCCATCGCCGCGCTGAACGGGCGGGTCGAACCGACCGATCCGGGTCTGCACTGATTTTCCACGGCAAAAGGTCGCGCGGGGCTTGCATCACAGGCCTTGCGCGGCTTTGCTGTTCTGCCCCCCGCTTCATGCGATTTGGGATAGCTCCAGAAGCCTTGACCCTTGCAGGAAAGGGTTTCGCGATCAAAAAACGCCATATATAGTCTGCCACATCAACCGGAGGCGACCGACCTTGGCATATGATGTGCTGCTGCATTATTCAGCCCCCTTCATGATGGTCCTGCTTGGCGTCATATTGGCCTGCGCCGGCATGGCATTGCGCGCCTCGCGTTTTATGAACTGGATTGCCTTTGGCTATTTGCTGACCGGCCTCAGCTTGGGCCTGCAATCCTTCATGACCAACCAAGACTTGGCGATTTTCGCGCCATTGGCCAATGTGCTGTATCTGGGCGGAGCGGCTGCAACCATCCGAGGCGTCGGCTTGCGCTGTGGCGACGGCTGGCACCGCAAAGCCTTTGTCTGGGCGATCGGGGCGGTCTGCGTGTTGAACGCGGCGCGCTTGGCCTATCTTGATGATAACCTTGTGATGCGGATCCTGTCGCTGAACGTCACGCTGGGGCTGATCTATCTGTCGCAGTTACCCTATCTGATTCAGCGCTGGAACTGTCTCTCCACTCTGGACCGGCTGATGGGCTTCACCGCGGTGCAAGTGGCGCTGTTCCACTTCTTGCGCGCGGCCTATGTCGGACAAGAAGGCTTGCAGCTTTTGGATCCCCAAGCTTTCGTGGCAAACCTGACGCAATCAATGCATTGGAAAGTGTTGCTGGCCTGCTCGGTCGTTCTAAGCCTTTGGTTCGGCGCTTTGGCCCTGACCTGTGCGGTAAGGGAGCGCTTCACAGGGTCGATGGTGCGGCACTCGGCGTAGATTTCGTAAAAGCGCTATATCTTATCGCCGAATTGAGGGGGCAGGTCTGAAAAAATCTGCCATGTTTGGAATAACACCACTTTAGATCGCATTGATTATACAGAGTGCCTCATGACCCTAGCCGCGCTTGTCGGAGGGTCTCGCGCCGTGAAGAAAATCGAGAAGAATATCGACCCGCCCGCCATCATATAGGTGACCCATGGCACAAAACCTTGCAGGAAAATCCGCGGCCATTACCGGAGCGGCCTCGGGCATCGGTCTTGAATGCGCGCGCCATCTGGTGGCGGCAGGCGTCAAGACCTTCCTTGTCGACCGCGACGCGGCCGCGCTGGACAAGGCCAAAGCCGAGCTTGGTGATCTTGCGGTGCCGG
>DALYSR010000103.1:0-13444 GCA_031991825.1 Paracoccaceae bacterium
GAAAATGATCAGCCGCTCTTCGACAGTCGGGTGATCACGCAATATGTCGACCATCTCGCCCCGGCCGAGGGCTCACTCTATCCGGCAGATCGCCGGTTCGAAATCCTGACGCTGGAGGCGTTGGCCGATGCAATGCTGGATGCCTGCTTGCTGTGCCGCTACGAGACGGTGATGCGTCCGGCCGAGCTGAGGTGGCAGGACTGGTTCGATGGTCAGATGGCCAAGGTTGATTCGGGCCTTGATGATCTGGAAGGCAAATGGTTCGCCGCCCTGACAGCGGGCGGCATGCATGCGGGGGCGATCGCCGTTGCCTGCGTGCTGGGCTATCTGGACTTCCGCTTTGCCGACAAAGACTGGCGGAGCGCACGTCCCCAGCTTGCCGGTTGGTTCAAGACCGTCTCAGAGCGGCCCTCGATGGTCGAAACCTTCCCGCGGTAAACTCTCAACTGCCGCCGCGGTCTGGGCGATCCAACGCCCTTTGATCCGATCAGCAAAAGGGCGCGCGCCTGAGCGCGCGCTTGCATTTGCAGCGGCAGAATCCGCTCGGTGGTGGGGGCGGCGATGCGACTGACGGTGATGGCCCCCTCATCGCGATGACTGCCCCTTTTTAGATTGTCCGCGCCATGCAATCCCCCGCTGGTCGCGCGACCTGATCCCCCCTCTGGGCCTGCAGAGCGGGGATCAGGCGCGCGATATTCGCGCGGCGCACCGCCCGCTCGGCCGCCAGCATCGTCTGGGTCATCGGCCCATTGACCTATGCGATCCGCTTGCGCAGCGCGATGCCCGCCCCAGATTCTGTTGAAAATTCAAATGTTTCTTTTTCCCTGCGGATGTTGATTGACAAAATCATATCAAATGCAATGATCTCTTTGTGCACATTCGCCCACGATAATCGCAACATGTCTAGGTCAGACCGAGGAGGGTCTGACCGGACGGGAGGACATATGAATCGCATTCTTTGCACCACCGCTGCCCTTTGCCTTTTCGGCACCACTGCATCTGCAGAAAGCTATCAGGCGACCAATTGGATGGGTCTCAACCATGTGCTCAACGGGGTGTCCTTCGTAAAGATGAACGAAGACATCAAGCGTGAGACGCAGGACGAGATCGCCTTTGAGATCTATTCGAATGCCGCCCTTGTGCCTGCGGCCACCACGCTGAGCGCGGTCGGTGATGGCGTGGCACAACTGGGCATTGTCGCGGCAAGCTATACCCCCTCGGATCTGCCGCTCTCGGGCATGCTGAACGATCTTGGGTTTATTACGCGTGACGAATTCGCGGCTGCCTTTGCGCTGACAGAAATTGGCGTCACCAATGAAAGAATGCAGAACGAATACAGCGTTCATAACACCGTATTGGCGGGCGCCTATTCGACGCCGCTTTACTACTTCTTCTGCGCAAGCGATGTGACCGACCTCGCCTCGGTCAAAGGCCGCAAAATTCGCACGGCGGGCACCGCGCAAAACAGCTGGATTGCGTCGATCGACGCGATTCCGGTGGCTGTGCCGATGAACGACGCCTATTCCGGACTTGAGCGCGGCTCGGTAGATTGCGTGCTGGCCGATCCCACGAACCTCGACACCGGCTTTAAGCTGCAAGAGGTTATCAAGACCATCACAATGCTGGAACAGGGCGCAACCACCGGTGCCACCTATGTCTGGAACGCGGATTTTTGGAAGGAGATCGGCCCCGAGAACCGCCGCAAAATCCTGGATGTCACGGGGATTAACCTCGCACGTGCACAGGTGGCCTATTACCTTGGCACTGCACAGGGATTTGAAAGTGCTAAGAAACTCGGAATCCGCTTCAACGATTCGGCACCCGACCTCGTGGCAGCCCGCGATGCTTTCTCGGCAAAATATCTTGCTGACATTGCCGCAAGCACAATGAAAGCCCGCGGCATCGACGATCCTTCGGCGGTGGCTGACGACTATATCGCGCTGGTCGCAAAGTGGGAGAAGCTGCTTGCCGGGGTCGATCGCACCGATGCCGATGCCATCGGCAAAATCGTGCATCAGGAGATCTTTGCCGGGTTGGACGCTGAAACCTTTGGTGTAAAATAATGGGGCAGATGTCGGGTGATGCCCCAAGCCGCGCGGGGGACGGCCTTGGTCGGCTTGACGGCAGGACGGCAATTGTCACCGGCGCTGCAGGTGGTATCGGCGCGGCCACAGTGGCCGCCCTTCTGGCGGTGGGCGCGCGGGTGGTGGGCATTGACCGCGACACCGCCGCGCTCGACAAACTGACCCGTGATGCGCCGGGCGTCATCGCGCTGTTCGGGGATATGAGCGATCCGAACTTGGATGGCGCGCTCGCTGCCTGCTTGCAGCAAAATGATCTGCAGCTGGATATTTTGGTCAACAATGCCGGAATTGGCGGCGGTGCCCCCGCCGGTGAGACCACTGACGCACAGCTGATGTGCTATCTCGACGTCAATCTTGTCAGTGTGTTCAGACTGTCTCGCTGGGCGGTAAAGGCCATGGCGGGACGGGGCGGAAGTATTGTGAACACGGCCTCAATCTTTGCAGTGGTGGGGGCGCAGAATTCTTCTGCCTATTCCATGACCAAGGCGGGTGTCGTGGGTCTGACGCGGCAAATGGCGGTTGACTATGGCCCCTCTGGCATCCGCGTGAATGCGGTCGCACCGGGCCTGATCCGCACACCGCTTACGGAAGAGCGCATCCAGACCGAGGCGTATCGGCGAAAGATATTCCTCGACCAATCTCCTCTGCAACGGCTTGGTCAACCCTCGGATATCGCCAAGGTCATCAGGTTCCTCGCCGGCGATGAAGCCGCCTTTATGACGGGGCAGGTGCTAGAGGTAGACGGCGGCTGGGCCATGGGGCGTTTTCCCCGCCAATCCGCATTATGACGGCTCATGTTCCCTAACAGCGAGCGGAAAAAACCAGCTCGCGACGCGCGTTAGGGAACATGGTTCACCTTTAGCGAGTTCATTGCGGATATGTGAGGCGTGGAGCGGACGAGCCTAGCGGATCGCTGTTCGCCTATGTCGATTTGGAGGCGCGGAACCAAACCGGCTTGATCATCTGGTGCGATTCCATCCGGATCGACGGCCCTGCGAAACGGCGCGGGGCGCCATGGACATGATCCACCCTCACGCCCTTATTTGACCAGCAAGCTGACATTGGCGGCCCAAAGGCGTCGATGCCGCCGCCGTCGTCGCTGATTTGCGTCACACCCCATGTCGCGTAGAAACGGAGATATTCAGCGATAGACACGCGCCCGACCCGACACGAGGGTTAAAAGCTGTGGTTACAATCTGTGGTTACACTCTGTCGATCACCACCGCAGGCCTCGGCGACGGCCTTTGTCGTCCTGCGCCCTTGGGGATCAGACGGTCGTTTGTGGCTGCCAGTTATGGGGATGGGCTTTTTGCACCGCCTCAAGCGTCTCAAGACGTTCCATGATCGCGCCAATGCGCGGGAAATGTGCCAGATCCACCCCCCAGCGGCGGGCGTTATAGATTTGCGGCACAAGACAGATATCAGCCATGCTCAGCCGGTCGCCATGGCAGAAAATCCCTGTGTCGGGATGGTCCAGCATCGCGTCGAAGGCGGCAAGCCCCTCGGCGATGAAATGGCCGCTCCAGCTTTCGGGGGTGATTTTCCCCTCGGACGCCGCGGTGACATAGCGCATGACACGCATATTGCAGACCGGATGGATCTCCATGGCGATGGCATAAGACAGCGCCCGCACACGGGCGCGGCCCGCGGCATCGCTGGGCAAAAAGCCGGCCTCGCGCGTCTCATCGAGATATTCAAGGATCGCCAGCGATTGTGCAAGGATCTGGCCATCAATCTCTAGCGTGGGCACCAGACCCTGCGGATTGCGCGCCAGGTTCTCGGGCGCGCGGTGGGCGCCGCTCAGCAGATCAACGGGCAGGCTGTCATAGGCAATCCCCAATTGCGCCAGCGCGATCCGCAGCCGGTAGGCCGCAGATGACCGCCAGTAGTCATAAAGTACCGTCAAAACTTTTCCTCCATCAGCCGTGACAGCCCTGTTTCAAAAGCCTTGAGATCCTTGTCCAAAAGGCGCGCGAGTTCGGTCTGAAAACCCGCGGCAATCGGGGCCAAGCGTGCCATCAGCGCCTTGCCCTCTACCGTCAGGGACAGCGATACAAGTCGGCGATCGGCGGGATTGATCGCTTTGGCGATCAGCCCGCTGTCCTGCAGGCTGGAGGCCGCTCGGCTGACTTTCGACTTTTCCATATCGACCTGAACTTCGACCTCGCGGACGGAAACTTCGCCGCCCTGAGACAGATGTGCCAGCACGCGCCACTCTGGCACCGACAGGCCCGCTTCCTTCGCATAACGGCGCTCAAATGCCTTCGAGACGCGCGATGCAGCCACCGCAAGCCGGTAAGGCAGAAATTCCTCAAGGTGAAAGGCGTTCATGATGTCCCTTTGATAGATGTCCGGTCGCCTTCAAACAAAATTAAACTTCTGTCCAGTATCTTCTCTTGACTTCATTGCAAATGCAACAAAATAATGTCGATAATGCAAGGCGAGGAGACGACTTTGACTGCTGGCAACCGATCCCATAAGATGCAACGCGCCCCTTCTCTGCCCGGCGCAAATGATGGCTATATGCCCGGCTTTGGCAATGATTTTGAAACCGAAGCACTGGCGGGGGCCTTGCCTCAGGGCATGAACAGCCCGCAAAAATGCAATTACGGCCTTTACGGCGAGCAGCTTTCGGGCACCGCTTTTACCGCCCCGAAGCATCAGAACGAGCGGAGCTGGTGCTATCGCATCCGCCCCAGTGTCAAGCACAGCCACCGCTACAGCCGCATCGATGTGCCGCAATGGAAATCGGCTCCGTGCATTGATCCTGATATTGCAAGCCTTGGCCAGTACCGCTGGGACCCGATCAGCGCGCCTGAAGGCGAGGCGCGGACGTGGATCACCGGTATGTGCACGATGACCACTGCAGGCGATGTGAACACCCAGACCGGTATGGCGAGCCATATCTATCTCGTCACCGCCTCCATGGAGGACGAGTATTTCTTCTCGGCCGACAGTGAGCTGCTGGTGGTGCCACAACAGGGCCGCCTGCGCTTTTGCACAGAGCTTGGCATCATTGATGTCGAGCCGCAGGAAATTGCCGTTCTGCCTCGGGGTCTTGTCTATCGGGTGGAAGTCATCGACGGCCCCGCCCGAGGTTTTGTTTGTGAAAACTACGGCCAGAAATACGAATTGCCAAGCCGTGGTCCGATCGGGGCGAACTGCATGGCCAATCCGCGGGATTTCAAAACCCCCGTCGCAGCCTTTGAGGATCGCGAAGTCCCCTCACGCGTCGTGATTAAATGGTGCGGCCAGTTCCATGAAACCCGCATCGGCCATAGCCCGCTCGATGTGGTGGCCTGGCACGGGAATTACGCGCCCTATAAATACGATCTGCGGAGCTATTGCCCGGTCGGCGCCATCCTCTTTGACCATCCCGATCCGTCGATTTTCACCGTCCTGACGGCGCCTTCGGGCATTGAAGGCACGGCAAATATCGACTTCGTGCTCTTTCGGGATCGCTGGATGGTGGCGGAAAACACCTTCCGCCCGCCATGGTACCACAAAAATGTTATGTCCGAACTGATGGGCAATATCTACGGCGTTTATGACGCCAAGCCCAAAGGCTTCGTCCCCGGTGGGATGAGCCTTCACAACTGCATGCTGCCCCATGGACCGGACAAAGACGCCTTCGAGGGCGCCTCCAATGCGGAACTTGGGCCGGAAAAGCTTTCGGAAACAATGTCATTCATGTTCGAGACGCGCTTCCCACAGCATCTAACGCCCTTTGCGGCGCAGGCTGGGCATATGCAGGAAGATTACATCGACTGCTGGGGCAGCATTGAGAAGAAATTCGACGGCACACCCGGGGTGAAATGAGCCCCTATGACCGCAGGCGACTGGCGGCCTTTGGTGCCCCATCCCGGAATTACAGGACGAATAAAATGGCCCTTCTTAAATCCTTTATCGCCAGCGCGAATGACCCTTCGGGAGATTTTCCGCTGAACAACCTGCCGTATGGCGTTTTCTCTGCATCCGATGGCATCAAGCGCCTGGGCGTTGCCATTGGCGATAAGGTGCTCGATGCCGGCGCGGCGGAAGCGGCGGGCTTGATCCGTCTAACCGGCGGCCCGCTTCTGTCGGGCGACGTCTGGAACAGGGTGATGCAGGCCGGTGCTGCCGTCTGGGCGGATCTGCGCCGCCAGTTGACCGCCCTTCTTGCCGAAGGCTCGCAGGCCGAGGCCGCGGTCCTGCCGCTTTTGCACGCACAGCGCGATGTGGCGCTGCATATGCCCCTGCGTGTTGCGGAATTCACCGACTTTTATGCGGGCTACCATCACGCCGTGAATGTCGGGACCATGTTCCGCGGCGCGGAGAATGCATTGCCGCCGAACTGGCTGCACCTGCCCATCGGCTATAACGGCCGCGCCTCTTCGGTGGTGGTATCGGGCACGGAAATCCGCAGGCCTTGGGGACAGGTCAAAGGCCCCGACGAGGCGGTACCCCGCTTTGCCCCTTCGGCCCGCTTTGATATTGAACTGGAGATGGGGGCCATCATTGGCACGCCCTCGCAGTTTGGTCGCCCAGTGACGGTGGCCGAGGCCGATGAGATGATCTTTGGCTATGTGCTGCTGAATGACTGGTCGGCCCGTGACATTCAGGCATGGGAATATCAGCCGCTCGGGCCGTTCCAAGCGAAGGCGACCGCCACCACCATCAGCCCTTGGATCGTCCCCCGCGCGGCGCTCGAACCCTTCCGCACCACGACGCCCGCGCGTCAAAAGCCGTTGCTGCCGTATTTGACCGAGCCAAAGCCAATGCTTTACGATATCGCGCTTGAAGTTGGCCTGACGCCCGAGGGCGGCGAAGAAACGGTCATCGCGCGCACCAATTACGCGATGATGTATTACTCGGCAGCCCAGCAGGTGGCGCATCACACCACCAGCGGCTGTGCAATGTCGGCGGGCGATCTGCTGGGATCAGGCACCATTTCTGGTGCCGAATCTGACAGCCGCGGCAGCCTGCTGGAACTGAGCTGGGGGGGCAAAGAGCCGCTGAGGCTGCGCGACGGCTCAAGCCGCAGCTTTATCGCCGATAACGACACGCTGGTGCTGCGCGGCGCGGCGCGTGGTGAGGGCTATCAGATCGGCTTTGGCTCCTGCAGCGGCAAAATCCTGCCCGCTCTGGCCGATCCCTACGCGCGCTGATCCGGTCCGCCATCGCAGTCAGCGTCATAGCCTGACAGGGCCTTTGGCGCGCGGCCCCTCGATTTGGGAGAGGCGCCACCGATCATCTCGGCGGCGCCTGAGCTTTCCGTATGGCCCCCATCCGCTCTCGAACAAGGCCGCCTGTTGCGGCCTGAACGGATGGCGGATGCCGCTCGGGCCGCGCATCCGGCGGGCAAGCCCTTGGTGATTTCGGCCCTAGAGCGGTCGGACGCGGGCAAGGTTTCAGCCTTGGCGCATAGGACTGCAGTCTTCGGGGCATTTGCTCGCGGGCAAGGGGCGCATGCGTGTCGCGATGGCTGTCGCCAATAAAATGGCGCGGATCATCTGGGCGATGATGACCAAGCAAGCAAATGATAGGATCCTTGCTCCGCCTGCCGCTCGCTCTCGGATTGCCGATCTGGACCCGATCCGCTGATCCCTATCCCGACCAGCGGGTTTTGGAAGCTGCCGCTGCAAAAGGCCTGACAGCAGACCGCCCCCGATCACCAGTCGAAAAGGAAACGCCCCTTGCTCATTGGGGCGGCACCCCCAGATGGGACTACAGCGGTTCGTCGCTGGGCGTGAAGCCTGCGGCGCGCAGTCGCTCGCGTGTCGCGGGGCTGTGCAAGGCGCGGCGGAACTGGTGGAACTGGGGCTTTTCGGCCGTCGCTTTGTGATAGGCGAAGTCGTATTGTTCTGCCGCCAAGGGCAGGAAGCCAAGGCCGTTGGCCGCGGCAATCGGGGCGATGGTCAGGCCCCAATCGGCACGGCTTTGTGCAACAGCGGCGGCCACCGCGTTATGCGAGCGGGGTTGGTTCCAATAGCCTGCCGGTTTCGCGCCTTGCAGGAACTGGTCCAGCAAGATCCGCGTGCCGGACCCTTGGTTGCGCCCGACCAGCAGGCAGTCGGGATCGGCCAATGCGTTTTGCAAGGCCTGCGCGGGGGTTTGCCCGTTGAAACGCGGATCGCCCTTGCGATAGACGATGCCTTGCATCCGTTGCCAGCCCGCCAAGATGTCCTGATCCGGTGATAGGAACGGCCGGTTGAACACGCCGCTTTGCGGGTCGAGCAAATGGATCGGCGCCAGATCGCATTCGCCGCGCGACAGCGCCTGTAGCCCGCCCAAAGAGCCAAGCGCAATGGAGCGCAGGCTGATCGCGTTTTCTTCGAGTGCCGTCGCCACAATGTCCAATCCGACGCAATGGCTGCCCAAGATCACCAGATCGGGCAGGCGCAGCATGGGGCTGAACAGGCGGATATCGGCTTGGCTACCGGCTGCCAGATGGTCAGCCAGCGCCTCGATCCGGACAAAACCATCGGCTTGGGCGAAAGAGGTGATCGCCCCCGATCCTTTGCCGCTGGGATAGGCGCTCAATCCCTGCGGGCCGGACACCAGCGAGACCATGGAAAATTCGGTGCGCCCCAGTTCGGAAGGAATGCGCAAAGCGATGCGGGCTTGCACCTGATGTTCGGTCGCCTGCGGCAGGCCTGCCATGCGGCGGATGACCGGCGCGATGATGTCATGGAAGGTGAACATCGCCGAGGTGGGGAAACCGGGCAGCACGACAACGGGTTTGCCATCGCAGACCGCAAGGCACAGCGGCTTTCCGGGCTTGAGCGCCACGCCATGCACCACGATGCCCGGAGCGCCCAGCTTGCCCAAGATCTGATGCGTCAGATCGCCCGCGCCTTTCGAGGTGCCCCCTGACAGGATCAACATGTCATGGCTGGCAAGCGCCTGCCGCATCCGCGCCTCTAGCTGGGCGGCATCATCGGGGATTGCGCCCAGAAATTCCGCCTCTGCCCCGTTTTCACGGGCGGCGGCGGCGATCATCGGGCCGTTGGCATCGTGGATCTGGCCATGGGCCAAGGGCGTTCCGGGTGCGCGCAACTCGTCCCCCGTCGAGAGCACGGCGACCCTTGGCGCCGCCGCAACGCAAATTTCGGCAATGCCTGCGGCCGCCAGCATGCCGATTTCGCGGGCGGTGATGGCACGACCCTTGCGCAAGACGATTTCACCTTGTGCCATATCGCTGCCGCTCCAGCCGATGAACTGGCCGGGCAGGGCGGCGCGGTGGATGGCGATATGATCGTCGTCGACCGCGTCGCTATGTTCGACCATCACCACCGCATCGGCGCCGCGCGGGATCGGCCCGCCGGTGGCGATCAGCGAGGCCATGCCGTGGCGGATCGCAATCTGGGGGGCATGGCCGCAGGTGATCTCCTCGCCGCTCAAGCGCAGGATCACGGGGCTATTGGGACCGGCATCCGCCAGATCGGCGGCGCGCAGGGCAAAGCCGTCAACGCCGGAGCGGTCGAAAGGCGGCACGTCCGATGGGGCGGTCACATCCGCCATCAAGACCTTGCCCAAAGCGGCGGCCAAAGGGACCTGTTCGATGGTCGGGCGCAGATCGCCCAAGGCGGCATCGAAGCGGGCGATGGCCTCTTCGCGCGACACCACGCTCAGGAATTGCTGCTGGGTGGCGGATGCGGGGGCTTTGGTCATAGCGGAGTCCAGCCTTGGCAAGGAATGGCGTCGATCAGGGTGTCGGGGGCATAGCCCTCGCTCCCCGAGGCGATGATGTGATAGGCATCCGCGCGCAAAAACAGCAGGGGCGAGGGCGGGGCGGTGTTCAGCACCTGCCAGCCTGCCGGATCTTGCGCCAGCAGCAAAAGTTCCGCCTGTCCGACCGGCGATGTCAATTTGCGCAACAGTGGCCGCGACACGCCATAGCGGCGCCGCCTCGTCAGGATCCGGTCCAGCAGGGGCTGCAGCAGCGCGAGCGCCGCCAGCATCAGCGGTGCCAGACTGGCCGGCAGTGCGAGGATCGGCCTGCCCTCGCATTCGGCGGCGAGCAAACCTGTCAATCCGTTCAGGCCCGCGCCGCAGGAAATAAGCGTGCTATGCTCCGCAAGGGCCGCGCGGCTATGGTCATCAGGGCTTTCGCCGGTGCCGCCGACCAGCAGGGTCAGATCGGCTTGCGGCAGGTCGCGGGTATCGTTCAGCGCCGCGATGATGCGCTCCTTTTCCCGCCCGCCACTGCCATAAGCGATGCAGCGCATACCTTGCGCTTCAAGCCAGCCCTGCAGCAAAAGGCTATTGGGGCCAAGCCTGTCTGTCCGGCTGACATCGATCAGCCGGATGATCGGCGCCAGAACGCTGATCCGGTCCAGCCCTGCGGCCCGCGCCATTTCCAGATGCACCGGCGTGATCTTTTGCCCTTGGGGGCAAATCCCGCCATCTTGCGCCAGCCATTCGCCTTTGCGCCAGATGCCTTCACCGGGGATGACCTCGCCATAGGCGGTGGCAAAAAGCCCGCCGGTGTCCAGCAACTGCGGCGGCAAAATCGCATCGGCGCCCTGCGGCAAGCGGTCTCCCGCGCCGACGAATGGCGGCGGGTTCGGCAGATAGACCGGCGACAGCGCCGAGGCTCCGGCAAGATCCAAGGCCGTCACGGCATAGCCGTCGATCTGGGCAAGCGCCGTCGCAGGCAGGGGCTGGGGCGCAAGCGTAACGCCTGCCGAAATCCGGCCCAAGGCCTGTGCGCAAGCGACGGTTTCATGCGCCGCCGGTGCGAGCAGGGCGGCAAGCCGTGCCGACACAGCCTCGAAGCTTAGAAGCGGAGTGGAAGGCGCGCTGCTCATGACCTTGTTTTTACGCATATACCGTAAGGTTGCAACCGCTAAGGCGGCGCGGCTCTGCGCCTGCCGCCCGCCTTATGCGTTGAGGCGGACCTCGCCCAAGCGCGAGATGTCGTAACCCGTCAAATGCTGCGCGCGGCGCAGGAAAGCGTCGGTCTTGGCGAAGGCCAGCAGCTTCTGCATTGGCGGTTCGAAATAATCCCGCCGCCGCATGACCAGATCGAATTCCTCGGCCTGCCACAGCGGCAGGAAAGACAGGCTAGAGATATTCAGCCCCAAGCCGCAATCGGCTTCGCCCATTTCGATCATGGTGGCCATATCGCCATGGCTTTCGGCCACTCTGGCGGCAAGGTTCAGATCGGCCAGCGTCAGGCCTTCGCGGGCGAGCAGCATATCCAGCAGCACCTGCGACCCCGCCCCCTGCCCGCGGGTGGCAAAACGCAATCCGCGCGCGGCCACGTCACGCAGCGATGCGACCGCATGGGGATTGCCCCGCGCCATCAGCAGACCCTGCACGCGGTTCGCCCAATGGATCATCAAGATATCGGGATAGGGCAGAAGGTTGCGCACGGCGCTGATGTTGTAGCGTCCGCTTTCAGGGTCGATCAGATGGGTGCCTGCAATCATCGCGCGACCGGCGGAGAGCTCTTCGATCCCGTGGCGCGAGCCGTTGGTCAGGATCGCGAGCCCCGCGCCGGATTGGCGCAGCGCCCATTCCAGCAGCGGCTCGGAGGAACCGGCCGCGATCATCGGCGTGGGCGCGAAACGGGCGGCGGGCAATTCGGTCTGCCCTTCGAGCCAGGCATCGATGATACGGCGCGGAAACAGCAGCTTTCCCGAGGCGCGGGTGAAGGGCAATTGCTGGCGGGCCACCATGTCGTAAATGGTGCGCTCCTTGATGCGCAGATAGGCTGCGACCTCGGATGTGGTCATCAGGCCATGATCGGGGCGATCAAGCATTCTGCGAATTCCTGTATTAATGTGCATAATTTACGAACGGTATCTTAACTGCAGAAATTACATATTTGTCAGCCTTTTGCAAATGATTGCATATAGGGTCTATATCCTTCGAAAGCTGACAATGACCGAAAACCCGATCTTGACCGCGATCCGCTTGCTGCTGGGTGCCGACCCTGCCTTGATGCAAATCATTGGACTGTCGCTGCGGGTTTCGCTGACGGCGATCTTGCTGGCGGCGGTGATCGGGCTGCCGCTGGGGGCGGGCCTTGCCTTGAGCCGCTTCTGGGGACGGGGCGGGATCGTGGTTATAGGCAATGCCTTGATGGGGCTGCCGCCGGTGGTGGCGGGCCTGCTGGTCTATCTGTTGCTGTCGCGTTCGGGGCCGTTGGGCGCATGGCAATTGCTGTTCACGCCGTCGGCAATGATTTTCGCGCAATTCATCCTGATCCTGCCGATCATCATCTCGCTGACGCGCAGCGTGATCGAAGACCTTTGGGGCGATTATGCCGAACAGCTGCGTTCGCTGGGGGCGTCGCGGTTGCGCGCGGTACCGACGCTGCTGTGGGACGGACGGGTCAGCCTGATCACGGGGCTTTTGGCGGGCTTTGGTCGCGCCAGCGCCGAGGTGGGCGCGGTCTTGATCGTCGGCGGCAATATCGCGGGCCATACCCGCACCATGACCACCGCGATCACGCTGGAAACCAATCGCGGCAATCTGGGCATGGCGGTGGCTTTGGGGCTGGTGCTGCTGTCGATGACACTCAGCCTGAATATCCTCGCCTATCTGATCGGGGCTTGGTCGAAAAGGAGCATGGGATGACGGTGACCCAGACGACGACCCAAACGGTGGCCCAGCCGATGACCCAGACGGTGGCCCCTACACCGCCTATCCTGCCGATGCGCCTTGAAGGCTTGGGATTTAGCGCAGGCGGCAAGACGCGTCTGGATGACATCACCCTGCAGGTCGAAAAGGGCGAGCGTTTGATCGTCTTGGGGCCGAACGGCGCGGGCAAAAGCCTGCTGCTGCGGCTGTGCCATGGGCTGTTAACCCCCGATCGGGGCCGCGTGATCTGGGGCGATCACGCGCCGCAGACCCGCCCTGCGGCGCAGGCCATGGTCTTCCAGTATCCGGTGCTGCTGCGCCGGTCGGTCTGGGCCAATCTGGATTATGCGCTGTCGCTGCAAAAGGTGGCGCGCGCCGCGCGGGGCGATCTGATCGACACCGCCTTGCGCCGTTTCGGCCTGTCGGCGCAGGCCAAGCAGGGCGCGCGGCTCTTGTCGGGGGGCGAACAGCAGCGCCTTGCCTTGGCGCGGGTCTGGCTGTGTCGGCCGGAAATCCTGTTTTTGGACGAACCGACCGCCGCGCTTGACCCCAGCGCCACGCGCCAGATCGAAGAGATCATCTCGGCCTTCAACGACGAGGGCATGACCATCGTCATGACCACGCATCACTTGGGTCAAGCGCGGCGTCTGGCGCAGCGCGTGGCGTTTCTGGATCGCGGGCGCCTACGCGAAATAACGCCCGCCCCGCAGTTCTTTGCGACCGCCCAGACCGCGCAAGCCCGCGCTTTTCTGGCCGGTGATCTTCTTTGGTAAACCCCTCTATTTGAA
>DALYSR010000104.1:0-13440 GCA_031991825.1 Paracoccaceae bacterium
CCCCGTCGCTGCCAACCAACGCGCGCGGGCCAGATCGCCGATGGCGGCTGCGGCCTCTCCGTCAAAGACCGAAGTTGCGTCATGCCACGGCGGTAGCTGCTTGCCAAAGGGCGATACGCGGCGGGGATTATTGTCCAGATGCTCGCGGTCATCCCAGCGTTGCATGATCATGTCGATGCCGCCGCAGAAGGCCAGACGGCCGTCAATGGCGAGGATCTTCTGATGATGCGAGCTGGCCAGCGGATGGTTGGAATCCAGTCGCAAAGTGATCCGCGGATGCGCCTTCCAGCGCAGCACCCACCACAAGGTGCGGCCGCGAAACATCGCTTTAAGCGCACCTGACTGCCAGCGCAGCAGGCGGATTTCCAATGACGGTTTCCGATCCGCGAGCCATAGGATGAAATCCCCCAGTTGTTCGGGGCCATCGTCACCGGTGTCGCGCTCCCCCAGCCGGATGCGGGCATCGAAATCCCAGCCCACCAGCAGGATCGACCGTTCTGCCTTCAGCATCGCGGCGCGGGCCGCTTTGAAGTAATCCGCACCATCTATGATGACCGCAAAGCGGTCTGCGGCCGCGATCCGCCAGCAGTTACGACCTTCTTGCGGGAAGGCCGTATCTGCCGCTTTTCCGCCTATGCTGTCAATTTGCATGGATCCCCCGTGGCATCTGCGCAACACAACCCGAAAGAGCATCTCTGGGTTCCGGAACCGCAACGGCTTCACGGCGTTAGTAACCCGATGGCCAAGTGCCGTCGCTCGGATTGGAAGAGACTGAAGCTTCGTAATTTAGTCGGGCGCAACCCGACCTTAGGGATGGAAGGAGCACGGTATGGACGACGCAAGCATAGGCTGGATTGCCGCAATCATTATCGGTGGCATCGCAGGCTGGATCGGATCGAATGTGATGAAATCCGACACCGGCGTTTTTCTGAATATTATTTTGGGTATCATCGGCGCCTCGATTGCCAGCTTCCTGTTTGGATTGCTGGGAGTATCCTTCGGCGGTTGGTTGGGATATCTGATCGCCGGCGTGGTCGGCGCTTGCATTCTTATCTGGGGTGCGCGGGCGATCAAGTCCTGACCGAACAAGTGCAGCACTGCAGTATTAAGACCTTAAGGCCCGCATTCTGCGGGCCTTTTCAATGGGCGCTTTAGCGGGGCGTTGACAATCCTATTGCGCAATGGCTTCACTCGCGGCGAATGAAAGCGAGGCAGTTCATGGATATTCGCGACGCGGATCTTGCCCATGCGGCGGGGATTATGGCGATTTATAACGATGCGGTCGCGCATACGACGGCGATCTGGAATGACACCTGTGTCGATCTGGACAACCGAAAGGCGTGGATGGTGGCGCGTCAGGATGCGGGCTATCCGGTCTTGGTGGCTTTAGACGCTTCGGGCGATGTGCTGGGCTATGCCTCTTTCGGCGATTGGCGCGCTTTTGACGGCTTTCGGCTGACGGTCGAACATTCGGTCTATGTGCGCCATGACCAACGCGGGCAGGGGATCGGCAAAGCCTTGATGCAGGCGCTGATTGAGCGTGCGCGTGACATGGGCAAGCATGTGATGGTCGCCGCAATCGAGGCGGGCAATCTTGGATCGATCAGCTTGCATAGAAACCTTGGCTTTGAACAAACGGGCGTGCTGCCGCAGGTCGGCATGAAATTCGGCCGCTGGCTGGATCTGGCTTTCCTTCAGTTGCAGCTAGATGCCCGTCCGACGCCAGATGCGTAATCGGACATGAAAAAGGCCGCCCTTGGGGCGGCCTTTCGGTCAGCTGCGCTTTTTGAACGCGGCGATAAGTAATCCCGTGGCGATCAGGCCTGCGCCGATCAGGTGGAAGGCTTCAATGCTTTCTCCCAAGAACAAAACCGCCAGAACGGTGCCGAACACCGGCAGCAGATGGATCGACAGGCCGGCTCGTGCCGCGCCTGCAAGTTCGACGCCGCGATTGAAGAACAGATAGGATAGGAAGCTGGGGAAGATCACCAGATAGGCCAAGGACAGTGCCGTCTGGCGGGTAAAGGTGAAATGAACGCCCGCCAGTTCATCGCGGATATAGAAGGGCATCAAGACCAATGCACCGATCAAGAAGGTGATCGCTAGAAAGCTGAACGGATGCAGTTTGGGCTTTTTACGCAGCAGCGCCGAATAGAAGGCATAAGCGACGACCGCCGCGATCACCCAAAGATCGCCCGGATTGAACGACAGTCCCAGCATGGTTTCCAGATGCCCGCGCGTGGCGATAAAGCCGACACCTGCGAAGGAGATCACCACACCCGCGATCTGCAGCAGCCTTGGCTTTTCACGATACAGCAGGAAGCAGACCAACAGGATCAGCAGCGGCATCATGGATTGCAGCAGCAACGCATTGACCGAGGTGGTCTGACGCAGCCCCAGATAGACGAAGGTGTTGAATATGCTGATGCCCAGCACCGCCAGCACTCCCACAATCCAGAACTGGCTCTTGATCAACTGGAACTCGCGGCGGATATCGACCTGACGCGATGCCAGCAACAGCACGGGGATCAGTGCCAAACTCCAGCGCCAAAAGGCCAGCCCGATCGGCGGGGTCGATGTCAGGATCGCGCGGCCGACGATGAAATTGCCCGCCCAGAACAGATTGGCCAGCACCAGTAAAATCACAGGATTGGCCCAAAGCTTTGCAAATATTGCAGATAATTTCACGACCCACTCCAGCTTTTCGCGAATATTACCCTGTCATTGTGCCCAAGCGGACCAAAGGGCAAGGGGAGATGCGGCCTGTATCGGGAATTTTTACCCGACCGCCGCCTGCACAGCTTGGGGCGGATATGCAAAAGGGGCGACAAAACTGCCGCCCCTTCGAATATCACTGTCATCCGCGCTTAATGCGCAGTGGCGCCATGCTGAAAGCCTGCGCTTTTGGCTGCGGCGATAAAGGCATGGCGGGCGTTTTCGACGCTATCAAGGCAGTCCATTGCCGCGCCAATGCGCGCCAATGCGGCCTGTCGCGCAGTATCTTGAACCGGCCACTTTTTCCGCAGCCAATATTGCGCCTGTTCGATCGTCGAGAATTCTTGGATGTCACCATCGGTAGTGACGACGAAGTGAAGGGGCTTCCCCCAATAAATTTCTATCATCTGGCCAATGTGGGGATTGGCAGCGCTTTGTGCAAGGGGGGTCTCACTTCAGCAGTTGCAAGCTTTCCGCAGCGGCACGGCGCAAATGCCTGCGCATGATCTGATGGGCTTCGAGGGCGTCACGATTGCAGATCGCGCTGACCAAGGCGCGATGTTCGGCCTGCGAGCTTTCTTGGCGATCCTGACGGGTAAGCTGGGCTTGGCGGAACAAAGCCAAGCGCAGGCTCAGGCTTTCCGACATCCGCAGCAATTCGCGATTGCCTGCCATCTCGCCGATCATTTTGTGCAGTGCGAAATTCTTCCGGCCATAGCTGTCGGGCAGGGCGATTTCCATTTCGGCAAGCATCGCTTCCAGCGCGATCATTTGGGACAGCGTCGCCCGATGCGCCGCAAGGCTGGCACATAATGCTTCAATCTCGGCCAAGGCTTCGAATTGCTCCAGCAGGCTTTCGGCATCGGGGCGGATCACCTCGACGCCGCGATTGGGACGACGCTGGGCCAGGCCCAAGGCACAGACCTGCATCAAAGCCTCGCGGATCGGCGTGCGCGAGATATTGAAGCGCGCGGCCAAGGCCACCTCGTCCAGCCGTTCGCCGGGGCGGTAGTCGCCCGCCAGAATGGCTTTTACGATCTGTTCGGCCAAGGGGGTGGTTGTGGTGTCTGACATCGGCTCTACACTAGCTTTCCGGCGAATTTATCTTGGATTGCATACAAAACAAGATTAACAAGTCTGCATGATATACAAGATTGGCGGGGATGGCCAATCTTGAAGGAGTAGAAATGTCACTTTCCCTGATTGAAGCCAAGTTGAGGCGTGTGGGCCTTGACCGCTATATGATGCTTTTGGTGCTGACGGTGGTGCTGGCCAGTCTGCTGCCCGCGCGCGGCATGGTGGCCGAGGGGCTGAAGCAGGTCACCTATTGGGCGGTGGCGCTGTTGTTCTTCATCTATGGCGCGAAACTGTCGACCGCGACGATCATTTCGGGCTTTGCGAATTGGAAGCTGCAGATCAGCGTTATGCTGTGCACTTTCGCTTTGTTCCCCGTGTTGGCCATTCTGCTGCAGCCGTTGTTCGCAGCCGGCCTGTCGGCGACCTTGGCTGTGGGCTTCCTGTATATCGGCTGCATGCCATCAACGGTGCAAAGCTCGATCGCCTTTACCTCTGTCTCGAACGGCAATGTGGCGGGGGCGGTGTGTGCGGCATCGATCTCAAACCTGATCGGCGTGGTGATCTCGCCGCTGCTGTTCAGCCAGGTGATCCCGCAAGGCGCGGATGTGGCGATTGATCCGGCGGCGATCTGGAAGATCATGCAGCAGATTTTCCTGCCCTTCGTGGTGGGCCAGCTTTGCCGCCCGTGGTTGTCGGCTTGGTTGAACCGCAACAAGACGCCGACCATGCTGGTGGATCGCGGCTCGATCCTGCTGATCGTCTATTCGGCGTTTTCCGCGGGTGTGGTCAATGGCATCTGGCAACAGGTTTCGATGGGCAAGCTGGCCGTGTTGATCGGGTGCTGCGCCTTGCTGCTGGCGGTGGTGATGGCGATTGCATTGGGTGCGGGCAAGCTGATCGGCATGAAAGGCGAAGACCTGAAGGCCTTGTTCTTCTGCGGCTCGACCAAAAGTCTGGCGACCGGCTTGCCGATGGCAGGGATCTTGTTCGCGGGTCAGGATATTTCGCTGATCGTGTTGCCTTTGATGGTGTTCCATCTGTTGCAACTGGTGGTCTGCGCGATTGCCTCGCAGCAATTGGCTTCCCGCGCGGCGGCTTGACTATGAAAAGGCGCCCCACGGGGCGCCTTTTCTTTTGGTGTTATGCAACCATCACGCGATGGCCTTGGCCCAGATCCAACCAGTCGCGGGTCGGCGGCACATAGCCCGCCGGGTGGACGGGGCTTTTCAGCTCGTCGATCGGCGTGTTGCGACGCATCAGGCGGCGGTCGGGATTGGGGACCGGCACGGCGGCGATCAGCTTCTTGGTATAGGGATGCTGCGGATTGCCGAAGACCTGTGCACGGGTGCCGATTTCGACGATTTCCCCCAGATACATCACCGCGACGCGGTGGCTGATGCGTTCGACCACGGCCATGTCATGGCTGATGAACAAGAAGGAAATGCCAAGGCGTTCCTGCAAGTCCATCAACAGGTTACAGACCTGCGCTTTGATCGACACATCCAAAGCGGATACGGATTCATCCGCCACGATCACCTTCGGCTCCAGCCCCAGCACCCGCGCGATGGCAACCCGCTGGCGCTGACCGCCGGAAAACTCATGCGGGTAGCGGTCCATCATCGCGGGCGACAGGCCCACTTGCTCCAACAACTCGCCCACACGCAGACGCGCGGCTTGACCTTTGGCGATGCCGTGTTTGATCATCGGCTCGGCCACCGCTTGGCCCACGGTCATGCGCGGGTTCAGCGACGAGAAGGGGTCTTGGAAGATCATCTGGATGTCACGGCGCAGATGCTGCAGGGCAGGGCCCTTCAGATCCAGCACCTTGGTATCGCCCAGCAAAATCTCGCCCGAACGCGGCTGCAACAAGCGCGTGACCGATCGTCCGGTGGTCGACTTGCCGCAACCGGATTCGCCCACCAAGGACAGGGTTTCCCCCGCCCATAGATCGAAGCTTACCCCTTCCACCGCATGAACGGCGGCGGTCGCGCGGTTCAGGATACCGGTCTTCACGTCGAAGCGGGTGACCAGATTCTTCACCTGCAGCAAAGGCTGCGCCGCATAATCGACGGGGCGCGCCATCGGCGGCAAAGGCGAAATCGCCCCCGTCGCCGTATCCACTTTCGGGAAGCGCAAGGGCTGGGGCTGGCCTTCCATCGCGCCCAAGGCGGGAACGGCGGCCAGCAAAGCGCGGCTATAGGGGTGGTCGGCATTGCGGAAGATCTTTTCCGTCGGCCCCGTTTCCACCTGATCGCCACGGAACATCACCACCGTGCGGTCGGCGATTTCGGCCACCACGCCCATGTCATGGGTGATGAACAGCACCGCCATGCCGTCTTCGGCCTGCAATTCCTTGATCAGATCAAGGATCTGGCCTTGGATCGTCACGTCCAAAGCGGTGGTCGGCTCATCCGCGATCAAGAGTTTCGGACGCGCGGCCAAAGCAATCGCGATCATCACCCGCTGGCGCATGCCACCGGAAAACTCATGCGGATACTGGTCGTAGCGGCGGTCGGCATTGGGAATGCGCACCCGTTCCATGATGGCGATGGCCGCGGCTTTCGCCTCTGCCTTCGTCATGGATTTGTGGCGGATCAGCACCTCGGAAATCTGCCGCCCGACGGTATAGGCGGGGTTCAGCGATGTCATCGGCTCTTGGAAGATCATCGCGATTTCATTGCCGCGCATATCCTGCATCTGACGTTCGGATAGCTTGGTCAGATCGCGGCCGTTCAACTCGATCTTGCCGGAGATGCGGCTGGAGAACGGGTCCAGCAGCCGCATGATCGACAAGGAGGTTACCGATTTGCCGGAACCGGATTCCCCCACCACAGCCACGGTTTCACCGGCATGGATGTCGAAGCTGATATTTCGCACCACATCGCGCCAGCCGTCTTCGGTGCGAAATCCGGTGGTCAGGCCCTGCACCGACAACACCGGCGCGCCTTGGGGTTTTGATTGGGTCACTCGTTTACTCCTTCAACAGCCCCAAGGCCTTAGCGGCCCGCGGCATAGGCCTGCATCAGGCGGGGGGTTGCGGCGGCATAGAGCATGCCATCCTCTTCGCGACGCGCGGCGGTCAGACGACCGATATCCCATGCACCGGCTACTTTGACCTTATGGCCAAGCGCACGCAGCTCTTCGATCACGGCTTCACCGATGCGGTCTTCGATCATCATCACATTCGGATCGGATGTGCGCGGATGGAACGAGGCGGGGAAATGCGCCGAATGATACAGCGGCTGGTCGATCACCTGCTGCATATTCAGGTTCGAATGCACATAGCGCAGGAAATAGCCCAGCTGCCATTGGTCCTGCTGATCGCCGCCCGGCGTGCCAAAGACCATGCAAGGCTTGCCATTCTTCAGCGCGAGTGATGGGGTCAGCGTGGTGCGCGGACGACGCGCCGGTTGCAGCGAGGTCGGCAGACCTTCTTCCAGCCAGAACATCTGGGCGCGGCTATTCAGGCAGAAGCCAAGCCCCGGAATGATCGGCGATGATTGCAACCAGCCGCCCGAGGGCGTGATCGCGACCATATTGCCCCAACGATCGATCACATCCAGATGGCAAGTATCGCCGCGCTTTTCGGTAGGCTTGTCGGCAGCGGTTGCCAAATGCGCCATGGTCGGCTCATAGACCGCGCCGCCGGTCATTTTCGACAGCATTTCCATGGTGCGGGCGCGCTGCGCTTCGAATCCCGCGATATGGCCGGGGCGCAATGCGTCCGACGCCTGATCGGTGATCAGCTTGGCGCGTTCGGCGTTGTAAGCCTCCGACAGCAGATGTTCCATCGGGATATCCGCATGATCGGGATCGCCGTAGTAAACCTCGCGGTCGGCGAAGGCCAACTTGATCGCCTCAATCACCAGATGGATGAACCGCGCGCTGGACGGATCATGCTGGGCGATATCGGTATGTTTCAGGATCGCCAGCACCTGCGCGAAGGTCGGGCCTTGGCTCCACGGGCCAGCTTTGCAGATGGTCCAATCGCCGTAATCATAGGTCAAGGGCGCCTCGATATGGGCGCTATATCCGGCAAGGTCTTCCTTCGACAGGACCGCCTTGTGTTTCGATCCGGACGCATCCATCACTTCTGCGGTTTGCAGATAAGCGATAATCTCATCAGCGATGAAGCCGCGATAGAAGGCATCGCGCGCCGCATCGATCTGCGCTTCACGGCCGTCCACGGCTTCCGCCGCTTCCAGCAGGCGGGTCCAAGTGCGGGCCAGATCGGGGTTTTTGAACAGCTTGCCGGCTTCGGGCGCTTTGCCATCCGGCAGCCAAGTCGCGTAAGACGATGGCCATTCCTTTTCGAAGAAGGGACCAAGATCGGCAATGGTATTGGCCACGCGCGCCATCACCGGATGGCCGTCGCGGGCATAGCCGATGGCGGGTTCCAGCACTTCGCGCAAGCTCATGGTGCCGTAATCGCGCAGCATCAGCATCCAGCCATCAAAAGCACCGGGGATAACGGTTGCAAGAAGGCCGTCGCCCGGAATGATGTCCAGACCTTCGGCTTTGTAATGCGCGATGGTGGCGGCTTTCGGCGCGGGGCCTTGGCCGCAGATCACCTCGACGCGGTCGTTCTTGGTCGAATACAAGATAGCCGGCATATCGCCGCCGAAGCCGTTCAGATGCGGTTCGACCACGATCAGCGACAGACCGGTCGCCACGGCCGCGTCAAAGGCATTGCCGCCTTTTTCCAGCACGGCCATGCCGATGGCGGTGGAAATCCAATGGGTCGATGTCACGACGCCGAAGGTGCCGGTGATTTCGGGACGGGTGGAGAAAGTGCTCATCTGTCAGATCCGTCTGAATTAATGCTCGCGCGGGTCAAGCGCATCGCGCAGACCATCGCCCAGTAGGTTAAAGCCAACCACGACCAGGAAGATCGCCAGACCGGGGAACAAGGCATAGGTCGGCGCTTGGGTCAGGAAGTTCTTGGCGGTGTTCAACATCGAACCCCAGCTTGGGGCAGGGGCCTGTTGGCCCAGACCAAGGAAGGACAGGGATGCCTCGGCGATGATCGCGGTTGCGATGGTCAAAGCGGCCTGCACGATGATCGGCGGGACGATATTGGGCAGGATATAGCGCGACATGATCTCGAAATGGTTCAGGCCCACGGCCCGCGCCCCTTCGACGTAATCTTCCGATTTGACCGCCAGCACCTGACCGCGGGTCAGACGGATGATGGTGGGCATTGCCGACAGACCGATCGCGATCATCGCATTCATCAGCGAGGGGCCCAAGAAGGCGGCCAAAGCGATCGCCATGATCAGGAAGGGCAGGGCCAGCAAAGCTTCGGTGATCCGCGAGATCACCATATCGACCCAACCCCCGAAGTAACCCGCCAGCAGGCCCAGCGGAATGCCGGTCGCCAGCGCGATGGCCACCGAGACGACACCCGCCATCAGCGAGGCGCGCGCGCCCCAGATCATCCGCGACAGGATATCACGGCCGATTTCATCGGTGCCCAGCCAATATTGCGCCGAAGGGGGCAGGCGGATCGCGGTCCAGCTGGTGGCGGAAGGATCGGCCAGCGGCAACAGCGGCGCGAAGACCGCCAGCAGAACGATCGGCAGGATGATGATCGCGCCGATGATGGCCGAAGGGTTGCGACGCAGGCTGCGCCATGCACGCGAGCCTTGACGCTTTTCGGGAATTGCAGCAGCGGCACTGGTCATAGTTGCGACCTCAGGCGGGGGTTAAGAAGAACATAAAGCACATCGGCCACGATATTGAGCAGGATGAACCCTGCTGCGGTGCACAGCACCACGCCCTGCACGACGGCATAATCACGGGTGAAGACCGCATCGACGATCAGCTTGCCGAAACCGGGGATGGTGAAGATCTGTTCGGTCAACACGGCTCCCGCCAGCAATTCGCCAAACAGCAGCGCGGTCAGCGTGATGACCGGCAAAACCGCATTGCGGAAGGCATGGCCCACCACGACCGAAGTGCCCGACAGGCCCTTGGCCCGCGCGGTGCGGATATAGTCGGATTTCAATACGCCCATCATCGACGAACGGGTATGGCGCAGCAAGGTTGCCGCAAGACCGGTTGCAAGCACGACGGCGGGCATGATCATGGTTTTCATCGACAGCCAGAAGTCGCTCCATGGCGAGACGAAGCCCGATGCAGGAAGCCATTTCAGCTGCACCGAGACCAGCATGATCAGCATGATCCCCAGCCAGAAATTCGGCACCGACAGCGCTGCCAAGGCCAGGAAGTTAGAGGCGTAATCGCCCATGCGACGCTTGCGGATCGCGGCATAGATGCCTGCGGGCACGCCGATGATAAAGGCGATGATCAAGGCCATCACGGCCAATTGCATGGTGACCGGCAACTTCTGTGCGATCAGTTCGGTGACCGGTTGGCCGGTGCGCAGCGAGATGCCCAGATCTCCGGTCAGCGCTTTGCCGATCCAACGGAAATACTGCTGATAGATGGGATCGTTGAAGCCGTATTGGGCGCGCAGCGCTTCCAATACCGCGGGGTCTCTTTCTTCCCCAGCAAGCGCTAGGATGGGGTCGCCTGGCAACAGCTTTTGCAGCAGGAACACAAAAACGGAGACCAGCAGCAATGTCGGAATTGCCACCAATAGCCGTTTGGCAATGAATATATGCATGGATGCGGTTTTTCAGGCTGAGGGCCCGCCTCCCTGGACGGGGGGCGGGCTGTTTCAGGGCTTGGCTCAGTCGGCCAGTTTGACGTCTTGCAGGCGGATCATCGCATCCGGATAGGCTTTGAAGCCTTCCAGTTTCGCAGCGTAGCCATAGAGATAGCTTTGGTGACCCAAGGTGATGATCGGCAGATCGGTGACGGCGATCTTGGCGAAAGCGTCGTAATTCTGCTTGCGCACCGCCGGATCAGCCGCACCGCGGGCCGCGTTCAGCAAAGTGTCGACTTCCGGATTGGAATAGCCCATGTCGTTGAGGCCCGCACCGGTGGTGTAGAACTGGTGGGTATTGCCATCTGGATCCGGACGACCCGACCAATCCGAACGCGACATCTGGTAGTTGCCAGCGGTCTGGTCGTTCAGCAGGGTCGCGAATTCGGTCGATTGCAGTTCGACATCGAAGCCCGCTTCGGCAACCATGGCTTGGATCATCTGCATCGCTTGGGTGATGACCGGATTATTGGCATGCATCATCTTGATGGTGATACGCTCAACACCAGCTTCCGCCATCAGCGCTTTGGCTTTCTCGATGTCGCGCGGCGCGACCGGCAGGTCCTTGTTGTACCAAGGCGAGGTCGGCGGCCAAGGCTGGTTGCCCGCGATTGCACCGCCCGCGAAGACCACTTGCATGATCGCTTCACGGTCGATCGCATGTGAGAAGGCCTGACGCAGACGCGCGTCTTTGCCGATCGGATTATCCGCTTGAGCGCCGTTGCCGACATTCACATAGATGCCCATCGATCCCAGACCAACCGCTTCGGCAAAGCCAAGGGTCGCATCGCCCTTCACGATCGGCGCATCGGTGGCCGCGATACGGTCAACCAGCTGCACATCGCCCGATTGCAGGTTGGCCAGACGCACGGTGGTATCCGGAATCGGCACATAGGTGACTTTGTCGAAATGGATGCGGTCCGCGTCGTAATAGTCGGCGAATTTCTCGACCACGATACGGTCTTGTGCCACGCGTTCGACGAATTTGAACGGGCCTGCGCAAACCGGAGCGTTGCCGAAGTCCTTGCCAGCCGCTTCCGCCGCTTTGGGCGATACGATGATGCCCGCGCGGTCCGACAGCTGCGCCAGCAGCGATGCGTCGGGCTTTTTCAGGGTCAAAGTGACTTGGAATTCGCCGGTCGCCTCGATGGTCTCGATGGAAGCCAATTCCGACTTGCGGCGGCTTTCTTCCATGGTTTTGTTGCGGTTCAAGGTATAGGCGACCGCTTCGGCGTTCATCGGCTCGCCATCGTGGAACTTGACGTCTTGGCGCAGGTTCAGAACCAGCTTCAGACCATCTTCCGAGGTCGACCAATCGGTCGCCAGCATCGGCACGAATTCGACGTTCTCGTTCACGTCGACCAGCTTGTCGCACATCGCAGTGAAGACGATACGACCCAAGAAGGACCGCGATTGCGCCGGATCCAGCATATCCGGATCATCTTGGATCGCGATGCGCAGATCAGCCGCTTGGCCCGCGAAAGCGAACAAGCAACCAACAAGCGCGGTCGAGGCGAGGGTTTTCCATTTCATAACGGGAGTCCTTCAGTTCGGGGAAAGGGACGATGGCTTGCGACACGCGGTGTCAGAAGCCTTCGATGGATGTCAGACGCCGCAACAGCCGCATCTGGATGTTCAACATGTGGTCGCGCATCGCATGGGCAGCGCCAACCGGATCACGCGCCTCGACGGCTTCGATGATCACTTGGTGGTGGGTGAAGGTGTTTTCCCCCGCATCGGTGCCTTCGCGGACGAAGTCGCGGGTATGCTGCCACAGCTTGTCCTGCCGCACGCGATTGACCACATCGAACAGCGACAGGAACATGCTGTTCTTGGCGGCCACCGCCAATTGGCGATGAAACGCGCCGTCCCATAGCTCGCAGGCTTCGGGATCGACAGCGTCGCGGCAACGGATGTTGAAAATCCGCATCCGTTCGATATCGTCATCGGTCGCGCGCATCGCGGCAAGCTGGGCGATTTGCGGTTCGATCCGCAAACGCACTTCCATGATTTCATCAAAGGTGGCGCGGGCGGCAATCGCGTCGCTGCGCGGACTGCGGATCGCGGGATCGGTCGTTTGGGGGCCGACGAAGGTGCCCGCGCCTTGTCGACGCCAGATCAGCCCTTCGGCTTCAAGCACTTCCAAGGCGCGGCGCACTGCATGACGGCCAAGATCGAATTGCTGGGCAAGGTCGCGTTCGGTCGGAATTTTGCCACCCGCCGCCGACCAATCGGTCGAGGTGATCAGCGCCCGCAAAGCTTCGACGGCGTAATTTGCGTCTCGGATCGGGATCAGGACAGCGGACATAGATCCAACCTTTGTGCTAATTGGTTGAACCTTTAAAGCCGGATATCCTTGGGGAAAAAAGGGTCTTCGTGATATTTAGCGTTATTATATACGAATGTATTGTAATATTAGTTCATAATGCCTAATATTTGTGCAATATGTGATTTAGGCTGGGACCAATGGTCGCAACCAATACAATTGGTTGATGGAAATCGCCACCTGCACGCGCGTCATTTGCTGCCCTAAAGGCAAAACCTTCCCGTTTCGGAAGGCGTTGTCGGATGGCGAAAGAATGTTGCTGAAGGGTCAGCCGCGGAATTGGCGCGCCAATGCTTGCATGGCCTTGAAGGTAGTGAAGCGTTTGTCGTGCCATGCGGGGTCGGGCAGGGGGTGGTTCATCGCACCAAGCTGGGCCATGGTTTGCATCGCTTGTCCCAAATCGACCTGATCCCCTGCGCGCCGATGGTCCCGATGGCGCCTGCATGGGCATCGATCAGCCCCATCGTTACGGGTATCTTTGGCCACAGATTGGATCATAGGCGCCGCAGGCTTTGGCATCGCTTTGGATGCGTCATTGGCAGAGCAATGTGACGGAAATTAGGGCGGGCAGGGCATGAAAGGGGTGGCGAGCGCGGCACTCCGCTCGCCTGCCGCAGGATCAGATCGGATAGTGCAGCGCGCCGTTCTGGGC
>DALYSR010000105.1:0-13356 GCA_031991825.1 Paracoccaceae bacterium
CCGCCGGAGGCATACGACGCAAGCCTAAAGAGCCTCCGGCGGGAGTATTTGGCAAAGGTACAAAGCCGCGATATGAGCGCAGGCGAAATGGCGAGTGTTCAGGAGATGAAGATGGATCTGGCAGCGGTAGAAAGCCTGTTTACCCAAGATGATGGTCGCTATGGCTTTGCCCGCTGGGGGCGTCCGATTGTGCCGGTGGTTTTCGGGGTGACGGAGGACAGCTTGCCGGTCATCAAGGGCGCGATTGAAGGGGTTGTCGCTTTGTCGGGCCATAAGATGGCCGAGACGGATCCCGAGCTTGGCGCGAATTTGATGATTTTCTTCCTGAAGGATTGGGACGAATTGCGTCATCTTCCGGATTTGGATCGTCTGCTTGCAGGTGGGGCGGATCTGGTGGATCGGCTGGAGGCCGCGGCGGCGCGTCAATACCGGGCCTTCCGCTTTGACGAAAGCGGCAGGATCAAAGCCTGCTTCGTTTTCTTACGGATGGATGAGGCGATGCTTTCCATGCCCGCAGAGGGTTTGGCGCTGGCGCAAGCGGCGCAGGCTTTGCTGTTATGGGGGGGCAAAGCTTTTGCCCAGCGCAGCCCCTTGGCCGAAGCCCAAGGCCATGTCGTCTTGCATCCTGAAATTGCGGCGGTGATCGCGGCGGCTTATGATCCGATCCTGCCGCCGGTATCGCATGATCCGACCCATGCGATGCGGTTGTGCGCGCGCGCCAATTTGCGGCTTGAGGCGGTCTTGAGCGGGCAGGGCTAGGCTAAGGTCCACCCCATCAGGGCTTGGTCAACGGGACGACGGAAATCGCCATCTTGGCCGAGCCTTGGCTCACCTCGTTGGCATGGGCGATATAGACCAGCGCATTGTTCCTTTCGTCGTAAAGGCGGGAGACACGGATCGATTTCAGCACCAAGGATTGGCGTTCTGAAAAGACGGTTTCCGCCTTGCCACCCTTTTTGATGTCGCCCAGCGTGATCGGGCCGGTTTGGTTGCAATCCACGGCCGAATGGCTGGGGTCTTCGAACCAGTTGCCTTGGGACATCCGGTCGATCAAGGATCGGTCGAAATAGCTGATGTGGCAGGTCACGCCGTCTACCTTGGGGTCGGCGAAGCTTTCGACGACGATGTCATTGCCGGTCCAATCGACGCCGATTTTGCCGACGGTTTCGGCCGTAGCACTGAGGGGAAGCATTGCCACGCACAGGGCGAGCAGGTTGGTTTTGGCCCAAAGCGGGAACGCGCGCGGGTGGGAGTTGGCTTCGGGCATCATCGGCTCCTGTGGGACTGCATTTTTGCAACCTTATTGGCGGAAGCTGCATCGCGGATATGGCATTTGTCAGCAAAGCGGATTACGGCAGGCCCTTAGGCGATTTGGCAAAGGGGCGGATCATAATGGAAGCGATGGTGCATCGGTTTGCTCTGCGCGTCTATTACGAAGACACCGATCTGGCCGGAATCGTCTATTATGCGAATTACCTGAAATTCATCGAACGTGGGCGCAGCGAATGGCTGCGGGATCTGGGCATCGACCAGATGCGGATCAAGGCCGATACCGGCGTGGTTTTTGCGGTGCGCAGGCTGGAGGCGGATTATCTGCGCCCCGCCCAATTCGGCGATGATCTGCTGGTCGAGACGGTCTTGGCCGAACTGGGCGGCTCTCGGATCGCCTTGGCGCAGCAGGTCTTGCGGGACGGGGTGGTGCTGTTTGATGCCAAAGTGCTTCTGGCCTGCATCGGTCCGCGCGGGCCTGCGCGATTGCCCTTGGATCTGCGGGCGCGGTTGCAGGGGCAGGCGCCGCCGCTTGCATCCGCCCTATCCGGCCCCGATCCCGCCGGATGAGCATAGCAATAGGGGTGGCGCATCGCACCTGTCGGTAATGTGACGCCCACAAAGGCCAAGCTGACGCAGATGTGTTGGCAATTCCCCCCGAATCTCGTTAAATTCCCCCGAAACTGATGGCGTCTAACGCCCCAAAACACGAGCAGGCGTAATGGAAACGGAAACCCTTGCGATGGCGCAGGAGATTGATTTCTCCATGCTCGCCCTCTTCGCGCGCGCAACTCTCACCGTCAAATTGGTGATGGCGATCCTGTTGCTGATGTCCTTTTGGTCATGGGCGATCATCGTCCAGAAATACATCCAATTGCGCTTGGCCCGCCGCGAGGCCGATATCTTCGACCGCGCCTTCTGGTCGGGCGAACCTTTGGATGAATTGTTCGAAAAGATCGGCCCGCAGCCGCGTGGTGCGAGCGAGAAGATCTTTGCTGCCGGCATGTTGGAATGGCGTCGCAGCCATCGCCAAGATGGCGCGCTGATCGCAGGCGCGCAGGCGCGGATTGATCGCGCGATGAATGTGGCCATCGCCCGTGAAAGCGAAAAGCTGAGCAACGGGCTTAGCTTCCTTGCCACCACCGGTTCGACCGCGCCCTTCATCGGCTTGTTCGGCACCGTCTGGGGGATCAAGCATTCCTTTGAGCAGATCGCGCTGAGCCAGAACACCAACCTGGCCGTCGTGGCACCTGGCATCGCCGAAGCCTTGCTGGCAACCGGTGTGGGCCTTGTCGCGGCTATTCCGGCGGTGGTCTTGTTCAACAAGCTGAACGCGGATTCCGAACGTATTCTTGGCGGCTATGAAAGCTTTGCCGATGAATTCGCGACGATCCTGTCGCGCCAGTTGGACGCGTAAGCCATGGGTGCCGGGGTTCAAAAATCGGGCGGAGGTGGCGGCAGAGGCCGTCGCCGTCGCGGTCAGTCTTCTGCGATGTCGGATATCAACATCACGCCCTTCGTGGATGTGATGTTGGTCTTGATGATCATCTTCATGGTCGCAGCGCCTATGCTGACGGTCGGCGTTCCGGTGGAACTGCCGAAAACCGCAGCCAGCGCGCTGCCGACCGAACAGGAAGAGCCGCTGGCGGTGACTTTGACGGCGGATGGCCGTCTGATGATCCAGACCAGCGATATCGACCCGTCGGAACTGATCCCGCGCCTCACCGCCATTGCCGCCGAGCGGACCTCCAACAAGGTCTTCCTGCGTGCCGATGGTTCGATCCCCTATGAACGCGTCGCTCAGGTGATGGGCGCGCTAAATGCGGGTGGATTCAACAATATCGGTCTTGTGACCGATACCGACGGGCCGTCGATGGGCGGCAGCGGCGGTTGAGCGGGGGCGGCCTGTAGGGGCCGAACTTCATGCGTAAGGGTACCCTCATTTCCGGCATCGGCCACGTTGGCGTCATCCTCTGGGTTATCCTAGGGGATTGGCTGTTTACGCGCAAAGATGCCCCCGAGATCGAGGTGGCAGAGGTTTCTCTGCTGTCCTCGGCCGAATTCGACGCGATGGTGGAAGCAGCCGCGGAAGGGGGAGCCGCACCTGCGAGCGACGCCCCATCCGCGCCGCCTGCGAGCGCATCGCCCACATCCTCCCCCAAACCGCAGGCCCGTCCTGCAAGGTCCGACCCGCCGCCGGCGGCTGAAGAAGACGTGGCTGTAGCGGAACCGGTCGAAGCACCGCCACCGCCGCCTGCGACGACTGCTGCACCGCCTGCGGTGCGTCCGAAAGATCCGCTGCCTGCCGATCCGACGCTGCCGCAAAACAACGGCGTGGCGGATGCACCCAGCAAGCCCGTCGATCCCGACGCGCCGCCGCCGGTGCCGTTGTCGCCCGCATCCAGCCCGCGCCCCAAGCCCGCGCAGCGCGTGGCTCCGGTGCCGGTCGATGCGCCTGATCCGAAGGCCGAACAGGCCGAGAAAGCTTTGGAAGAAGTGACCGCGGAACCCGTCGATCAGCCTGAAAAGATCGAAGAAGAACGCGAGAAGGTTCAGCAGCAAGAAGCTGGCAGCGTGATCGAGAACGAAGAAAACAAGGACGAAGAGGTCAAGGCCGCAGGTGCGCCCGAGGCCACTCAACGCCCGCGTGGTTGTGCCGTAGAAGACGCGAAGGCCGAAGAAGCCAAGGCCGCAGCCGAAGCTGCCGCGAAGGCGCAGGCCGATGCCAAGGCGAAGGCTGACGCAAAAGCCAAAGCCGATGCAAAGGCCGCAGCCGATGCGAAGGCCAAGGCGGATGCCGAAGCCAAGGAAAAAGCTGACGCCAAGGCGAAAGCCGATGCGAAAGCCAAGGCTGACGCAAAAGCCAAAGCCGATGCCGAGGCGAAGGAAAAAGCCGAAGCGGATGCCAAGGCAAAAGCGGATGCGAAGGCCAAGGCTGATGCCAAAGCCGCAGCCGATGCGAAAGCTGCCGCGGATGCGAAAGCCAAGGCCGATGCTGATGCCAAGGCTGCCGCCGATGCGAAAGCGAAAGCCGATGCGAAGGCCGCAGCCGATGCGAAGGCCAAGGCGGATGCCAAAGCCAAAGCCGATGCCGAGGCGAAAGCCAAGGCAGGTGCCGGTAACGGTGCGGGCAGCGGCACGGGCGGCTCGTCTGCCTCGCAGGCCAGTTCGGGCCCCAAAGGCCCGCCGGTATCGGGCAGCGAGAAGGACGCTTTGCGTTCGGCGATCCAGAAGTGCTGGAATGTCGGATCCCTGTCGTCGGAAGCCCTGCGCACCACGGTGGTGGTTTCGGTCAAGGTCGCCCAAAGCGGCGTGCCCGAAGCAAGTTCTATCCGCATGATCGAATTCAACGGCGGATCGGAAGCTGGGGCCAAGCAGGCCTTTGAAGCGGCCCGTCGGGCGATCATTCGTTGCGGCGCGACCGGTTTCCCGTTGCCGGCCGAAAAATACGATTCCTGGCGTGAGATGGAATTGGTCTTCAACCCTGAAGGGATGCGGATGCGATGAGCTCTTTGCGCGAAGTTTTGCCAAGTGAAGGGGCGTTTGTCGCCCCAAGCGTGAATCCCGTGCTCCCGCCAGTTAAGGCTGGCGGGGCCGAATGCCGAGGATGATTGAGGTCATGAAAGCAGTTAAATTTAGGTTCCTATCCGCGCTTGCGCTTGCCGCTTGCTTGGCTCCCGGCGTTGTGGGTGTGGCGCAGGCCCAGAACGGCCCGCTGCGCATCGATATCACCGAAGGCGTGATCGAACCCTTGCCCTTCGCCGTTCCCGATTTCATCGCGGAAAACGGCGCGGCGGCAGAGGTCGCGAAGAACATCTCGCGTCTGGTGGCGCAGGATCTGGCCAATACCGGCCTGTTCCGCGAAATCCCGCGTGAAGCGCATATCGAAAAGATTTCCAGCTTCGGCAGTTCGATCAGCTATGCCGATTGGAAAGCGATCAATACCCAAGCGGTGATCACCGGTGCGGTGACCGCCTCGGGCGACCGGATCGTGGTGAAATTCCGCCTGTTCGACGTCTTCTCGGGGCAGCCCCTGGGCGAGGGCCTGCAATTCGCGGGCACGCCGGGCAGCTGGCGTCGCATGGCGCATAAGGTGGCCGATGCCGCTTACAGCCGGATCACCGGCGAGGGCGGTTATTTCGACAGCCGCGTGGTCTATGTCAGCGAATCCGGTCCGAAGAATGCGCGTCAGAAGCGTCTGGCCGTGATGGATTACGATGGCGCGAATGTGCAATACCTGACCGACAGCAAGTCGATCGTGCTGGCACCGCGTTTCTCGCCCACGGGCGACCGCATCTTGTACACCAGCTATGCTTCGGGGTTCCCGCGCATCACCTTGATGAACGTGGGCAATCTGAAGACGCAGGTGCTGGCGGAACAGCCGGGCACCATGACCTTCGCACCGCGTTTCTCGCCGGACGGCTCGCGCGTGGTGTTCAGTCTGGAACGCGGCGGTAACTCGGATCTGTATCTGCTGGATATCGGATCGGGCCGCACCACCCAGCTGACCAATGCGCCGTCAATCGAAACCGCGCCGTCCTTCAGCCCCGACGGCTCGAAGATCGTGTTTGAAAGCGACCGTTCGGGCCAGCCGCAGATCTATGTGATGTCGGCAAGCGGCGGCGAGGCACAGCGGATTTCCGGCGGCCAAGGCCGTTACGGCACCCCCGTCTGGAGCCCGCGCGGCGATATGATCGCCTTCACCAAGCAGCACCAGGGTCGCTTCCACATCGGCGTGATGCGCACCGACGGCTCGGAAGAGCGTCTGCTGACCGCAAGCTTCCTGGACGAAGGCCCGACCTGGGCGCCCAATGGCCGCGTGATCATGTTCACCCGCGAAACCGCCGGTGCGGGTGGTCAGGCCGCGCTCTATTCGGTCGATATCTCGGGGCGTAACCTGCGTCAGGTTCCGGTGAAGGGTTCGGCTTCCGATCCGGCTTGGTCGCCTTTGCTGCCGTAATGACATGGGCTGACACCAACTGTGATGCATTGGCTGCCGCAGGTGGTTAACAGGGCCTTCAGTTATTGTTAGACTGGCGCGAATTTGCCGGAGCCTGCGGGTTCCGGCAGTCTCAAATTTCGGTGCGACGAGCGCCATGAACGTAAAGGATCACACCCAGATGTCGTTGCTTCCTAAAGCCCTTTTCCTTGTCGCCGCTTTCGGTCTTGCGGCTTGTAACAATCCCGACCGTTACGGTGCGGGCGGCTATGGTGCCGATGGCATGGGCGGCGCAGGTGGTGCGGGCAATGGCGCCAATGGCGGCATGAACGGCGGTTTCATCGATACCACCGGTTTGGGCGATCCGAACAACCCGACCTCGATCGCCTATTTCAACCAGCGCGTCGGCGACCGCGTGCTGTTCTTGGTCGACCAGCACACCGTCAATCCCGAAGCGGCGCAGGTTCTGACCCAGCAAGCGCAATGGCTGAACGCCAATCCGCATTTCGCCGTGATCATCGAAGGCCATGCCGACGAGCAGGGCACCCGCGAATACAACCTGTCGCTGGGCGCACGTCGCGCGGCTTCGGTGCAGAACTTCCTGATCGCGCAAGGCGTATCGGCAAACCGTTTGCGCACCGTGTCTTACGGCAAGGAGCGCCCGATCGAAGTCTGCTCGACTTCGGAATGCTATGCGAAGAACCGTCGCGCTGTGACCGTTCTGTCGATGGGCGCAGGGGCTTGATCGGATGAAAAAAAGCCTGATCCTTGGGCTGATGCTCGCGGCTACGGCTCTGGGCGGTCCTGCATTGGCGCAGGATCGGGCCCAGACCCTTGCCGATATCCGCGCCGAACTGAACCGTCTGTCGGCTGATTTCAACGACCTACGGTCGGAAACCGTTCGCAGTGGCGCAGGCAATCCTGCCGCCACCGGCAATGCGCTGCAGCGCATGGATTCGATGGAAGCCGAACTGGCGCGGATCACCGCCAAGGCGGAAGAAATCGAGTTGAAGCTGAACCGCGTGGTTGCCGATGGCACCAACCGGATCGGCGATCTGGAATTCCGCTTGTGCGAAGTGACCGAAGGCTGCGATTTCGCGACCTTGGGCGATACGCCGCCTTTGGGTGGCGCGAAAAGCAGCGGCGGCGCTTCGGCTCCGGCGGCGGCAGAACCGGCAATGCCCAAGGCATCTGGCGGCGCACAATTGGCAATGGGTGAACAAGCGGACTTCGACCGGGCCAAGGGGGTGCTCGGTCAAGGTGACTTTCGAACCGCCGCGGACCTCTTTGCGACCTTTACCCAATCCTATCCTGGCTCGCCGCTAGGGCAGGAAGCGCAATTCAACCGCGGCGAGGCATTGTCCAAACTGGGGGAAACCGCCAATGCGGCGCGCGCTTATCTGGAAGCCTTCTCGGGTAGCCCGAACGGTACCTATGCGGCGGAATCGCTGCTGAAGCTGGGGCAAGCCTTGGGGGATCTGGGGCAGACGGCCGATGCCTGCATCACATTGGCTGAAGTCGGGGCGCGTTTTGCGGGCACCACTTCGGCCACCAATGCGCAGGTGTCGATGCAGGGTCTGTCTTGCCAGTGACCCGAGCGATCACAGCGGCCGCGCGATGAGCATGGCCATCCAACAGGCCTTTGATCAGGCCATGACCCCGTTGCTTGGCAGCGGGGTCTCGTTGCATCTGGGCGTTGCCTGTTCGGGGGGCGGTGACAGCGTGGCCTTGCTGTTGCTGGCCCAAGACTGGGCCGCGCGGCATGGGGCGCGGCTGTCGGTGGCGACGGTCGATCACGCCTTGCGCGCTGCATCGAAGGCCGAAGCGGAAGCCGTTGGCGTTCTGGCCCGCAGCCTTGGGGTCAGTCACCGCATTCTGACATGGCAGGACTGGGATCGTCGCGGCAATCTGCAAGCCATGGCCCGCGAGGCGCGCAAGCGTCTGCTGGCCGCATGGGCGGCGCAAGACGGCATATCGACGGTGCTATTGGGCCATAGCCTTGATGATCAGGCGGAAACCGTGCTGTTGCGGCTGATCCGCGGCTCCGGCGTGGATGGCTTGGCGGCAATGGCGCCGCGCGATCACTCGGGGGTGTTCTTCCGACCGGTCTTGGGCCTGACGCGGGAGGCGCTGCGCGATTATCTGCGGGGCAGGGGCGTGTCGTGGATCGATGATCCGTCGAATGACGATCCCCGCTTCGACCGTGTAAAGATCCGGCAGGCGGGGCCGATGCTGGCCGCGCTGGGGCTGACGCCCGAACGCTTGGCACAGACGGCAGCCCATATGGCCCGTGCGCGCGACAGCTTGCAGCAGGCCGCCGCAGGATTTGCCTTGTCCCAGTACCTACAAGACGCAGGCGGCGACCTTGTCCTGTCGGTCGATGCCTTGGATCTGGCCGCGGGCGATGTTCCGGCCCGCGTCTTTGCCGCGGCCGTCCAATGGGTCGGCCAAAGCGGCTATCGCCCCCGCTATGACGCCCTGTGCGATGCCGCCCGCGGTTTGGCTGCGGGCGAGGCGCGCACCTTGGCAGGCGTTAGGATGCAGCCGGTGAAGGACGGCCAGCATATCCGGATGTCGCGCGAATATCGTGCCGCTGCGGCACAGGCCGTACAGATGCCGATAGGCGCCCAAAAGGCGGTGTTCGATAGCCGCTGGGATGTGCATTGCGATGCGCCCTTGGCAGTGACGATTGACCTTAGGCCCTTGGGCGAGGAGGCGCTTTGCGCGCTGCCCGATTGGCGGGCGAGCGGGCTATCACGGACAGCGCTTGCCAGCGGGCCGTCAGTCTGGGCGGATGGCAGGTTGATCGCGGCCCCTTTGATCGGCGCGAATTTGGCGGATAACGTGAAACTGGGTGGAAAATGGCGCGCAAAGCTTGTCTCAACTTTCCAACAATTTCTCTTATCGCATTGAACCTCGCTTCTTTCTGTCTACATTAGAGATCAATAGCGCTGCCCTGCCTAACAGGGTCCGGCGAGTAGGGGTCCGTACCGGATTCGGCGCAAATGAGGAGAGGCTTCGTGGGTAACGCACGAAATATTGCATTCTGGGTGGTTCTGTTTCTGCTGATTCTGGCCCTGTTCAACCTGTTCAGCGGCAATCAGTCGACCACATCTTCCCGCCAGATTTCTTATTCCGAATTCGTGAACCGCGTCGATGGCGGTGAAGTGTCGTCGGTGGTGATTGACGGCGAACGGGTTCTGGTGCGCGGTAAGGACGGAAACCAATATTCCGCAGTGGTGCCGCAGGGCAGCGATCTGACCGACCGCCTGTTGAACAAAGGCGTGGAAGTCCGCGCCGAGGCACAGGAACAATCCGGCTTCATGTCGTTGATCAGCCTGTGGTTGCCCTTCTTGGTGCTGATCGGCATCTGGATTTTCTTCATGAACCGCATGCAGGGCGGCGGCAAAGGCGGCGCGATGGGCTTTGGCAAATCGCGCGCCAAACTGCTGACCGAAAAGCATGGCCGCGTCACCTTCGACGATGTCGCGGGAATTGACGAAGCCAAGGAAGAGCTGGAGGAAATCGTTGAATTCCTGCGTAACCCGCAGAAATTCTCGCGCCTCGGCGGCAAGATCCCCAAAGGCGCTTTGCTGGTCGGCCCTCCGGGCACCGGTAAGACGCTGCTGGCGCGTGCGATCGCAGGCGAGGCGGGGGTTCCCTTCTTCACCATTTCCGGTTCGGACTTCGTCGAGATGTTCGTGGGTGTCGGTGCAAGCCGTGTCCGTGACATGTTCGAACAGGCCAAGAAGAACGCGCCCTGCATCGTTTTCATCGATGAAATCGACGCTGTGGGCCGTGCCCGTGGTGTCGGCATCGGTGGCGGCAACGATGAACGCGAGCAGACGCTGAACCAGCTGCTGGTCGAAATGGATGGCTTCGAGGCCAATGAAGGCGTGATCATCGTCGCGGCGACCAACCGCAAGGACGTGCTGGATCCGGCTTTGCTGCGTCCGGGTCGCTTCGACCGTCAGATCCATGTGCCGAACCCCGATATCAAGGGCCGTGAAAAGATCCTGAATGTCCATGCGCGCAAAGTGCCGCTGGGACCGGATGTCGATCTGCGCACCATCGCGCGCGGCACGCCGGGTTTTTCCGGTGCGGATCTGATGAACTTGGTGAACGAGGCTGCCTTGATGGCGGCGCGGGTCGGCCGTCGCTTCGTGGCGATGGATGACTTCGAAAACGCCAAGGACAAGGTGATGATGGGGGCAGAGCGCCGTTCGATGGTGCTGACCCAAGAGCAGAAAGAAATGACTGCTTATCACGAATCCGGTCACGCCGTTGTCGGCATGGCTTTGCCGAAATGCGATCCGGTCTATAAGGCCACGATCATCCCGCGCGGTGGCGCTTTGGGTATGGTTATGTCCTTGCCGGAAATGGACCGCCTGAACTGGCACAAGGATCAGTGCGAGCAGCGTATCGCGATGACCATGGCCGGCAAGGCTGCGGAAATCCTGAAATGGGGCGAAGACAACGTGTCGAACGGCCCGTCGGGCGATATCCAGCAAGCCTCGGCTTTGGCGCGGGCCATGGTGCTGCGTTGGGGAATGTCGGACAAGGTCGGCAATATCGATTATGCCGAAGCCCATGAAGGCTATCAGGGCAATACCGGTGGCTTCTCGGTCTCGGCGGAAACCAAAAGTCTGATCGAACAGGAAGTGAAACGCCTGATCGATGAAGGATATCAGACCGCGCGCCGCATCCTGATCGAACGCAATGACGAATGGGAACGTCTGGCACAGGGGCTTCTGGAATATGAAACCCTGACCGGCGACGAGATCAAGAAAGTCATGGCGGGCGAAAAGCTGGGCGTTAATGATGACGACAGCTCGAATTCGAGCGGTGGCAGCGCTTCCGTCACCTCGATCCCGAAGCTGAAGCCTGTCACCCCGGGCTACGAGACCGAACCGCAGGCGTGATTCCGCATTAGGTTGACCAATCCCAAGCCCTCGCCGCCATAACGGTTGCGGGGGCTTTTCTTTGCCCGATCCCGCGCGGAACGATCCGCCCCGCCGATGGGGTATCCAAGCAGCAGCCAGAGGTTCTTCATGCCCGCTTTAATCCCCACCGCTCATCGTGCAAAAATAATCTGGCTGGGCCGTGTGTCCAATCGCAAGGATGGCTTGGTGTCTGACGCCGTTGAACAGCTACGGATGGATTTCGCCGGTCCCGAAGGGGAAGCCCATGGCGGGTTGACCCGAGAATCCTGCAGCCGCGTGCTGCAGCAATATCCGCGCGGCACCGAAATTCGCAATACGCGGCAGCTATCGATCATCAGCGCCGAAGAATTGGCCGACATCGCCGCGGCCATGGGCATCGCAAGCCTTGATCCGGCGCTGCTTGGCGCAACCATGGTGGTTGAAGGTTTGGCCGATTTCACCCATCTGCCGCCTTCGGCACGGTTGCAGGGCGAAAATGGCGCCACCGTTGTGGTTGATATGGAAAATCAGTCCTGCCAATTGCCAGCCCGCCCGATTGAAAGCCGCCACCCCGGTCAGGGGGCGGCCTTCCGACGTGCGGCGAAGGATCGGCGCGGCATCACCGCTTGGGTCGAACGCGAGGGGGTTTTTACCTTGGGTGAAGTCCTGACCCTGCATATTCCGGCGCAGCGGCCTTGGGCCTTGGCGGCAAACCACGGATCTTGACGCGTTCAGGCCGTTGCCCTTTCTGACGCGACGGCATATGTCGGCGATGGGAGAGGAACCGCCAATAGGATTGAAGGGGTAATCCATGGTCGCTCAGGTCATCGACGGTAAGGCATTCGCGGCGAAAGTGCGCGCTCAGGTTGCAGCCCATGTTGCCAAGCTGAAGGAGGAGCATAATCTGGTCCCCGGTCTGGCCGTTGTGCTGGTGGGCGAAGACCCTGCGTCGGAAGTCTATGTGAAAAACAAGGGCATCCAGACGATTGAAGTGGGCATGAACAGCTTTGAACATAAGCTGTCTGCCGATACCTCGGAAGCCGATTTGCTGGCGTTGATCGCCAAGCTGAATGCGGATCGCTCCGTGCATGGCATCTTGGTGCAACTGCCGCTGCCCTCGCATCTGAACGCCGAACTGGTGATCAATGCGATCGATCCGGCCAAGGATGTCGATGGCTTCCATATCTCGAATGTGGGTCTGCTGGGCACGGGGCAGAAGTCGATGGTGCCTTGCACGCCGCTGGGCTGCCTGATGATGCTGCGCGATCACCATGGCTCGCTGTCGGGGTTGACGGCGGTTGTGGTCGGGCGGTCGAACATCGTCGGCAAGCCGATGGCGCAATTGCTGTTGGGCGATAGCTGCACCGTCACCATCGCGCATAGCCGCACCAAGGATCTGGCGGCCGTCTGCCGTGGCGCCGATATCGTGGTGGCGGCCGTGGGTCGTCCGGAAATGATCACCGGCGATATGATCAAAGCGGGGGCCACCGTGATCGATGTCGGCATCAACCGGATCGAACGCGACGGCAAGAAAAAGCTGGTGGGGGATGTGGATTACGCATCGGCCGCGCAAGTGGCGGGCGCGATCACCCCCGTTCCGGGTGGGGTGGGGCCGATGACCATTGCCTGCCTTTTGGCCAATACCCTGACCGCCTGCTGTCGCGCCAAGGGTTTGGCGGAACCCGAAGGCCTGACCGCCTGATTTCTAAACCTAAACCGGCAGTGTTCAGGCGCTGCCGGTTTTTTCATGTCTAACGCCGAAGCCCCGTGCGCGGCATCGGGATCACCCGCACCGTTTGATTCATGCACAGATAGGCGCGGGCTTCGGGGCCCATCAGCGATGTGATTTCAGGCGATTGCGCCGCCATGCCGCCGGTATAGGCACCAAAAGCGGGCATGATCAGCCGTTTGTAATCGCTTAGGAAACAGGGCCAAGCCTTGCCCAAAAGGCGGGCTTTGGGGTGATAGTGGCCCGATATTTCGGGGCCTTTTTCGTCATTATCGGCGATGTGGCGGAAGGTGATGCCGTGCAGGGTGACTTGTTTGCGATGGCTGCCTGCGATGCCCATGGGCCCCGCGTCATGGTTGCCTTCGATCCAGATCCACTCGCGCCCCGCGATCATGCGGTTCAGCCACAGCCTTTCGCTTTCGCCCAAGCCGTCAAGGCTGGCGATATCGTCAAAGCTGTCGCCCAAGCAGATCACGGTTTTGGCCTTGGACCGCTCC
>DALYSR010000106.1:0-12896 GCA_031991825.1 Paracoccaceae bacterium
CTGGCGGCGGCAAGGTGAGTATTTGGAAAAGGTGCAAGGCCATGCGGCTTTATCTTGATTGGAACGCGACCACGCCTTTGCGGGCGGAGGCGCGCGCGGCGATGATCGAGGCTATGGATGTGGTGGGCAATCCGTCTTCCGTCCATGCCGAGGGTCGCGCGGCGAAGGCCTTGATGGAAAAGGCGCGCGGGCGGATCGCGGCGGCTTTGGGGGCGGATGGGGCGGATATCGTCTTCACATCCGGCGCGACCGAGGCAGCGGCTTTGGCCAGTGCGGGGCGGGGTTTGCATTGTGCGCCGGTCGAGCATGAGGCGGTGGCGGCTTGGGCCGTGGCCGATCTGGGCGTCGATGCTTTGGGGCGGGTTGCGGTCACTGATCCGGCGCGGTCGATGCTGCAGCTGGCCAATAGCGAGACGGGTGTCGTGCAGCGCTTGCCCGAAGGTTTGGCCGTGAGCGATCTGACCCAAGGCTTCGGCAAGCTGCCGATCGCCTTCAACTGGCTGGGCTGCGATATGGGTTTGGTCTCGGCGCATAAGCTGGGCGGGCCGAAGGGGATCGGGGCTTTGGTGATCAAGCGCGGTCTGGATGTGGCCGCGCAATTGAAGGGCGGCGGCCAAGAGATGGGGCGTCGTGCGGGCACCGAAAATCTGATCGGCATCGCCGGATTTGCGGCGGCGGCCGAGGCTGCGACGAAAGACCTTGCCGATGGGGTCTGGGAAGAAGTCGCGGAAATTAGAAATATTCTAGATTCAGCATTGTCGGCTTCGCAAATAAATACTATTTCGGTCGGGAAAGAAGCCGCGCGGCTTCCGAACACATTGTGTCTGATCGCTCCGGGTTGGAAGGGTGAGACGCAGGTAATGGCGATGGATCTGGCGGGATTTGCCGTATCGGCAGGGTCTGCCTGTTCTAGCGGCAAGGTTCGGTCCAGCCGCGTGTTGCAAGCGATGGGGTTCGACGAGGCCTTGGCGGGTCAGGCGATCCGTATCTCGATCGGGCCGGGTGTCAGCCGCGAGCAGGTCTTGCGCTTCGCCGATGCTTGGACCGCCGCTTATGCGCGAGCACGCTTGCGCAATGGATGATGTTTTGGCTGTAAGGCCATGGGATTGAAGGAGTTTCAGCGATGAACGTAGTTGAGACGGAAGTGCGCGAAGGCGTTGATCGGGAAACGATCGAAACCGTGCAGGCCATGGCCGGCAAGTATAAATACGGTTGGGAAACCGAGATCGAGATGGAGTATGCTCCGAAGGGTCTGAACGAGGATATCGTTCGCCTGATCTCGGCCAAGAACGAAGAGCCGGAATGGATGCTGGAATGGCGTCTGGCGGCTTATCGCCGTTGGTTGCAAATGGAAGAGCCCGATTGGGCGATGCTGAACTATCCTGAGATCGATTATCAGGACCAGTATTACTATGCCAAACCCAAAAGCATGGATGTGAAGCCGAAGTCCTTGGACGAGGTGGACCCAAAGCTGTTGGCAACCTATGCGAAGCTGGGTATCCCGTTGAAAGAGCAAGCTCTTTTGGCAGGTGTGGAAGCGCCGGAGGGCGAGCGTAAGGTCGCCGTCGATGCGGTCTTCGATTCCGTTTCGGTGGGCACCACCTTCAAGGCGGAGCTGGCGAAAGCGGGCGTGATCTTCTGTTCGATTTCCGAAGCGATTAAAGAGCATCCGGAACTGGTGAAGAAATATCTAGGCTCGGTCGTGCCGCAGTCGGATAACTTCTTTGCGACGCTGAATTCGGCGGTCTTCTCGGATGGCTCCTTTGTCTATATCCCCGAAGGCACCCGCTGCCCGATGGAATTGTCGACCTATTTCCGGATCAATGCGGAAAACACCGGACAATTCGAGCGCACGCTGATCATTGCGGAAAAGGGCTCTTATGTGTCCTATCTGGAAGGTTGCACCGCGCCGAAGCGGGACACCCACCAGCTGCACGCGGCCGTGGTCGAACTGGTCATTCTGGAAGATGCCGAAATCAAATATTCGACCGTCCAGAACTGGTATCCGGGCGATGAAAACGGTGTTGGCGGCATCTATAACTTCGTGACCAAGCGCGCGGATTGCCGTGGCGATCGTGCGAAAGTCATGTGGACCCAAGTGGAAACCGGTTCGGCGATCACTTGGAAATACCCGTCCTGCATCCTGCGCGGCGATGACAGCCAAGGCGAGTTCTATTCGATCGCGATTGCGAACAACGCCCAGCAAGCCGATACCGGCACCAAGATGATCCACTTGGGCAAACGCACCAAGTCGCGCATCGTGTCGAAAGGTATCTCGGCGGGTCGGGCGCAGAACACCTATCGCGGTCAGGTCACCATGCACGCCAAGGCGCAGGACAGCCGCAATTATACCCAGTGCGACAGCTTGCTGATCGGCGATCAATGTGGCGCACATACCGTGCCTTACATCGAAGTGAAGAACAATTCGAGCCGCGTCGAACATGAGGCGACCACCTCGAAGGTCGATGACGATCAGCTGTTCTACTGCCGTTCGCGCGGGATGGATGAAGAGGAGGCGGTTGCCTTGGTGGTCAACGGCTTCTGCAAGGAAGTGCTGCAGGCCCTGCCGATGGAATTCGCCATGGAAGCGCAAAGCCTTGTCGCGATCAGCCTTGAAGGCTCGGTCGGTTAATCGGATTGGATCTGCCCATAGGTGGGGGCCTAAGGCCCCCAGACCTTGGGTGGTAGGAGAGAAAAATGCTTGAAATCAAAAACCTGCACGTCAAACTTGAAGAAGAAGACAAGGCGATCCTGAAGGGTGTGAACCTGACCATCAAGCCGGGTGAAGTCCATGCGATCATGGGCCCGAACGGCGCTGGCAAATCGACCATGTCCTATGTCTTGTCGGGCCGCGACGGCTATGAAGTGACCGAAGGTTCGGCCACTTTGGACGGCGAAGAGCTGCTGGATATGGAACCCGAAGAGCGTGCAGCGGCAGGCGTCTTCCTGGCGTTCCAATACCCCGTGGAAATCCCGGGCGTGGGCAATATGACCTTCCTTCGCACCGCAGTGAACGCACAGCGCAAAGCGCGCGGCGAGGAAGAGCTGTCGGCAGGCGATTTCCTGAAAATCGTGCGCGAAAAAGCCAAAGCGCTGAAGATCGATGCGGATATGCTGAAGCGTCCGGTCAACGTGGGCTTCTCGGGCGGCGAGAAGAAGCGTAACGAAATCCTGCAGATGGCGATGCTTGAGCCGAAGCTTTGCGTGCTGGACGAAACGGATTCTGGTCTGGACGTCGATGCGATGAAGCTGGTTGCAGAAGGCGTGAATGCCTTGCGTTCGGCAGAGCGTTCCTTCCTGGTGATCACCCACTACCAACGCCTGTTGGACCATATCAAGCCGGACTTCGTCCATATCATGGCAGACGGCCGCATCATCAAATCGGGTGGTCCGGAACTGGCTTTGGAAGTCGAAAACAACGGCTATGGCGATCTGCTGTCGGAGGCCAAATAATATGGCCATCGCACAGGTTAAATCCGACGCGCTTGCCGCGCGTCTGGCCAGCCTGAGCGCACCGGTTGCGGGTTTCACCGCAACCGCCCGTGCCGAGGCAAGCGCTCGTTTGGCCACCATGGGTCTGCCGGTCAAGCGTGACGAATACTGGCGCTACACCAATCCGCAGGATCTGTCGGCGGTTGAGCCGGCTTTGGTCGCGGATGCGGGCGTGGAAGCTGAGTTGTTCGCCGAGATCGACGCGCTGAAGCTGGTCTTCGTTGACGGCGTTTTCGATGCAAGCCAATCGGGCGATCTCGCTTTGGCGGGGATCGAGCTGTCGCTGCTGTCGCAAGCCGATGAATCGGCTGCGCATTGGGCGTCGGATGTCTATGGCGTCTTGGAAGCCCGGGGCCAAGTGCCGGTGGCGCGTCCGCTGGCTGCGTTGAACACGGCTTATGCGGGCGAAGGCGTGCTGATCCGTGCGACCGGCCAGGCTGCAAAGCCGGTGTCGATCATCTATCAGGCAACGGCGTCCAAAACCGATGTGGTGCTGCACCATGTTGTGAAGCTGGAAGAGGGCGCTGATATCACCATTCTGGAACAAGGCCTTGTCGGCGCACGTTCCAATGTGGTGATGGAAGTGGAGGTCGCCGATGGCGCACGTTTCCACCATATCCGCGCACAGGGCCGTCAGCATGATCGCCACGCTTTGACCCATATTTTCGCCCGTCTTGGCGCGGATGCTTTGGTCAAATCCTTCACCTTGACCGCCAATGGGGCGCTGACGCGCAACGAGGCGATCTTGGAACTGACGGGCGATGACAGCCAAGCCCATGTCGGCGGTGCCGCTTTGGGCAATGGCGATGGTTTCATCCATGATGACACCATTTTCGTGACCCATGCGGCCGAGCGTTGCGAAAGCCGTCAGGTGTTCAAAAAAGTGCTGCGCAATGGCGCAACCGGTGTTTTCCAAGGCAAGATCTTGGTGAAACAGGGCGCGCAGAAGACCGATGGCTACCAGATCTCGCAATCGCTTTTGCTGGACGGCGACAGCCAGTTCTTGGCCAAGCCGGAACTCGAAATCTATGCCGATGACGTGAAATGTTCGCATGGCTCGACATCGGGCGCGATTGACGACACCGCGTTGTTCTATCTGCAATCGCGTGGCCTGCCCAAGCGCACGGCGACCAGCCTGCTGGTTCTGGCGTTCTTGGCGGAAGCTTTGGACGAAATCGAAGACGAAGCGATTGCGGAAAACGTCCGCGACCGTTTGGAACTCTGGCTGCATTCGCAAGAGGGCTGATGTCCGTCACCCAAGACATCTTGCGGGCTTGGCGCCAGCCGAAAGCGGTGATCCGCTCGAAGCTGGCCTCCGGCATCCGCGAGGATCGGGCGCTGGCGACCCTGATGGGCGCCAGCGTGGTGATCTTCATCTCGCAATGGCCAAGCCTGTCACGCGCGGCCTTTCTGGATCCTTCGATCCCGCTTGAAGCGCGGATGACCGGCGCTTTGATGGGCACTGTTTTCATGTTGCCCTTGGCCGCCTATATTATCGGCGCCTTGTCCCATCTGATCGCGCGTCTCTTCGGCGGCAAAGGCAGCGGATATTCCGCGCGTTTGGCGCTGTTCTGGGCCTTGCTGGCGATATCGCCTGCAATGCTACTGCAAGGACTGGTGGCGGGCTTCATCGGGCCCGGCACACAACTTCTCGTGGTCGGCCTGTTTGTCGCCGCGATCTTCTTCTATATCTGGATCAACATGTTGATCGAAGCGGAGCGTTAAATGGACCTCTCTGTCGCCGGTATCTTGGCCTTGGCGCAGCTGACGTTGCGCGCACCGCGAACGGCTGCGCGTCTGCTGATTTCCACCGGAATTCCCGTGCAAGCGCGTTGGATCGGGCTAAGCCTGACGGCTGTGCTATCGGCGGTTCTGGCGCAAATCTCTATCGGGTTGATCAATCTCGGTCTTGAAGAAGATGTTCTGACGATCAATCCCATCGCTTCCGCCGTCACACAAAGCGTTGTGCTGTTGGTTTCGGGCGTCGCGATGTATGGTGTTGGCCGAATGTTCCGCGGGCAGGGCCGTTTCATCGATGCCTTGCTGCTGACGGTTTGGCTGCAATTCGTTCTGCTGATGCTGCAAGTCGTGCAGATCCTGCTGCAGATCCTGATGCCGCCGCTGTCGCCCTTCGCGGGCTATGCGTCAATCGTGATTTTCCTTTATCTGATCAGCACCTTCACGGCGGAACTTCATGGGTTCCGTTCGGCGTTGAAAACCTTCTTCGGCGTGCTGGCGACGATGATGGCGGTCGGCTTGGTTCTTGCCAGCTTCTTCGCGCCACTCATTCTTGAGGTCTAAGATGTATGATGTCGAAAAGGTCCGCGCCGATTTCCCGATCCTGTCGCGGCAGGTGAACGGCAAGCCCTTGGTCTATCTGGACAACGGGGCGAGCGCGCAGAAGCCGCAGGTGGTGATCGATGCGATCACGCAGGCCTATTCGATGGAATATGCCAATGTTCACCGTGGTTTGCATTTCCTGTCGAATTTGGCGACCGAAAAATACGAAGCGGTGCGCGGGATCGTGGCGCGCTTTTTGGGTGCGGGCCATGAAGAAGAGATCATCTTCACTTCGGGCGCGACCGAAGGCATCAACCTGATTTCCTATGCTTGGGCGGCACCGCGTCTGCAGCCAGGCGATGAAATCCTGCTGTCGGTCATGGAACACCACGCCAATATCGTGCCGTGGAATTTCCTGCGCGAACGCTTGGGTGTTGTGCTGAAATGGGTCGAGATCGAGGCGGATGGTTCCTTGGACCCGCAGCGGGTGATTGATGCCATCGGTCCGCGCACCAAATTGGTCGCAATCACCCATATGTCCAATGTGTTGGGTTCGGTTGTTGATGTAAAATCGATCTGCGCGGCGGCGCGCGGGCAGGGTGTGCCGGTGCTGGTCGACGGCTCGCAAGGTGCGGTGCATATGCCGGTCAATGTGGCCGATATCGGTTGCGATTTCTATGCGATCACCGGTCACAAGCTTTACGGACCCTCGGGATCGGGCGCGATCTATGTCCGCCGCGAGCGCATGGCCGAAATGCAGCCGTTCCTTGGTGGCGGCGACATGATCCGCGAGGTCAGCCGCGATGGCGTGACTTACGCCGATGCGCCGATGAAATTCGAAGCCGGCACGCCGGGCATCGTGCAGCAAATCGGTCTGGGCGTCGCCTTGGACTATCTGATGGGTCTGGGGATGCAGAATATCGCAGCCCATGAACGCGTCTTGCGTGACTATGCACGGGATCGTCTGTCGGGGATGCAGGCTGTGAACTTGCAAGGCACGGCTGTGGATAAAGGGGCGATCTTCAGCTTCACGCTGAATGGTGGCGCGCATCCGCATGATATTTCCACCATTCTGGACAAGCGCGGCATTGCGGTGCGTGCCGGTACGCATTGTGCGATGCCGTTGCTGTCGACTTTGGGATTGAGCGCAACCTGCCGGGCATCCTTTGGTATATATAACACCAAAGCCGAAGTTGACGCCTTGGTCAGCGGCTTGGAATTTTGCAGCGAAATCTTTGGATAGATTGAAAAATATTCTCTTTTTCGTTGCGGGGCAGGCCGAAGCAGTCTATAGAAATCGCAACGCACCCATAGCTCAGCTGGATAGAGCGTTGCCCTCCGAAGGCAAAGGTCGCACGTTCGAATCGTGCTGGGTGCGCCAAATCTCTTCTTAGTAAGAAGTGAAAGAAGCCCGTCTCTGACGGGCTTTTCTTTTATCTGCTAAGCCAGAGATAAGGGCGGCAGACGATGCCGAGGGATGGAGAACAGCGGCATAAGCTCGATACACGGTTATCTTGTAATCGATATTATGTTAAATAAGTGTTAATTCCGCCATGGTATCCTGACTATGGCGGATTGCTTAAGGCATTCTCTACCATGCGTTACGTGAACCTGTTGAATGACATTGCCCGCGCCGAAGATCTGCTGACGATTTGGAAACATGCGGTGCGTGGATTTACCGATTTCGGCTTTTCGCGCGTAAGCTTTGGGATTTCGGGACCCTTGGGCCATCGGCCAGGCAATCTCATACAGCGCGATGCGATCGCCTTGTCCACCCTGCCGCTGCAGATGAAGAAAGGCTATTTCGATACCGGATTGTTTTCGCGCTCCGCGCTGTTTCGCTGGAGTGGCGAAAATCTGGGCTATATCACCTGGAGCTGGCTTGATCGCAACCCGCTCACCGAAGAAGAAATTGCGGTGCGCGACCAGATGCGCCGCATGGGTATGGTGGCGGGTCTCACGCTAAGCCTGCCGCCGGCGCAGACGCGCAAGTGGGCGATGCTGTGCTTGGTGGCGGATGACGGGGTATCTCAGGTCGAAGTTGACCGGCCGGTTGAGAAGGACGCCTCGCGGATAGAAGCTTTGGGGCATATGCTTTATCTGCGCAGCTGCACCCTGCCCGCGTCATTCCCCCATCGCGATCTGACGCCGCGCCAATGCGAGGCCTTGGAATGCGTGGCATCGGGGTCGACCATGCAGGATACCGCGGATCGCATGGGCATTTCACTGCCGACAGTGGAAAAGCACCTTCGCCTTGCGCGTGAGGTTTTGGTGGTGGACAGCACAACGCAGGCCGTGGCCAAAGCCATCGCTTTGAACCTGATTTTCCAGCGCGACCGGATATATCTTTAGCGTATAAAACCAATAGGTTGCAGGGTGATCTTCACCCTGCCCCGCAACGAAAAAGGACGGCTGGAGACCCAGCCGCCCTTTCGAAGATCATCGGGGATGAAAATCAGCCCTGAGCGATTTTCGCAACTTCTGCTGCGAAATCTTCTTCTTTCTTCTCGACGCCTTCGCCGACCATCACGCGTGCGAAAGCAGCGATTTCAACGCCTGCTTCTTTAGCAGCCGCTTCGACGGTCAGGTCGGGGTTGATGACGAAAGCTTGGCCCAGCAGCGTGTTTTCTGCGAGGAACTTCTTCATACGGCCCGGAATGATGTTCTGGGTGATGACTTGCTCCGGCTTCGGCTTAGCCGAGGACGCATTTTCTTCCAGCGCTTTCGCGGTCTGAACAGCCAATTCACGCTCGACAACTGCCGGGTCCATGGTGGCTTCCGACAGCGACAGCGGGTTGGTTGCTGCGATGTGCATAGCGAATTGCTTGCCGATCACAGCTGCTTTTTCCGCATCGCCTTTCAGCGCAACCAGAACGCCGATTTTGCCCATGCCGTCTGCGGCAGCGTTGTGCACATAGGACACAACAACATCGCCTTCCAGCGATTGCACACGGCGCAGGTTCAGGTTTTCACCGATACGAGCGATTGCGTTTTGCAGGGTCAGGTCAACGGTTTCGCCGTTCAGGTCCGCCGCTTTCACCGCTTCCACGGTGCCTTCGACGGTCAGCGCTGCTGCGGTGATGTCGCGCACCAAAGCTTGGAAGTCAGCGTTTTTCGCGACGAAGTCGGTTTCCGAGTTGATCTCGACAGCCACACCGCGGCCGTTTGCAACTGCCACACCGATCAGGCCTTCAGCAGCCACACGGTCAGCTTTCTTTGCGGCTTTCGCCAGGCCTTTGGTGCGCAGCCAATCAACAGCGGCTTCCATGTCGCCGTTGTTTTCGGTCAGCGCTTTTTTCGCGTCCATCATGCCTGCGCCGGTGGCTTCGCGCAGTTCTTTCACCATTGCTGCAGTGATCGTCATGTCCGTCTCCCGGGATCTGAAAATTGAGGTGGCGAGGAGATGAAGACCCCCTCGCCAAGTCATTCAAAGAAGCGCCACTTACGAATAAGTGGTCAGCTTGAATTAGCCTTCGACAGCTTCTTCAGCCGGAGCTTCTTCCATCGCGCCCAGGTCGATGCCTGCTGCGCCCAGTTGAGCCGACATGCCGTCCAGTGCCGCACGAGCGATCAGGTCGCAGTACAGAGCGATTGCACGTGCTGCGTCGTCGTTGCCCGGGATCACATAGTCAACGCCTTTGGGCGAGCAGTTGGTATCCACAATAGCCACAACCGGGATACCCAGTTTTTTGGCTTCTGCGATCGCCAGGTCTTCTTTACCCACGTCGATGATGAAGATCAGGTCCGGGGTGCCGCCCATCTCACGGATGCCGCCCAGCGAAGCTTCCAGCTTAGCTTGGTCGCGTTCCATGTTGAGACGCTCTTTTTTGGTCAGGCCTTCGCCGCCAGCAGCCAGAGTCTCGTCGATGTTTTTCAGACGCTGGATCGACTGCGAAACAGTCTTCCAGTTGGTCAAGGTGCCACCCAACCAGCGGTGGTTCATGTAGTACTGAGCGCATTTTTCAGCAGCTTCAGCGATCGGCTTCTGAGCTTGACGCTTGGTGCCGACGAACAGGATGCGGCCGCCTTTAGCGACGGTGTCACGCACCACTTTCAGAGCCTGTTCCAGCATCGGAACGGTCTGGGTCAGGTCAAGGATGTGAATGCCGTTACGGTCGCCGTAGATGTATTCGCCCATCTTCGGGTTCCAGCGCTGAGTCTGGTGACCATAGTGAACGCCTGCTTCCAGCAGCTGACGCATCGAGAAATCGGGGAGTGCCATATGCATTATCCTTTTCCGGTTTGAACCTCGGCGGATGTTATGAGACTTGCGCCCCAACCGGTGGACCTGACGGGATTTCTCCCCGACAAGGCCCGCATCCGCCTGTGAAGTGTGGCGTCCTTACCCTGTATCCCGACCCTTGGCAAGACGCGCCAAGGGCTTCGCGCCGGAATCTTCGCGCTAATCCGCCTTGACGTGAGGGGGGCTTAGTTCGCGCGGCCCTGCGGATAGACCAGACCGGCGGAGACGATCAGTTTCATCGCGTCATCGGCCTTCATATCCAAGAAGATCACCTCGCGCGCGGGGACATAGATCAGGAAGCCCGATGTCAGCGGCGTCAGGCCGATGAAAACGGCGATCAACTCGTCTTCGGGGGTAGCGCCTTGGGGCAGTTTGGCCACGATCTCGCCCTTGGGCGAGGAAGATACCATGCCGACCGCCCAAGTGCCTTCGCGCGGGAATTGCACAAGGCAGGTGCGGTCGAAGGTCTTTTCCTTATTGCCGAAAAAGGTTTCGGTAACCTGTTTCAACCCCGAATAGACCGACCTGACCAATGGCACACGGTCGACCATATTTTCCATCGATCGCATCACCGAGCGTCCGATCAAGCCCCGCGCCATCGCCCCAATCAAGGCGGTGAAGATCACGAAGACCAAAACCCCCACGCCGCGCAGTGGAAAGCTTGCCTCGGGGCCGAACCAGCGCCGGACAACGGTTTCGGGCTGCCAATATTGCGGGATCAGCGGCAAGATCCACGCGTCAATCCAGCCGATCGCCGCCCAGACCACATAGGCCGTCAATCCCAGCGGCAGAACCACGATCAAACCGGTCAGGAAAGAGCTACGCAAGACACCGAACACGGATCGGCGGGGTGCGGGGATTTCGGACATAGGAGCGGCGGCTTTCTGCTATAGGTCGGCCTCAACCTAAGCAGCAATCCGCCCTATCACAATGGCCTTGGGTTGTGTTTCTTACCCGATCTCGCGGGCGATTTCCGCCGCAAGCCGCGCATTGTTTAGAACCAAGGCGATATTGGACTCCAGCGAGTGGCCTTGGGTCAGTTCGAAAATCCGCTGTAGCAGGAAGGGCGTGACCGCTTTGGCTTGGATCGACTGCGCTTCGGCTTCCGCCAAGGCCTGATTGATCACCGGATTGATCACATCGGCCGCGATTTCGGCGTCCAGCGGGATCGGATTGGCGACCAATTGGCCGCCCGGCAGGCCAAGCGCTGTGCGCAATTTCTGGGAGGCGGCGATCTCCTTGGCGCTGTTCAGCTGCAGCGGGGCCTTCAGACCGGAAGAGCGCGACCAGAAGGCGGGAAAATCGGCCTGCCCGTAAGCGATGACCGGCACGCCGCTGGTTTCCAACACCTCCAAGGTCTTCGGCAGATCAAGGATCGCTTTGGCACCTGCCGCCACCACCGTCACGGGTGTTGCCGCCAGTTCCATCAGATCGGCCGAAATGTCGAAGCTGTGTTCGGCGCCGCGATGCACGCCGCCGATCCCGCCGGTGGCAAAGACATGGATGCCCGCCAGATGGGCGCAGATCATGGTCGCGGCCACCGTGGTGGCCCCCACGCCGCCCTGCACAAGGCAGACCGCCAGATCGGCGCGGCTTAGCTTGGCGACGTTCTTGGCTTGGCCAAGGCTGTCCAGTTCCGCTTCGGTCAAGCCGATATGGATATTGCCGCCCATGATGGCGATGGTGGCGGGCACGGCCCCTGCCGCGCGCACGGTGTCTTCGACCTTGCGGGCGGTTTCGACATTCTGCGGGAAGGGCATCCCATGGGTGATGATGGTCGATTCCAAGGCCACGATCGGCTGTCCGGCCGCTTTGGCCGCGGCCACGTCGGGCGAATAGACCAAGGGCAGGTTCAAGGCTTGTGCGGTCATGATCCGATATCTCCTGAAACATAATCGGCCGCGGCTTGCAACGCGCGACCCAAAGCTGCGGCGCGGTCCAATCCGCGCCGTTCTGCCACGATATGCGCGGCCATGAAAGTATCTCCGGCGCCTGTCACGCGGGTGACCAGCACCTTGGGCGGGAAATCGGTAATGACGCCCTGCCCTTTGCGGCCTTCCGCCGCCGCGCGCCCGCCATCGGTGACCAAAACCCGCGCCGCCCCGCGATCCAGCAGCGCCTGCGCGCCTTGGGCGGCGTTAGCGCAAGGGGTTTTGGCGATGATGCAGGCCTCTTCCAGATTGACGTAAAGCGTGGCCCTGTCATGGGTCAGCAAGGGCGTCAATCGTTCGGCCTTGCCCGGACTTGCAGGGGCAACGCGCAGATCGGCCTTGGCGAACAAGGGCGATCCGGCGATGCGCGACAACAATTCCTGCGTCAGGTTGCCGTCCAAGGCCACAGGGCCCGCATAGGGCGCGCCCTCGCTGCCCAGACGGCCATCCTCCAGCGGGCGCAGGATCTTGTCGCCCGCCTGTTCCAGCGAATGGGCATCGGCAATCGCAGCGATCAGCCCGTTCGCGCCTTCCACTGCCATATAGCGATCCGTTGGCAGGTCATCGGATCGATAGATGTAATCGCAATCCATCCCCAGCCGCGCGCAGGCCGCGACCAATTCATCGCCTTCGGCATCGCGCCCGATGGCAGTCAGCAGTGCAGGCCGCAGCCCGAAACGCGCCAGGGTCATCGCGATATTCATCGCAACCCCGCCCGGCAGCCGCGTGATACGCCCCGGCACATCCGAGCCTTGCCGCATGACCGCGGGTGAGCGGCCGATGATGTCCCACAGGACCGACCCTATGCATAAAATATCGCTCATATCCCATCAGATGGAGCGGCCTATAGCGCCGTCCATCCCCCATCGAGTGAAATGCTGGTGCCGGTGATCTGATCGGCCGCCGCTGAACATAGAAAGACCGCCGTGCCGCCCACCTGTGCGGTGCTG
>DALYSR010000107.1:0-12770 GCA_031991825.1 Paracoccaceae bacterium
ACATCCGCTGGTATAACGAAACCCGCATCAAAATGTCGCTTGGTGGCCGAAGCCCAATCGAATACCGTCAAAGCCTCGGCCTTATGACCTGAAAACAGTCCAAGTTTTTGTCCGCACCCCCATTTTTACCCCGCTAAGTGGGTCACGCCTTGGTGCAACTCAACACGCACAGCTGGCGCATGAGCAGAATTAGGCCCGTCTGGCGCTTCGTCGATGTTGAGAACACGCAAAAACTGCGGGCCACAACCCAGCAACCCGTGCCGATAACGATAGCGCCAGTCGTAGAGTTGCGATCGCGAGACCTCATAGCGTCGCGCAACCTCGGACAATATGACGCCATCGCCAAGGCTTTCCTTAACGATCCGGACTTTCTCTTCATCCGCCCAACGGCGACGACGGCCGCTGTCACGTAAGCGGGCAGCGGACCCCATGGGTTACGTGTTTTCGTGAGGTGGCTATGCTTCTGGCATCCTAAGTATGCGTGAGGCCTTATGTCAGCGTCTATCCCTGCAGCTATCTCTACGACTATGCCTGGTCCTGGTCGGCTGGAATTAGTGGAAGCTTTTGTCGAGCGCTTTGACGGCGCGCCTGTTGGTGAGCGGCGGCGGTGGTCCGACCAGTTTAAAGCCGAGGCTGTCGCTGCCGCGCTCGAGCCTGGGGCGAATGTGTCTGCTCTGGCGCGTAGACTGGGCGTGACGACACCGCAGCTGTTTGGCTGGCGTAAGGCGCATCTGGATCGTCAGCGTGGATCAGTGAGGTCGCCGGTGGCAAACCCACCGCCTGCGATTGAGCTGGTGGTGGGTGATGTGACATTGCGCATTGGGCATGACGTCAGTGAGGCAACCCTGCGTAAAATTATTCGCGCCGTGCGCACGGCATGAGCCTGTTCCCGTCTGACGTAAAGATCTTCCTCGCTTTGACGCCTGTCGACTTCCGTAGAGAGGGCCAGACAGCTTACTCGCTCTGGTGCGCGACAGCGGCAGTGATCCCTTCAATGGAGCGCTCTACGTGTTTCGAGCGAAACGGGCCGATCGGATTAAAATCGTTTGGTGGGATGGCAGCGGTGTCTGTCTTTATAGCAAACGCTTGGAACGATCGGGGTTTTGCTGGCCCCGCGCCGGGCAGGCTCGGTTCCAGCTCAATCAGGCGCAACTTATGGCGCTGGTCGACGGGCTCGACTGGACGCGCGTGCGCCCAGTGCAGGTTCGCCGGCCCGAACTGGTGGGGTGAAAGCTGTGCACCTCGGGTTATTTTAAAAGATAATCGGTAAATAATCCGCGCATTTTTTGCCGGAATATGCTTATATTACAGGGCAATGAACCCTAATGATTTACCCCTTCCCGACGATGTGGATGCCCTGAAATCCATGCTGCGCGCTATGGCGGAGAAAGCCGCGCGCGCGGAAATGCTGGAGCGCGAAGTCGAGGCGTTGAAAGCGCGTCATGCCGATGCAGAGGAGCGGATCAAAGCGCTGCTGCAGACGTTGAAAAGCTTTGATCGCGCGCGGTTTGGCCGTCGCTCGGAGAAGCTCGGGGTAGAGGGCCGGATTGATGACGCCGATGCTCAACAGACCTTTGTCTTCGAGGAAATAGAAACCGGCATCGCGGCCCTGAGTGCTCAGGTTAGCCTTCATCGTCGCGGGCCTGCCACACGTGCGCCGCGGCCCCGTAAAGGCTTTGCGCCGCATCTGGAGCGGGTCGAAGTGGTGATCGAGCCCGAAGATATGCCGGAACATGCCGGCCTGTCAAAAGTGCGGATCGGGGAAGATGTCTCGGAACGTCTGGATGTCACGCCCGCCAAGTTCCGCGTGATCGTCACCCGCCGACCCAAATATGCCCTCAGTCATGGAAACGGCGTCCTTCAGGCGCCTGCGCCGGCGCATCTGATTGAGGCCGGTCTGCCCACCGAGGCGCTCTTGGCCCAGATCGCCGTCTCGAAATATGCCGATGGCCTGCCGCTTTACCGACAGGAGGGCATCTATGCGCGTGATGGTGTCGCCTTGGAACGCCGTCTGATGGCCCAATGGATGGGGCGTCTGGGCTTTGAACTCGACATCCTCGCCGATCACCTCTTCGACCAAGTGAAAAAGGGCGACCGCATCTTTGCCGATGAGACCACATTGCCCACGTTGGCTCCGGGCAGCGGCGCCACCAAGAAAGCCTGGCTTTGGGCCTATGCCCGCGATGACCGCCCCTTCGCAGGTCAGGCTCCGCCCATGGTCGCCTATCGCTTTGAAGACAGCCGATCTGCTGACTGCGTCCTGCGTCACCTCGGCGGCTACTGCGGTATTCTGCAGGTAGATGGATATACTGCCTATAACAAACTCACGCGCAAAGACGGTGGTAATAGCGGGCCTCAGCTGGCTGGATGCTGGGCACATAGCCGACGCAAATTCTATGAGCTTCATGTGGCGGGCATCTCCGAGGTCGCCACCCTCACGCTAGAGCTGATGGCAAAGCTCTGGGAAAACGAGGCGGCTATCCGGGGGCAAACGCCTGAAATGCGCGCAAGCGCGCGCCAATCAACCGCAGCCCCGATCATAGCGGCCCTCTTTGACCTTTGGCACAAGACGCTGGCCCGGATCTCCGGAAAGTCGAAACTGGCCGAAGCTATCCGCTATGCCCTAACGCGTCGCACCGTCTTCGAGCGCTTCCTCTGGGATGGCCGCATCGAGTTGGATTCCAATATCGTCGAGCGGGCCATCAGGCCGCAGACCATTATCCGAAAGAACAGCCTTTTTGCCGGATCCGACGGCGGCGGGCGAACATGGGCTACCATCGCCACCCTCCTGCAAACCTGCCGCATGAACAACGTCGACCCCAACGCTTGGCTCACCCAGACCTTGCAGCGCATCGCAAACCAATGGCCGAGTTCTGACATCGACGCCCTAATGCCATGGAATTACCGCGCCTGAACGGCCTCAGCTCCCCGCTTACGCTGTCACAGACCGATATAACTTGAATGCGGGGGGTGTGCTCGTGTGCGTCCATAAGGACACTCGATAAACTATCGATCCTATAAGCGGCCAGACGGCCCTCGGCGAATGCTTACAAAGAGAACGGGAAATACCGTAATGCCGCGCCGTGGCCGACCCTTGCCGCACACCCCGATAACTCTCTTCGACAATCCGCAGCTTGTCCTCATCGCTCCAATGGCGACGCCGACCCACTTCATCGGCCGTGAAAATCTCGATCGAGGGAGAATGTGTAGAATATGACATAAGGCAATGCCTTAAGCCTATTTGCAAAACCAAGGCAGACGGCCCTCACCGCAAGCATACGCTTTTTGCCTCCAGTCTCGAGAATGAGACTGGAGGCTGCCGACAAAAAATCCCGCTCGATGACGAGCTGGCCGATCTTGGCATGCAGCTTCTCGATCTCACCTGCGGATATCTGCGGCTCGGCGGATGAGGCGCCGCCAAAGGCTGCAGCCATGTTCTCGATTGCCGTTCGTTTCCAGCCGCTGATCATCGTCGGATGAATATCGTATTTCTTGGCCAACTCGGCCGTCGTCAGCTCCTCGCGGATGGCCTCAAGAGCCACCTTCGCCTTGAACTCTGCAGTATAGCGCTTGCGTTTCGTCATTTTGGACCGGGTCCTCATCTGGCGCTAAAGCTTAGCCCTGGTCCAAATTCTTGCGACCACCTCTGTGGAACTTTGGAAAGAAAAACTCAAAACGCGTCATTTTCTCATCGCTGAACCAGAACAGATCATTCATGCTTCATGCTTCCTGAATGAAGCATGAAGCATGAAATCATTACGCAATCAATGGGTCTTAACCTCAAAGAGAACTTAAACGGTAAAACCTATTTATAAAGGTTACCCCCTAAAACGCTGGCGGTGGCCCAGTGCAATGGGCCCTGAACACATTCCGCGCGGAGGTTCTGTTGAGCGCAAAATGCACTTACAGCTCGAATGGTAGAGGTGTTCATAATACCGTTCAGCCGACCCTTATAAAAACCTAATTCTGCTAGACGCTCTTGTAGTAGCCAAGTGTAAGCGTTTTGATTTGAACTACGTACCATTGGTAAAATTCGCTGTTTTGCCAAAAGCGGTTCTTTGTTGATATCCGCCGCTACGGCTGCAAATTCTTTAGGGCTGTCAGCACGAGCAGCGTTAAGCAAAATCTGCTGGAGGTTCAGATCATTTTGGCCAAGCACTGCGCTATACTTCTGCAGTAATTCATCAGCTTTAACCAAATCACGCGGTATATCTTTACCTTTACCATTACGGAATAATGAGATAAGATTTTGGACTGCATCAGGACTGCCCTCCTCTGCTGCAAAGCTCAACACTCGCAGTCCACGCGGTACATCTTTAGGGACACTTATGCCGTTGAAGTAGGCATTTGCTAATGTGGTGGCGACGCTCATATCCCCAGCATTGAAGGCATCAAGTAAAAAATTGACCCCTTTGTCAGGCTGTGAAAAGCGGCCGAAACGATTCAATACATGTCCTAATGCCAAATTACGCAAACCAGAGCTCATGCCTGCAGCATAGGCCTCCTCATAAAAGGATATCGCTTTGACTGGGTCGCTTTCGACCAAGAGGCCATCGCGGTAAATATCTCCCAACCTTACCAAGGTGGAGACAATGCCCGCCGTGGCAGCGCGCTCGTAATAGGCGGCAGCCTTGATGCCATCAATTGGCAACGGTCCTTTACTGTACAACTCACCTAAGTCATACAACGCCCAACGGTTATCTTTCTGTGCTAGATCCTCTAATAGCGACAAACCTCGAGCAGTATCTGTTTGCCCAAGATTTCCTTTGATCAAAGCGTTTCCGAGCCGTAATTGGCCGGTAGAATTTCCCATATCAGCAGCCTGCTGATAATAATCCATCGCTTTCATGGGGTCAGCCGCAATCACATCACCGTCTCGGTACAGATCTCCCAAACGAGCAGCGGCAGCCCCATGGCCTGCGGATAACGCTCGTTCATAGTAACTGATAGCCTTTTTTTCATCAATCGTCAGCGCTCCTTTACTATACAACTCACCTAAGTCATATAACGCTAAGCGGTTATTTTTATCGGCTAAGGCTTCCAATATGGTGAGACCTTGAGCTGTATCTGTTTGCCCGAGCGTACCTTTGATCAAAGCGTTCCCGAGCCGTAATTGGCCGGTAGAATTCCCCATATCGGCAGCTTTCCGATAATATTCCATCGCTTTCTCGGGATCAGCGGCGATCACCTTACCGTCTCGGTAGATATCAGCCAGTCGAATGATGTCATTCTTTTCGCCAGCCGCCACTGCCCGAGTGTAATAATTTACGGCCTTAACGCCATCAATAGGTAGCGGGCCATGCGCATAAAGCTCACCGAGCCAATGTAAAGCTCGACGATTTTCCATGGCGGCCAGTGCCTCAATTTTTGCTAAGATTTCTGGCTCCCCCCCCAAGCGCAGTTGCTCGACCAATGCATCAATCTCATTATCTTCCACTGGGACATCTGCTGAGCTTGGGGCGCGGCTAGTTTGGACTTGTGACAGTATCTCATCTGCCCAAGCGCGTTCTGGCCCGACAGCCGAAACAAGGGAAATGCAAAACAACAGCAGCAGCAGCAGCACACGCAACGGATTATCTATCATAAGCCTTCATTCTTTGGAAATCTACTAAAGGATATTTTCCAGTTATGACCTTTTACAGACTGCCAAATCAAGTACACACTTTTTGGGTGCTTGATGATGAAGGAGTAGTATCCGTCTTGATCAAGCACCTTTCCGCGCCCAATTTCTGTTTGCCTTGATGAGCGCGTTGGCTGTCTCGATGAGTTTTCGCATGAGTGCGACGATCGCGACCTTTGCCGGTTTCCCCGCTTTTCGCAGAGAGTCGTATTTTGCTTTGAGGTCAGGATTAAACCGCATTGCCACGAGGGCAGGCATATAGAGGGCATCACGCAACGGCTTTCGCCCGCCACTGATGAACGACTTTCCCTTCCACTGACCGGATTCACGGCTATGCGGCACAAGCCCTGCGAGACTCCCCGCTGCTTTTCTGTCGAGGCAGCCGATTTCAGGCAAGAAGCTTAGGATCATGGCGGCGGCAATGCTGCCAATGCCCGGGAGCGAGCAAAGTATTTCCCGCTTACGCCCGAGGCTTACATCGCTGGTGATATGCCGTGATATCTCGACATTCAGCTCTGCAATCTGGCGTTCAACCAAGGCCAATCTTGCTTTGTTAAGCCGTTTCAGAACCGTATTATGCAGGATGTGACCGCGATTGCGCAGCCGCGTGCGCTCGGTGGACAAGGCTGAGCGCGCCGTTTGCAATTCCCTGAGAATGCTCTGATTTTCCGAGATTGGCGCATCTGGTTCCAGCTCATGACCTTGCATCCTCGGTGGTGGCGTATCTGACGCGCCAGGGCCATGCGGTCGAACATGTCTGTGATGTCGAAGGGGCGGAAGCCGCGCTGGCCACCGGGGGCTATGCCTGCATCCTGCTGGATCTGGGGCTGCCCGACGGCTCGGGGCTGGGACTGTTGCAGCGGCTGCGCCGCCGGAGCAACCGCACCCCGGTGCTGATCACCACCGCCCTTGATCAGATCAGCGACCGGATCGCGGGGCTGGATGCGGGGGCGGATGACTATGTCGTCAAACCCTATGATCTGCACGAGCTGGCCGCCCGCATCCGCGCTCATGCCCGGCGGGGCCAAGGTCTGCCCGAAGCGCGGCTGGCCATGGGGGATCTGCAGGTGGACCGGGCCGCCGCCCGTGTCTGGCGCGACGGGACCGAGCTGCGTCTGACCTCGCGCGAACGGGTGCTCAGCAAATCCGCGCTGGAAGAGGCGCTTTATGCCTTTGACACGCAGATCGAGGGCAATGCGGTTGAGGTGTACATCTCGCGCCTGCGCGGAAAAATTGGCGCTGAGCGGATCGTGACCCGCCGCGGCCTTGGGTATCTGGTTCCATGAGCGCGAAACCTCTCTCGATCCGCCGCCAGCTCAGCCGCAGGATTTTGCTGCTGGTGCTAGGGGCCTGGCTGCTGGCGTTCACGGCAACGATTGCGCTTCTCAGCCATGAAATCAACGAGATGATGGACGAAGAGCTGCAGACGGTGGCCGACACCGTGGCTTTGTCGCTGGATGCCGGGGGGGCGGGGGTGATCCCGCGCAGCCTGGGGCTGTCGCCCGACACCGGAGAGCGGGTGCTGCGCATCCTGCGCCCAGGTGCCGCGGTGCCCCCCGCGCCCTCGGCCCTGCCGGGCAGCGAGGGTCTGCACAGCCAGGGCGATTGGCGGGTGCTGAGGCCCGAGGACCTGGAAGTGGTGACCAATCCCGATGAGGGGGGCGCCCTAACAATTCTGTTACGAACCACGAATATCCAGGCTCCGCAAAGCCAGCGGGTTCCGCTCTTGAATCTATTCGCCGGAAATGCAAGCGAAGGCAGAAACCAAACTAAGGCCCAGCTAATCTTGAATGGCAGATGGTACACTGCACCTGCGCCTCGGTGGAGGCGGAGCAACTTACAGTATGGCTCAGAGATCCACCTTCGGTACGGGAAATTGGCTGGGGACAGGGCGAACTATGGCGTAGCGCGGAGAGAAACCTCTGCGATCAGGCCGCATTCCCCCTCAAAGCAAAGTGCCCGTTCTCTCTTCTGTTATACTAACACATCTGGCCCTGAGCGGAGCTGCACCTTAGGAGTAGGGCGTTCCGTGCCGAGATTGAGAGGTCGTCATGTCCGCCGCTTCACGCATTGCCCTGTGCCTTGACGGGGTTTCTCATGCCTTTTCGGGCATCCAGGTGCTGTCCGATATTTCCCTTGAGACCCCGGCCGGCCAAATCACCTGCCTTCTCGGGCAATCGGGCTGCGGAAAATCGACACTGCTGCGGCTGATCTCGGGGATCGAACCCCCGCAGTCCGGGCGCATCAGTGGTGCCTCGGGGCTCCTCTCTGGCCCAGGGGTCTTTGTGGAGCCGGAAGAGCGCAGCATTGGCTTTATGTTTCAGGACTACGCGCTCTTCCCGCATCTGAGCGTCTTTGACAACATCGCCTTTGGTCTGCGCCGCCTGACCCGCGCAGACCGCGCCAAGCGCATCGCAGAGACCGCTGCGCTGATCGGCATCACCCATCTTCTGAGCCGCTATCCAGACGGGCTTTCCGGCGGAGAGCAGCAGCGCGTGGCGCTGGCCCGGGCGCTGGCGCCCCGGCCGCAACTGATCCTGATGGATGAGCCGTTCTCAAACCTCGATCAGGGGCTGCGCGAGAAGGTGCGCGGCCAGACCATCGCCATCCTGCGCGACTTTGAGGCCACGGCCATTGTCGTCACCCATGACCCGCAGGAGGCTCTGGCCATGGGGGATCAGATTGTTCTGATGCGCGCAGGCCGGATTGAGCAGAGCGGAACGCCCTTTGACATCTACGACCATCCGGTCTCGCCCTATGCGGCTGAATTTATTGGTCCCTGCAACAGGCTGACCGGGCTTTGGCAGGACGGCCATCTGGAGACGCCGATCGGGCGCTTCCCTGCCGCATTGGATCTTCCGCAGGGCAGCCTGGCGCTCGCCTGCATCCGGCCCCAGGCGCTCTCGTTGGGCGAAGCGGGAGAGGGGATTCCCGCGCGGGTGCTGTCAAAGACCTTTGTGGGCGAGAGCGAGCAGATTGAGCTGCTGGTGCACCCCCTGGGAGAGCCCCTGCGGATGCACAGCCACCGCCGGATTGCAGCCCCGGTCGGTGCGCAGGTGAGCCTGCTGACCAATAACGCTGAGGTGCATATCTTCCCCCGCGAGGAAGAGGACACCACCGCCCCCGTCAAGCCTGCTGCTCACATCTGACTGATACCTGACAAAATCACTTAACAAACCGATCAAAGCCTGTATGGTCTGCGCCAAACCGGACCTGAGGGTGGAATGTTTCATGTCACATAAGATTTTCGTCAAAACCCTGCTGCTGGCAGGCTCCTTCGCAGCACTGAGCGCAGGGGGCAGCTTTGCGCAGGAACTCAACCTCTACACCTCGCGTGAGCCCGGTCTGGTGGCTCCGCTGCTGGAGGCCTTTACCGCCGAAAGCGGCATTAAGGTGAACACCGTCTTTCTGAAAGACGGCCTGGTTGAGCGCGTGGTCTCGGAAGGGGCAAGCTCTCCGGCGGATGTGCTGATGGCGGTTGATGCCGGAAACCTCGTGGATCTGGTCGAGCGCGGGCTGACCCAGCCGGTCACTTCAGAGGTGCTGACCAGCGCCATCCCGGCCAATCTTCGCGATGCGGGTAATGAATGGTTCGCTTTGTCGATGCGGGCGCGGGTGGTCTATGCCGCGAAAGATCTGGGGCTGACTGAGATCAGCTATGACGACCTGGCCGACCCGAAGTGGAAGGGCAAAATCTGCATCCGCTCCGGTCAGCACCCCTATAACACCGGGCTGATCGCAGCCTATCTGACCCATAACGGTCCTGAGGCCACGAAAACCTGGCTTGAGGGGCTGAAGGCTAATCTGGCGCGTAAAGCCGGGGGCGGCGACCGCGATGGCGCGAAAGACATCCTGGGCGGCATCTGCGATCTGGCCGTGGCCAATTCCTATTACGTGGGCCTGATGCGCTCGGGCAAAAGCGGCGAGGAGCAGAAAGCCTGGGGCGACGGCATCGATGTGCTTCTGCCGACTTTTAAGGACGGCGGCACCCATGTGAACGTCAGCGGCGCGGCGGTGGCAAAACATGCCCCGAATAAGGAAAACGCCGTCAGACTGCTGGAATTCCTGGTCTCGGATGCGGCGCAGAAGATTTACGGCGAGGCGAATTACGAATATCCGGTGAAACCGGGTGTGGCGTTCGATCCGATCGTGGCCTCCTTCGGAGAGCTGAAGGTCGACAGCCTGCCGCTGGCCGATTTCGTGAAGAACCGCAAAGCGGCAAGTGAACTGGTTGATAATGTCGGATTCGACAACTGAGAACATCCGCTCCGGCGGGGCAGGCGGCATAGCCCGCATGCTCCGCCAGGACCTGACACTGCCCCTCCGGCCTGCCGGGGGGCTGTGGTTTTTTGTGATCCTCGCGATTGCCGCGCTGGTGCTTGCACCGGTTCTGGCGCTGCTCTGGCAGGCCGCGCAGGGGTCAGCCACGCTCTGGTCGCATCTGATGGGCTCTGTGCTGCCCCATGCCTTCGGGCAGACGCTGATCCTGATGGCGGGGGTTGGGGTGCTGGTGGCCTTTACCGGCACGCTGCTGGCCTGGACGGTGACGGCCTATGAGTTCCGAGGCCGCAGGCTTTTGGAATGGGGGCTTCTGCTGCCCCTTGCGGTGCCGACCTATATCGTCGCCTATGCCTATCTGGATTTGCTGCATCCCATTGGTCCGGTTCAGGATTTTCTGCGCCAGATGCTGGGCTATACCAGCCCGCGCCAGTTCCGCCTGCCCGATCTGCGCTCGATGCCCGGCGCGATCCTGCTCCTGAGCTTGGTGCTCTTTCCCTATGTCTATCTGCCGGTCCGGGCGATGTTTACCACCCAGGCCGCCAATCTTCTTGAGGTCTCGCGCACGCTCGGGCTGTCGCGCCGCGCAGCCTTCTGGCGGGTCGCCGTCCCCTCGGCCAGGCCGGCCATTGCGGTCGGGGTCAGCCTCGCGCTGATGGAGGTTATCAATGACATTGGGGCTTCGGAATTTCTGGGCGTCCGCTCGCTGACGATTTCGGTTTATACAACCTGGGTCGCCCGGTCGGACCTGCCGGGCGCGGCGCAGATCGCGCTGGCGATGCTGTTGTTGGTGGTGGCGCTGGTCTCGCTAGAACGATGGGCGAGGCGCAACCAGCGCTACAACGTCAATGCGCAGCGCGCGCGGATGATGGTGCCGCTCACGATCCGCGGGCCCCGTGCGGCGGGGCTTTTTGCCCTGGCCGCCCTGCCCATGGTCTTTGGCTTTGTGATCCCGGCAGTCTATCTCGCGATTGAGGCGGCAGAGCGGTTTCACAGTGCAGGCCTCTCATCGCAGCTTCTGCGTGAGGCGGGGAATTCCTTTATGATCTCGGCCCTTGCGACGCTTGCGGTGCTGATCTGCGGGGTGGTCATCGCCTGCGGTACGCGGCTTTTCCCCTCGCGGGTTTTGCAGGTCGCGCAAAGGATCTCGGGGCTCGGCTATGCTATGCCGGGGACGGTTCTGGCCATCGGCATTCTCACGGTCTCAGCAGGGTTTGACCGCCAGCTTGATGCGCTGATGCAAAGCTGGCTCGGGATCTCAACGGGGCTTCTGCTGATCGGCTCGGGCATGGCGCTCGGCTATGCCTATCTCGTGCGGTTTCTGGGGATTGCCTCCGGCTCAACAGAAGCCGGGCTGACGCGTTTTCCGCGCAGCTATGATCATGCCGCTCGAAGCCTCGGGCGCAGTGCGGCAGGCACGGTGTTCAGCCTGCATCTGCCACTTTCACGGTCCGCCATTGCTGCCGGGGGGCTACTGGTCTTTGTCGACTGCATGAAAGAGCTTTCGGCCACGCTGCTGCTCAGACCGCTGAACTTTGAGACCCTTGCCACCCATCTCTACGGTGAGGCCGCACGCGGGACCTATGAAGAGGCGTCAATCGCCGCGCTCGCCGTTGTGGTGGTGGGGATCCTGCCGGTGATCCTACTGGCGCGGGTCGGCCACCAGGGGCGTCAGCGCGCTTCCTGACCCACCTTTGCCCCGCGCGCCGCCAGCAGCGCCAAAGCCGGACCAAGATTGGGGATCCGCGCAGTCTGCAGGCCCAAATCGCCCGCGGCCCTGATGCTGTAACTCCCTTCTATGGCATCGAGGCCCATGGTCAACTATCGGGCCTTGGTGAACCGTCACGGCACTCAATATCTACTAAACTGCACTCGCGAAAGGGGCCGTTCGCCTCCAGCGCCGCCCCGATTTCCTTATGTAATCAGCGAGGCGTTGTTGCGTAAATCACTGAGAATTCAGTGTCTTGCCTGAGCATGCTACGACGCAATCGCCGCCAGAGGTGCGGTAGCAGTCATACCGCCCCGCAAGAACGCCCGCTTATGGAAGCCCACAACGGAAGGCGCCAAGGCACGCAATGATGCGCTTCGATCGTGCAAACGTCTTGGACGCGCGCTGTGGCGAAACTGGAGCGGGTATCACCGCCGCAGCCGGGTGGAAGCTAAGATGAACTGCATCAAGCAGCTCGGACAAAGGCTCATGGCGAAAGCGTTCGACAGGCAGGTTGCCGAAGTCCAGATCCGCGCGGCCATCCTCAACCGCTTTACAGCCCTCGGCAGGCCGAAGACGGCACGCGTTGCATGAGCAATAAAGGGATTAGGGCCACTTCATCCAAAGGTAAGCGCCGTTCTGGCCCCACCTGTTCGTCTCCATTCTGATCTGAGATTTGGACATTCGTCTTTGGATGGATGGGAGTTTCTCCAATGGAGCCTACAATGGAGTTTCTCCAAAATGGCACGGGGCGTCGTCGGAACCGGCGCTGGCCTGACGAGGTCAAAGCTCGGATCGTTGCCGAAACGCTTTTACCCGGGGTCAGTGTGAGTTCGGTGGCACGTCGCCACGGGATTACGGCCAATCACATTTCCAGCTGGCGCGGTCGGGCCAAACGGGGGGATCTGATTTTGCCAGCTCCCGAGACGGCGATGGAATTTGCGTCGCTGGTGTTGGGGTCGTCCTCTCAGCCTTCAGTCTCGGAGCCACTTGCGTCCTGTCGTAAGCATTCGCCGAGGGCCGTCTGGCCGCTTATAGGATCGATAGTTTATCGAGTGTCCTTATGGACGCACACGAGCACACCCCCCGCATTCAAGTTATATCGGTCTGTGACAGCGGCCGTCGTCGCCGTTGGGCGGATGAAGAGAAAGTCCGGATCGTTAA
>DALYSR010000108.1:0-1732 GCA_031991825.1 Paracoccaceae bacterium
ATCATCTGTCCCCGCCTTCCGCAGCAGCAAGATTACGGCCAAGCTTACGGTCCGCCGCCCGCGGCGCAGGCCCCAGAATTGCGGATATCGCTTATGCCGCCGCAGCATTGGTGGTCACATCGCTTTGCGCCAGCCTGTGGGCCGAATATTTGGGCGAGGCGCAGGTGGCGATCTTGTATCTGATGCCGGTCCTGCTGGTCTCGGTCTTCGGCGGCATCTGGGCGGGAAGCATCGCCGCGCTTGGCGGGGTGGGCTTGCTGAATTTCCTGTTCGCCACACCGCATTACACGCTGTTCGTGTCGGATGCGCAGGACGGCTTGACCTTGGCCGCCTATCTGGTGGTGGCGATCACCGCGGGCAGGCTGGCGGGGGGATTGCGCGAAGAACGCGACGCGGCGCGCTCCAATGCGCGGATGCTGGACATCATCGCGGGCGCGGCCGAAGCCTTTCATGCCGCCGAAAGCCATGATCAGGTGGTCGATGTCGCCGCCGACGCCCTGCGGCGGATTTCGGGCGGCACGGTCTTGTTGCTCTCGCGCGAGGGAGCGGGGCCATTGCGGCTTGAACGCGGCAGCGCCGCGCCCGAAGTGGCGGATATCGAGGCGGCCGATGCCGCCTTGCGCCAAAGACGCCCGCAAAGCGCCAGCGCGCCGGGCTGGAACGGATCGGCCTATAGCTTCCTGCCGATTGCCGTGGATGCGGCGGGGGGAACGGGTGCGGGGCTGGCGCTTGGCTATCGCGCCCCCACCCCCGCTGCCGCGCGCCTTGCCGATTGCGATGCCGCCGCCGAGGTGATCCGCAGCCAGACCGAATTGGCGCTGCAGCGTCTGGCCTTCGAGCAGGATGCGAAACAGGAAAGAGCCCGCGCCGTGCAAGAGGAAATGCGCAATGCCCTGCTCAGTTCGCTGTCGCATGATCTGCGCACGCCGCTGGCGGTGATCCTTGGCGCGGTCAGCACCTTGCGCGAATTGGGCACGGCGCTGGATGAGGCGGCGCGCCTTGACCTGCTGCAAAGCTCCGAAAGCGAAACGCGGCGGCTGTCGCAATATGTCGCCGATCTGTTGCAGATGACGCGGCTGCAGATCGGCGCGCCGGTGCAGGCGCATTGGATCGATCCTGCGGATGCGGCGCAGGCGGCGGTCATGCGGCTGCGCCGGCAGGCGCCTAGGGCGGTGGTGCGACTGGACCTGCCGGCGCTGCCGATGATCCGCGGCGAGGCGGCCTTGTTGGAACAGGCCCTGTTCAACCTGCTCGACAATGCCCTGCGCCATGGCGGCGGCCAGATCACGCTTAGCGCGCGTGTCACAGGGGATTACGAGCGGGATCACACAGGGGAGCGAACGGCGGATCATTCGGGGGATCACACGGGGGATCATTCGGGGGACCGCAGGGCGGATCGATTGCTGATATCGGTCTGCGATCAAGGGGCGGGGCCAGAGGGCGCGGCCAGCGGATCGGGGCTGGGCTTGCAGATATGCCACGCCATCGCCGCCGCTTTCGCGGGCCGCTTAACCTTGCAGCCGCGCGCGGGTAAGGGCATGCAAGCCCTGCTTGACCTGCCCATCCCCCCTCAGGACAATTGACCGATGATGACCCCTGCCGCGCGGATCTTGATTGTCGATGACGAACCCCAGATCATGCGGTTCCTGACCCATGCGCTGCAGGCATCGGGATATCAGGTGAGTGCGGCCGCGACGGGGGCCGATGCTTTGGCGGCTTTCGCCAGCCACGG
>DALYSR010000108.1:1742-12684 GCA_031991825.1 Paracoccaceae bacterium
GGTGGTGCTGGATCTGCGCCTGCCGGATATGGACGGCAAAGAGGTGATCGAAGCCCTGCGCAAGACCAGCACCGTGCCGATCATCGTGCTCTCGGCCCATGATCAGGAAATGGAGCGGATCTTGGCGCTGGATCTGGGGGCGGATGATTTCGTGCCCAAACCCTTTGGCATTGGCGAATTGCTGGCGCGGGCGCGGGCCTGTCTGCGCAAAAGCGCCGCTTCCGACCCGCAGCTTCAGTGGCCGGGCCTGCGGCTTAACCTTGAAACCCGTCAGGTCTTCCGCCACGACCAAGAGGTCAAGCTGACCCGCAAGGAATTCGATCTGATGGTCTTGCTGGCGCGCAACGAGGGCCGCGTGATGCGCCATAAAAGCCTGCTGGAAGCCATCTGGGGGCCTGCGCATAAAGAAGACGTGCCCTATCTGCGGGTGTTCATCGGCCAGATCCGGCGCAAACTTGCCAGCGATCTGGATGGCAGGAGCTATCTGCAAACCGCGGCGGGGGTGGGCTATCGCTGGGCGGTGGAAGAGGCGTGAGCCGCGGGACAGATCTCGCTCGCCGCTTTTTCATCCCTTGAAAGACGCGATTTGCAGGATAGGCTCCTGCGGCTTGTGACGAGATTTTAGCCCCTATTTTCTACGGCTATTCCGCAGTGAAACGGATGTGACGCAGTCAGGTGAGCTTCGATGCATGACGTTGATGTTGATGTGATCGCTATCGGCAGCGGGATCGGGGGCGGCACCTGCGCGGGGCGCTGACAGAGGCGGGGCGCAAGTCCTTTTGCTGGAAAGCGGGCAGGCGGGGGCGGCGGATGCCGCCCATCACCTGAGCCATGCCGATACGCCCGAGGCGCGGCGGCGCCAAGGCGCATGGCCCGATCCGGTCCATGGCCAAATCGACGAGCCAAATCGACGGGCGAAATCGTCGTTCTATGCGCCTTTGCGGGCGGGGCTTGGCGGCACTTCGGTCTTCTATGCGGCCACCTTCGAGCGTCCCGCAATCCATGATAGCGAGGCGCTGGCGCCGATCACCCATCCCACCGGTGGCTGGCCGGTCGGCTGGCAGGAATTGGCGCCCTGGTATGATGAGGTGCAGCGCCTGTTCCATGTCCATGGCGCGGCCGATCCCTTGGACCGCCGCCCCGCGCCCAATCGGCGCCCGCCGCCACCGCTGCCCCCTTCCGATACTCGCTGTTCGATCATTTGCGGCGCAACGGGATGAATCCCTATCGGCTGCAGGCGGCGGTCGCCTATTTGCCCGCCTGCGCGGAATGTTTCGGGCGCAAATGCCCGCGCAATTGCAAGATGGATGGGCGATCGGCGGGCATCTTGCCCGCTTTGGCCACCAGCAATCTGCGCCTGATCACCGGCGCCACCGTGTCCAGATTGATCCCCAAGGCCGATCAGCGCTGCGCCGTGGAATTTCACCATGACGGCAGGTTGCACCGCGCGCGGGCGCGCCATGTGGTGCTGGCGGCGGGCGCCTATTCCTCGCCGGGGCTGTTGAGGCATCGGCCTGCGCGGACTGGCCGCAGGGGCTTGGCAATCGCCATGATCTGCTGGGCCGCAAGCTGATGTTCCACCTGTCGCAGAAATTCGTGGTCTGGGCGGGAAAAAGCCTTGAGGCCAAACCGGTGAAATCCATCGCCTTGCGCGATCTGTATCTTGTCGAGGGCGAAAGGCTGGGGATGGTGCAATCGATGGGGGTGCATGCCTCTTATGGCGAAATCCTGCATTTCCTGCGCCAGCGGGCGCATAAGTCCAGACTGGTCCATGAAGGATTGCGCATCCCCGCCAAGCCGATCCAGACCCTCTTGGGGCGGGGCGCTGTTTGACGGGCAGATGGAAGACTTCCCCGATCCCGACATCCGGCTGATCTTTTCGCCGCAAGCGCCGCGCAAGATCGCCTTCCACTATGCCACCGCCCTAGAGGCCCATCAGCGCAGCAAGACCTTCAAATGCATATCCGCCGCGCGTTTCGCGGCAAGGGCCTGTGGCTTCCGAGCCATGCGCCCGAACACAATCTTGGCCATCCCTGCGGCAGTTTGGCGATGGGGCGGGATGCGGCAACATCGCGCACCAATCGCTATGGGCGCATCCATGGCATCGATAATCTTTGGGTGGGCGATGCCTCGGTCTTTCCGACATCCATGGCGGTCAATCCCAGCATGACCATCGCCGCTTTGGCCTTGCGCCAAGCCAACCCTATCCTGCAGCAACTGGATGGCGCGCGCGCGTAACCCAAGGTGAAGGTGCTGGAAAAAAAGGGGCCGGAATGCGGCCCCTTTGTCGTTTTGACGTTTTTCCCGCGGGGGGCCGCTTACTTGGCCACCACGGTGAACCAATGGCGCGGCTTGTTGTCGGCGCGGATATCGACCTCCTTGACGGCTTTGGTCTGGGCCCAAGCGATCGGCTGCTGGTGCATCGGGATGGCCAGCACCTGCTCCTTGGCGATCTTCAGCGCTTCGGCTTCCAGCTTCAAACGTTCCGCCGGATCGGTCGCATCCGCGGCCTGTTTGACCAGCGCGTCGATTTCCGGCACCGACCAGCCGCCGTAGTTGGTGACACCGAAGCCCCCTTGACGGGTCGCGATCACCTGCGACAGAAGCGAGAAGGCATCCAGCGTCGGCTCGTTGGCCCAGCTCATATTATAGACTTCGGTCTGGCCGCTAGAACGCTTGGGCGTTTGCACCGCGCGCGGCGCCATGTCGATGGTGGGGGCGAAACCGCCACGGCTGAGCAGATTGGCCACCGCTTGGCACCAGTCCTCCTCGTTGATCATCTCGTCATTCGCGCAGGTATAGGTGAAGGCCAGATTGTCGTAACCGGCCTCTTTCAGCAGTGCCTTCGACTTTTCCGGATCGGCCTTTTCATAGGTGTCCAGCTCTGCCGAATAGCCCGCGATATCCGGCGCGATCAGCGATCCCGAGGGGCGCGCCAGACCGCGCATCATGCGCTGGTTGATCAGATCGCGATCGATCGATGCTTCAAAGGCCTGACGCACGCGCAGATCGTTGAAGGGATTGGCGCGGCCATCGGGCAGAGTTTCACGACGGTTGAAGGCGATGAAGGCGGTGCGCAATTCGGTCAGCGCGGTCACGGTGATCGAGGGATCGCTTTTCAGCCGTTCCAGATCTTGGATCGGCGCGGAATCGATCAGATCGACCTCGCCCGACAGCAGCGCCGCGATGCGCGTCGCAGCCGAGGTGATCGGGATGAATTCCAGACGCGTCACATTGCCGATGCGCTGGTCCCACCAGCCTTCATTGGCGACCAGCACGGTCATCGCGTCAGGCTGGCGGCTTTCCAGCGTGAAGGGGCCGGTGCCATTGGCGTTTTTGGTCGCGAAGCCTTCGGTGCCCTTGCCCACATCGGTGGGGGTTTCGGTCTTGTTGTCTTTCAGCCAATCCGCATCGAAGATGAAGATATTGGTCAGATCGTTCAGCATCAGCGAGGAGGGCGAGGAGACATCGACTTCGACCGTCATCTCGTCGATCTTCCGGATGCCCGCGAACAGCGGCATATTGCCTTTCAGGGGCGATGCCGGATCGGCGGCGCGGGTATAGGATGCCACGACGTCATCGGCGGTGAAATCGGCGCCATTGTGGAATTTGACGCCCTCGCGCAGGGTGAAGCGCCAGGTCTTGCCGTCGATCAATTCCCATTTGGTGGCCAGTGCCGGTTCGATGCCGAAGGTTTTGTCATAGCGCACAAGGCCTTCGTAGATATGGTTCAAAAAGGCCAAATTCGAGGTCGAGGGGACCGAATTGGGGTCGAGCGAGAAGATATCGGCGCGGCCGGCCCATTTCAGGGTTTCTGCCGCGACGGTGTTGACGCTGAGGGCGGTGGCGCTGACGCCCAAGGCGAGCGCGAGGCCGATGGTGGATGCGAGTTTCATGATACCTCTCCTGTGAAGTCTTGGTTACGCCGCCTGTCGTTGCAGGCGCGGGGTTTAGGCGTGGGTGTCAGGCCAAATGGCAGGCGATACGCGCGCCATCGGCTTTGATCTGGGTTTCGGGCCGTTCGGATTTGCAGCGCGCGGTGGCGAGCGGGCAGCGCGGATGGAAGCTGCAGCCCGAGGGCGGGTTCAGGGGGCTGGGCACTTCGCCCGCCGCGATCACACGGTCACGATTGGGCTGGGCCACATTCGGGATCGTTTGCAGCAAAAGCCGCGTATAGGGGTGCTTGGGATCGGCGAATAACACTTCCGTCGGCGCTTCTTCGACGATGCGGCCCAGATACATCACCGCGATACGGTCGGACATGTGGCGGACCACCGACAGATCATGGCTGATGAACAGATAGGTCAGCCCCAGATCGTCTTGCAGCTGGCGCATCAGATTCAGGATCTGCGCCTGCACCGAGACATCCAGTGCCGAGGTCGGCTCGTCCAGCACCAGAAATTCCGGTTCCGATGCCAAGGCGCGCGCGATGCAGATCCGCTGGCGTTGACCGCCGGAAAATTCATGCGGGAATTTATTGCCATCCGAGGCGTTCAGCCCGACGATGCCCAGCAATTCGGCGACGCGTTGGGTGATTTCCGCTTCGGTGCTGCGCAGTTTCAATTCCCGCAGCGGCTCGGCGATCAGGTTTTTCACCCGCCAGCGCGGATTGAGGCTGGCATAGGGGTCTTGGAAAATCATCTGCGCCGACAATGGCTTGCCGTTCTTGCCATCGGCAAAGCGGATCGCGCCTGCGCTGGGGGGATAAATGCCGGTGACCAGACGCGCCACGGTGGATTTACCGCAGCCGGATTCCCCCACCAGACTGACGCAGCCGCCCTTGGCCACATCAAAGCTGACATCGCTGACCGCATGCAACTGCTTTTTCTTCTGGCGATAGATCAACCGGTTCAGGAAGGGCGGCGAGACATCGAAGACGCGGTCCAAGGCTTGCACTTGCAAGGCGGGGACCTGCGACGCGGGCGAGAGTTTGGGATCAACGGCGCTCATGCGACACCTCCATCAAGCAGCAGGCAGGCGGCGGCGGATGCGCCGGTGGGCACCAGTTGCGGGCGGATCTGGCGACAGCGCGGCCCCGCCTTGTGACAGCGCGGATTGAAGGCGCAGCCCTCGGGAATGGCATTCAGCCGCGGCATCGCCCCATCGATCTGATGCAGCTTTTCGACCCTTGCGCCCAAGGCGGGGATCGAGGCCATCAGCCCTTGGGTATAGGGATGGCTGGGCGCTTTCAGCACGGTTTCGACAGGGCCGATTTCGATCAGCCGACCGGCATACATCACTGCCACGCGGTCGGCGGTTTCGGCGATCACGCCCATATCATGCGTGACCAACATCACCGCCGTGCCGTTTTCCTTGCACAGACGCCGCAGCAGGCTGGTGATCTGGGCTTGGATCGACACATCCAAAGCGGTGGTCGGCTCATCGGCGATGATCAGCTTGGGGCGTGCCGCCAGCGCAAGCGCGATCACCACCCGCTGGCGCATCCCGCCCGAGAATTGATGCGGATAGGCATCGACCCGTTCGGCGGGCGCGGGAATGCCCACCTCGGTCAAAAGCTCGATCGCCCTTTGGCGGGCGGCCGCCTTGGACAGCTCGGGCAGATGCACGCGCAGGGTTTCGATCAATTGCGCGCCGACGGTGAACAGCGGGTTCAGCGAGGTCAGCGGATCTTGGAAGATCGCGCCGATTTCCTTCCCGCGGATCTTGGCCATCTGCGCATCGCTAAGGTTATCGATGCGGCGGCCTTCGAGCAGGATCTCGCCGCCCGCCACCCGACCGGGGCGCTCCAAAAGGCCCAAAATCGCGGCGCCAGTCATCGATTTTCCGGCCCCCGATTCCCCCACCACGCCCAGGATTTCACCGGGGCGGATATCAAGGGAGACATCGTTCAGCGCGGTCAATGTCCCGTGACGATTGGGAAATTCGACCCGCAGGTTTTTCACTTCAAGACAGGATGTGGTCATATCACGCCTCCCGCGCGGGATAGCTGGGGGGGAAGATGTCGGAGACGGGCGGGTGGTCCCAGGTCCGCGCCGGATATTGCGCGATCAACCCGTCGAACTGGTCTTGGGCGGTGACGCGCGCGGCTTGCATATCGATGCCGGCGACCTGGCCGAAGCCCATCGACAAGCGCCCATCGACAATGGTCGCTCGGGTGACTTTGCCCGATCCGCCGGTGACCAAAGTGGTGATCGGATCGACCGAAGGCGCCATGGCGATATCGTCCAGAGCGAAGACCGCGATATCGGCGCGCGCGCCTTTGGCCAACCGGCCGATATCGGTCCGGCCCAAGGCTTTCGCCCCGCCCAAGGTCGCCGCATCGAACAGATCGCGGCAGGAAATGCGGTCGGGACAGCCGTCGTTCATCCGGCAGGTGATCAACCCGACCAACAGGTTCATCAACATATCGGCAGGCGCGGTATCGGTGCCCATGGCGATATTGATGCCCATGTCGCGCAGCTTGGAGAAGGATTTCAGACTGGACCCGCCACGACCCGACACCAGCGGGCAATGCACCACCGACACGCCATGGTCGGCATAAAGCGCCAGATCCTCGTCGGTGGCTTCGGTGGCATGGGGCGCGATCAGCCGATCCGACAGCAGACCTTCGCGGGCCAACCAGACAGGCGCCGTAGCGCCATGAAGCGCGCGCACCGTCTGCACCTCCATCGCGCCCTGCGCCATATGCAGGCGGACTTTGACATCCAGATCGGTCGCGGTGGCAAAGGTGTCGCGCAGCAGGGCTGCGGTGCAGGTTTCCACCCGATCGGGGGCCAACAGGCCTTGCACCAAGCCGCCATGGCGTCCCGCTTGGCGGGCGATATAGCTGGCCGCATCGCGCAGGCCTTGCAAGCCGCGCGCCTCATCGAACTGCGCGCGGTAATCGCCCGGCCCATGCAGCACCATGCCGCCCGAACGATAGGCGGGCGAGAGATAAACCCGAAGCCCCAGATCGCCCGCCGCATCGGCGGCGGCGTCGAATTCGGCAGTGGTCTCGCCCCATGCGCGGTAGAACAGCGAGGCGATGGGGGCGGCGGTGGTGATGCCGTTCAACAGCAATTGGCCAAAGGCAAAGCGCTTTTGGAAGGCCAATTGCTCGGGGGAATACATCTCATAGGGGCCGCGTTCGACATAAGACAGCGGCCAGACGCGTCCCTTTTTCCATGGCGGGAAATGGTCGATGCCAAGGATGGTGGTATCCAGATCCGACAGCGCATCCAGATCGATCAGACCCGGCGAGATCAGGCTGGCGCCGAAATCGATGCGCCGCGCGACATCGCCGTCAAAGCCGTGGCCGGTGAAGAGGATCTGGCCGTCTTCGATCACCACTTCGCCACGGCGCAACAGATGCGGGCCGGTCTCGTCATGGGCCAGCACCCAATCGGCGGTCAAAAGGCTGCGGCCTGCGGCGCGCGCGCCTAAGGGCCAGTCACTCAGGGCTTGGGCGGCGGCCAAAGTTTGGGGGATTTGGGACTGGGCGCGGGTCATGGCATCTCCATCACGGTGCAAAGCCCGTCGCGGGCCACAATGCGGCCGCCCTTGACGGTCAGCGCGGGCGGGGTGGTTTCGACCACGGCCATCGCCACGGTTTCGCCATGCAGCAAAGTGAAATCGGCGCGGTTGCCGACCTTGATTTCATGGCCTTCCATCCGCATCAGGTTGGCGCCGCCTTTGGACACCACCTCCAAAGCGAAGGCCAGATCCAGATCGGAACGGAAGCCGTTCTTCATGCCGATGATGCGGGCGCGGTCCAGCATATCGGGCTGGCCCCATGGCCCCCAAGTGTCGCGGATGCCGTCGCAGCCAGCCCCAATGCGGATGCCGTGCTCGCGCAGGCGTTTGAGCATCGGAACCGATGCCGAAGGGGCGCCGGTGGTGGCAATGCCGATATCCAAGCTGGCGATCTGTTCCAGCAGCTTTTCCACCCGCAGATGATCGGGCGCGCCAAGCGCGAAGGCATGCGAGATTTCGACCTTGCCCTGCATGCCATTGGCGCGGATGCGTTCGAAGATCAGCTCCATCGTGAAGGCGCCCAATTCGCCCGTCTCATGCAGATGGATATCGATCGGCTTGCCATGTTTGAGCGACAAAGCGAACAAGGCATCCAGCTGGCCCTTGGGATCGCGGTCGATGCCGCAGGGATCGATGCCGCCCAAAACCTCGCAGCCATTGGCCAAGGCCTCGTCCAGCAACTCCACCGTGCCCGGCATCACCATGACGCCCGATTGCGGGAAGGCCACGATTTCGATGTCGATGATGCCGCGCAGCTTTTCGCGGGTTTGCTGCACGCCTTCGACCAGCGCCAAGCCATGGGTGGTGTCGATATCGACATGGCTGCGGATATGGGTGGTGCCATTGCCGACCAGGCCCAAGGCGTGGCGCATCGATTGGCGATGGGGATCGAGGCCCAAGGGCAGGCGCATCTCGCGTTCGAAATCGATGCGCTCGCGCAGGATCGCCTCGCGGTTGTTGACATGCCAGCCCATGCCCCAAGTGGTCTTGTCCAGATGGGTATGGGCATCGATCAGGCCGGGCCAAAGGATCAGGCCGCGCCCGTCCTCGCAGGGGATGCCCTCGCGGGGCGCGATCTGGCCGATCTGGGTGATGATGCCGTCTTCGACCATCAGATCGCAGGGCTCTGCCCCCTCGGGGCGGATGTTGCGCAACAGAAGCTGTGCCATTGAATTGGTCTCCGTCAGGCGCTTAGCGCAGTTTGGGGTTGAGGGCATCGCGCAGCCAGTCGCCCAGCAGGTTGACCGACACCACCAAGAGCGACAATTGCACCACCGGCAGGATCACCATCCACCACAGCCCCGAGAACAGAAATTGATTGCCGATCCGGATCAGCGTGCCCAGCGAGGGCTGTCCGGGCGGCATGCCGATGCCAAGGAAGGACAGGGTCGCCTCGGTCAGGATCGCCATGCCGAAGGACAGGGTCGCGGCCACCAGCACCGGCGTCAGCGTATTGGGCAGGATATGCGAGAACATGATCCGCCGCGCGGGCACGTGCAACAGCTTGGCCGCCATCACATATTCCTTGCCACGCTCGACAATGGTCTGGGCGCGCACGGTGCGGGCATATTGCACCCAGCCGCCCAAGGTGATCGCCAGCACCAGCACCGCCGCCGCACCCACTTCGCGCAGATTGACCGGCAGCATCTGGCGCACCACGGCCGAGACAAGGATCGCAATCAGGATGGTCGGGATCGACAGCACCACATCGCCGATCCGCATCAGCACATTATCGACCCAGCGGCCGAAATAGCCCGCGACCAAGCCCAAGGTCAGGCCGATTGCCAGCGACAGCGCCACCGAGGCCAGCCCGATCATCACCGAAATGCGGGTGCCATACAGGATGACCGACAGCATGTCGCGGCCTTGGGTATCGGTGCCCAAGAGATAGGGCATCTCGCCGCCCTGCTGCCAGATCGGCGGCAATTCGGATTTCCACATATCCAATTGGGCGGTGTCATAGGGGTTTTGCGGCGCGATCAGCGGCGCGAGCAGCGCCGATCCCACCAGCAGGATCAACAGCACCGCCGCAAAGCGCGCGGAAAGCGAATGGCTGAAGGAATACCACAGATCGCTTTGGCGCAGACGGGCAAGGCGCCCAGGTTTGGCAGCTGGCGGGGCAGAGGTATGCAGATCGCTCATCTTTGGCCTTTCGCTTATTTGGCGGCGCGCAGGCGCGGGTCGATCAGCGCATAGGCGATGTCGACAAGGGTGTTGAGGAAGACGAAGATGAAGGAGACAAGGCAGAGATAGGCCGCCATCACCGGAATATCGATGAAGGTCACCGCTTGGATGAACAGCATCCCCATGCCCGGCCATTGGAACACCGTCTCGGTGATCAAAGCAAAGGCGATCAGGGTGCCGATATTCATCGCGGTCAGGGTGACCACCGGCATCAGGCAGTTGCGCAGGGCATGGCGGAAATAGATCCGCCATTGCGGGATGCCGCGGGCGCGGGCGAATTTGACGTAATCCGAGCGCATCACTTCCAGCATTTCCGCCCGCACAAGGCGCATGATCAGGGTGATCTGGTACAGCGACAGCGAGATCGCGGGCAGGATCAGCGCCATCCAGCCGCTCTTGGTCAGAAAGCCGGTGCTCCACCAGCCGAAATCAACCACCTCGCCGCGCCCGAAGGCAGGCATCCAGCCCAAGGTGACCGAGAAGGTCAGGATCAACAGGATGCCGACCACGAAGCTGGGCAGCGAGACGCCGATGATCGATCCGAATTGCAGGATTTCCGAATACCATTTGCCGCGCTTGATGGCGGTCAGCACGCCAAGCGGCAGGCCGATGACCAGCGACAAAATCGTCGCCACGATCACCAGCTCCATGGTGGCGGGGAAGCGTTCGGCGATCAGGGCCAGCACATCCTGCCCGTTGCGATAGGAGATGCCGAATTCGCCTTGCGCCGCGCGGGTGACGAAGCGCAGATATTGCACGATGACGCTATCGTTCAGGCCCAGCTGTTCGCGCATCATGACGCGGTCGGCTTCGGTGGTCTGTTCGCTGGACATCATCTCGACCGGATCGCCGGCCAAGCGGAAGATCATGAAGGCGAGCAGCGCCACGGCCAGCATGACCATGATCGCATTGGCGAGCTTTTTGATGATGAAGACAAGCATCAGCCTGTTCTCCTTTGGGTTCGGGCCTTGGTCACGCGGCGCATCCTTCCACTCGTCTCAGCGAATATTGCCGCCGGATATCGACAACAGTGTTGATCTAATTGTTAACAATAATGACGACATTACCATAGGTAAAGAAAGATCGGATTTGGCGTCACGAAAGCTAGATTGTTGGGGATATTGTGATCATTTTTTAGGCAGATGAAGCGGATTTGCGGCAGATCCGCCCCCCGCCTGCCTCAGCCCTTGTCGCGGGGATAGGCATAGGCATTGGATTTCGAGGTGCGCAGGCCCGCCCCGACCAAGGCCTCGGCCAGTTTGACGCCGACGATCACCCCGTCGAT
>DALYSR010000109.1:0-12432 GCA_031991825.1 Paracoccaceae bacterium
TCAACCGACATCTTTGGAAGTTCAATCCGCTGATAGCCGAAACGGGCGTAAGTATTGGCCATGATCCGGCCCGTTGCTTCCGCCACATGTTCATCTTGTTTACGCGCGCTATCCTGCGTGAAGAAGACCTCCCAAAAGCGGGCGATGAAGAGCTTACGGTTATAGCGAAATGCCGTCGCGGCGGCTTCCGCATGGGGGAAGCTGAAGTCCACATAACGTCAGATAGCCAATGACATCAGCAATCCCCTGTCCATTAAGGCGGGCCCGCGCAATGCTGATGCGTTATGCCACGACCTCAGCTCCCCCGAGCATGAGTGCAGCAAACATCGCCCTGCCCCCCAGGGCAAAGCGGCTCTGCCACCTCGAAGCTGGGGGCGAATGATTGCCCGCCCAGCCGCGGGCCTTGATGCATCTCCCCTGTGGCCCCGGGGCGTTGATCAAACTTGTCTTGCCAGAGCCGGGGCTCCGGTCAGGGGGAGAACAGGCAAACGACCGAGGAATACGTCGATCCCAAGACGCGTTGGCTTTCCGCGACCGCCATCAACGCAGAGCAGCAAGGCTCCAACCGACCGGACTGATATGGCGCTTTCTAGCGCCAAATTTTGGCTTAAAGCGCCAGTTGACGCCGCATTAAGTTTAGGCCCGATAAAATCTGGCTCTGAAGCCCCTATGTAAAGCACGTAAACATGGAGGCACATATTAGACTTCGGAAGTCCGCAAGAAGATAATTCCTAGACCTAAACAACCAGATTGCCCTAAGGTGATGACATCAAAACTCGAAATAGCTGTCAAATCGATAAGGATGATCCATGATGTTCTCTACTTCCAAGATTTTGGCTGGTGCAGCTTTGGCCATGGGGCTGTTGCTGAACACGGCCTCCGCCCAAGAGATGCAATTTTTCCGCATCGGCACCGGCGGCACTGCAGGCACATATTATCCCATTGGCGGCTTGATCGCGAATGCGATCTCGAATCCGCCGGGATCGCGCGCTTGCGAGGAAGGGGGATCTTGCGGGGTACCAGGTTTGGTGGCTACCGCGGTTGCATCGAACGGCTCGGTCGGCAATGTCAACTCGATCAATGGTGGAGCGCTTGAGTCAGGCTTCAGCCAATCGGATGTGGCCTATTGGGCGCAGACCGGCACCGGCTTGTGGGACGGTCAGCCTGCCGTTGAAAAGCTGCGCCTGATTGCGACGCTTTACCCTGAAAGCATTCACCTCGTCGCGCGCAAGGATGCAGGCATCGCTTCGGTCAGCGATCTGAAGGGCAAGAAAGTGTCGCTAGACGAGCCAGGTTCGGGCACGCTGGTCGATGCGAAGATCATCTTGGAAGCCTTTGGTCTTTCGGAAGCGGATATCTCGCCGGAATATCTCAAGCCCGACCAAGCAGCCGACCGTATGCGCGACGGGCAGATGGATGCCTTCTTCTTTGTCGGCGGCTATCCGGCGGGGGCGATTGCCGAATTGTCGAGCCAGCATGATGTGACCCTTGTGCCGATCACCGGTCCCGAGGTTGACAAGCTGCGCGAGACCTATAGCTTCTTCGCGACCGACAATTTCCCCGCAGGCATCTATAAGGGCCAAGACGCGGATGTCGCGACGCTGTCGGTGGGCGCGCAGCTTGTGACCAATGCCGATCTTTCCGAAGATCTGGTTTACGGCATCACCAAATCGCTGTTCAACGAAACCACCCAGAAGCTTTTCGCCAATGGTCACGCCAAAGGCAAATACATCACCCTGGAAAATGCCGTCCAAGGCGCCGGCATCCCGTTCCATCCGGGCGCCGAGAAATTCTACAAAGAAGCCGGCGTGCTGAAGTAATCGGGAAATGTCCCTTGCCATTGACGCGGTCCCTCCCAGAGGGGCCGCTGTTCCTTTTCACGGGCGAGCGGAGGATCATTGAATGACAGATGTCGACCGCCATTTGACAGAAGCGGAGCTGAAGGCGCTAGAGGAGGAATTCGACCCCGAAGCGCGTTTCCGCATCGTTTTGAAACCGGTAGCGATCCTTGCTGGGATCCTTCTCTTCCTGCTTTCGGTATATCATTACTACACTGCGGGCTACGGCATTCCGCGCGCAACCACCCATCGTGGCATCCATCTCGGAGTCTCGATCTTTTTGGTGTTCCTTAGCTTTTCCGCCTTCTCCAGCGGGCGCAATAAGACCACGGGTCTGGTGCTATTCGGTCTGCCGCTGATCGACTGGGCCTTGGCTATCGCTGGCGCAGTCAGTGCTTTTTACGTGCCATGGGTCTATGACCAGTTGCAGTTCAGGATCGGCAATCCCTCCGGCTTGGATATCGTGATGGGCACAACCCTTCTGGTGGTACTGCTAGAGGCCGTGCGCCGCGCGATGGGCTGGCCGCTGCCGGTGATTGCGCTTGGCATGATCGGATATGCCTATTTCGGTCGCTCGATGCCGGGGATATTTGTTCACCCCGGCTCGGATTGGGCAGGGATAGTCAACCACCTCTATCTGTCGTCGCAGGGTATCTTCGGCACGGCTTTGGGTGTGATCGCGACCTATGTCTTCCACTTTGTCCTTTTCGGGGTGATGGCGCAGAAGATCGGTTTGGGGCAACTGTTCATCGATCTGGCAACCGCCCTGACCGGCCGCTTCTCGGGCGGCCCTGCTAAAGTCTCTGTGGTGTCTTCGGCATTGCTAGGGTCAATCTCTGGCTCGTCGATCGCGAATGCGGTGACAACTGGCGCTCTGACAATTCCGGCGATGATCAAGATCGGGTTCAAGCGCCATTTCGCGGCCGCCGTCGAGGCGGCCTCATCGACGGGTGGCCAGATCACGCCGCCGGTCATGGGGGCAGTGGCCTTCCTGATGGTGGAATATCTGGGTATTCCCCTGCGCACTATCCTGATTGCGGCCATTGTACCCGCCTTCATGCATTTCTTCGGTGTCTTGGTGCAGGTACATCTGGAAGCCAAGAGGCTTGGCATCCGGGGCCTGCGGGCCGAGGAATTGCCCAAAGCGATGAAGGTGATCCGCGAGGGCTGGCTTGCCTGTATCCCGCTGGTGCTGCTGGTCTGGATGCTGATGTCGGGGCGCACGCCCTTCCTGTCGGCCTTTTGGGCGATCACGGCCTGTATCGTGATCTATGCGATCCAGCGTGTCATGGCATTGGGTCTGACCGAAGGGGCGAAGGAATTCGTTAGCGGCATTTACCAAGGCTTCTGCGCTGGGGCCAAAAGCTCGCTTTCCGTTACTGTGGCTGCGGCTTTGGTCGGGGTGGTGATCGGCGTTGTCACCTTGACTGGTATCGGCTTCAAGATCGCCTTCATGGTCACGAGCGTCGCGCAAAGCTGGGCTGGGACTGTGCATGGCGCATTATCGGTGCTGCCCTTCGAGGTGTTCAGCATGCAAACGCTGGCCTTGCTGTTCACTTTGATGATGACCGCAGTTGTCTGTATCTTGATGGGATGCGGCATCCCGACTACGGCCAATTATATCATCATGGTGGCCGTTGCCGCACCGGTGCTCGGCATGATGAATGTCGAGCCTCTGGTCGCGCATTTCTTCGTCTTCTATTACGGCGTGCTGGCCGATGTGACGCCGCCGGTGGCGATGGCTGCCTATGCCGCATCGGGCATCGCGGGGGCCAATGCCTTCAAGGCAGGCAACACCGCCTTCCGGCTGTCGATGGGGAAAGCTTTGGTCCCCTTCATGTTCGTCTTCTCGCCCTCGCTGTTGCTTGTGACACAGGATTTCAGCCTATCGGCTTTCATCTTGGCCTTTTCCGGTGCGGTTCTGGGTATCGTTTCGCTGTCGGCGGCAATCACCAATTGGCTGATCGCCCCTCTTTACAAGATCGAACGTGTCCTGCTGACACTGGCCGCGATTTTGATGATTGCGCCTGAACTGATCTCGACCCTTTGCGGTGTCGCCATCCTGTGCCTTGTTTGGATACGACAGATTATGAGTGCCAAGAAAGAGCGGCCGCCTCTGAGCGCAAATTGAAGCGGTCCCAAAAGCCCTAAACGCGCTGAAAGCCCCTTCGGGGGCTTTCTTTTATCCGCGCGTCTTTGTTTAAGATCTAGCCTATATAAAGCCGTCAAGCTGGCCATTTGCCGAGGCGTTGGAACGCGAAGTCGAGGCATTAGGGCTGCGTCATGACGATGCAAAGGAGCGGATCAAAGCGCTGCTGCAGACATTGAAAAGCTTTGATCGGGCACGGTTCGGCCGTTGCACCGAGACGCTTGGGGGAGAGGGTCGGATTGATGACGCCGATGCGCAACAGAGCTTTGTCTTCGCGGAAATCGGGACCGGCGCCGCAAAGGCTTTGCGCCCCAGATCTGGAGCGGGTCGACGCGGTGATTGACCCTGAAGATCTGCCGAACATGCGGGCCTGCCAAGAGTTCGGATCGGCGAAGATGGCTCGGAATGCTTGGATATCACGCCCGCCAAGTTCCGTGTCATTGGCACCCGCCGCCCCAAATATGCCCTTGGTGATGGAAATGGCATCCTTCAGGCGCATGCACCAGCGCAGCTATTCGAAGGGCGGGCTGCCCACCGAGGCGCTCTTGGCCCAGATCGCCGTCTCGAAATATGCCGCTGGCCTGCCGCTGTACCGACAGGCGGGCATCTATACGCGCGACGGTATCGCCTTGGAACGCATCTTTGCCGACGGGACGACATTAGAAGTGGTCTGGGCATTTGGACCAGTTTGCCGCTTGTCTAAGCTGCAGCATGGTTTCACTCAGGCAACGGCTTTCAGGTTCTGCTTGAGGGCTTCATAGGCCAATGACCGCCACCGCCCAACATCTGAAACCATGGGACGATTATGAAAGGTAAGGCTATGACACGAAAAGCTTATATCGCTTCGTCTCTGGCGATCGCCGCTGCCACGCTCATAGTCTGGAGTGCGATTGCTCTGAAAATCTGACGGATCGCTATCGGCGCCATTTAAGAACAAATAAGCCGCCTTCGCGTGCGGGCGGCTTATGTCGGATAAAATTGCATGGGCCATCCGCTTTGCAAACTCAGCTTCCGACGCTTCCGGATAGCGGCCACATCAATGCTTTCCGGCAGGAAATCAGCGGCAGGTTCCTGACGCCCTTCAGCAATTGCCAGCGCGTCCTTCGCACTGGCGATCAGCTCAAATCCAAAGCTCATGGTTTTTCTTTTCTGCCTTGTAGGCCTCTGTCAGCCTCGGGGGATGGCAGCCAGCTCATTGCGCTCCGCTTTCGACAGATTGCCCTTCTTGCTCTTGCCGTAGATCGCAAGGGCAAACACCGGAACATGCCCACCACCGAGGTATTGGATGGTTCGGTTGCCACCGCTTTTCCCCTGACCTTCCCGCGCATGACGAAGTTTGCATGCACCGCCTGTCCCTGCCTCGGGATCTGCGGCAATGGCAGCCACAATCTCCTGAACCTCTGCGTTTGTTAGGCCGGATCGCTGCGGCTAGACTAGAAAGAGAAGGTTTGAATCATGGTCTGCAGAATATTATTCTGTACGGCAATGCCATATAGTTCGCGCTAATCATGGTCTAATGCAAGAATAGGATTCAAGTATCGGACTAAACTGCTCTCTATGGTAAGATGCGCTCCAGAACCTTGGAATCAGCGCGGAATTGCGCCCGTAATGCCCCCACGTACCGGTGCAGCACGCGGACTTCTGCCTGCGTTTCCGCCACGCCACCTCTCTCATCGCGTAGTGGTGCACTCACGCCGACGCGTAACACCTTGGACCTGTCGCGGTTTTGTGCCGCTCCTTTGATCACGTAGTGTGCAGCAAAGGAGATGGACTATGGGCACAGGCAGCACGGATGAATTTCGCAAGGATGTTGTGCGGATCGCGCTAACCAGTGGGCTTTCGCGTCGTCAGGTTGCGGATGATCTGGGGTTCGGCTTGTCGCGCTTGAACACGTGGGTGGATGCTAACCCAGACACCGATGTGGTCACGGCTTCGTCGCGTGATCCGCATCCTCAAGGAGGAGAGGGACACCCTATCAAACCGTCACCGGCCACAGCCCGCCTGTGCGCGGTAGCAACAGCCTGTGCTATCATCCGTAGTCTGAAGGGCCATTGCCGATGGCTTATTGGAGGGTCGGACCCCGTTAAAAACGTGGCACATGGGCTGATGCGCAGTTGAGAGCGGCAACGCTGCTTTGTCAGCGATCCCGTTGAGGCAAGATGACGGACTTGCATGGCCCACGCCCTTCTGCCCTGTCGGAGGATACGCCATGAAGAATATTGCGACCGGTGGCCACTCGGATCTGAAGAGGGTCAACCCCGCGGCAACTTCCGCCCCGCAGCCGAGATTGCCACCCTGCGTGCCTAATTGCGTCAACGTGAACGGCTGGTCGAATATGCAGCCGCCCATATCCAGCATATGCAGAAGGCCTTGATGGAGATGAACCTGCAGCGACACCATGTGGTGTCAGATATCACCGGGGCGACGGGCATGCGGATCATGCGGGCCATCGTCGCGGGCGAGTGTGACCCTGATGTGCTCGCCTCAATGCGCGACATTCGCTGCCACGCCTCCATCGAGATCATCAAAGCAGCATTGGTCGGCAATGATCGAGACGAGCACATCTTCGCACTGACCCAGTCACGCGACCTTTATGACTTTTGACCTGCACAAGACTGAGGAATGCGATCGCAAGCTCGAGGCGGCAGTCGCAGGAATGAGCGTCAGGGTCGAGGGTGATATTCCGGCATTGCCTAAGCCTCGAACCAAGCGCAATCAGGTCAATGCCCCTTCGTTCGATGTGCGGGCCGCCCTTTATGGCGTTCTTGGCGCCGACCTCACCCAAATCCATGACTTGGTCCTGCCTTGGCACTGAGGCTGATTGCCGAATGCGGCACAGAGCTGACGGCTTGGAAGAGCGCCAAGCACTTCACTTCATGGCTTTGTCTGGCACCGGGCAACAAAATATCAGGCGGCAAGTTGTTGTCGTCGCGAACCCGCAGGTCATCAAGTCGCGCTACCGCACTCTTGCGATTGGCGGCCACAACCATCGGGCGAAGCGAGACTGCCTTGGGGCCTTCTATCGACGCCTGTCATCTAGGACCGGCAAGCAAAAGCCATAACGGCCACCGCACGCGAGATCGCTGTTCTCTTCTATAATGCCGTCCGTTTTGGCATGTCCTATCAAGATACGGGTGCCATGGCCTATGAAGATCGCTATCGAACCCGCGTTCTCGCAAACCTGCAGCGCCGCGCTAAGACACTCGGATTTGAGTTGGCGCCCATGCCTGCAGCCGAGGCTGTTTCTTTGGAAGGCAGCTCAGCTCTTCGCGGCCCAAAAGCCATGACGTTTCAGTTCATTGCCCGTTATCGCGGTAGCCTTTCCCCTAGCCATCTGTGTCGCATGATGGGTGTGAGCGACCGCGGGTTGCGCGCGTGGCGGCGCAGGCCCCCGTCCATCCGTCAGCCTCGCGACATGGTGATCCAGGCCCATATCCGCGACCAGCATCGGCTGGGGCTGGGCAGCTATGGCAGGCCTCGCATGACCGAGGAGCTGAAAGAGTTGGGCCTGCGGGTCGGCCAAGGTCGCGTCGGCCGTTTGATGCGTCAGAATGGCATTCGCATCGTCCGAAGCCGTAAGTTCAAGCACACGACCGACAGCGATTATGCGTTCAACACCGCGCCGAACCTGTTGCAGCAGGATTTCTCGGCGAGCGGAGCAAACCGGAAATGGGCTGGAGACATCAGCTATGTCTGGACGCGCGGGGGATGGGTCTATCTGGCGGTCATCATCGATCTGTTTTCACGGCGCGTCATTGGCTGGGCCATCAGCAACCGCATGAAGCAGGATCTGGCGATCAGGGCGCTGAACATGGCCGTTGCCCTGCGCCGTCCGCCACAGGGTGGCAGTCACCACACCGATCGCGGGTCGCAAGACTGCGGCCATGACGACCAAAAATCCTGCGCAGGCAGAAGCGCACCGTGTCGATGGGCGGCAAGGGTAATTGTTACGATAGCTCCGCTGTCGAAAGCTTCTTCAAATCGCTGAAAGCAGAGTTCGTTTGGCGCCGCGAGAGGCATATCCGGCATGATGCCGAGATCGCCCTCTTCGAATGCATCAACGGCTTCTACAACCCGCGCCGAAAACACGCGGCACTGGGAGTGAAATCACCCGTGGCCTTCGAACATCGGGCCGTATACAGGAGCACCCGACCGGAACAAAACCGGTGCAGGTCCAGTTTTTCAGGGCGGCGATCAGCTGGGTCTTTTCCCGATTGCTCAGGTCCTGCAGGTCGACGCCAAGATCCGTTTTTTATCCGATCGCTCGCAGTCTTGAGCAGATCATGCTCAATCCGGAATTCGTGGATAGCGCGCTGCAATGCCTCTCGCTGCCGTTCCAGATCGGCGATCTCCGGATCCAAAGGGAGCTTTGTCTTGCATTTCATCGTGGCAGGGGCCTCCACGCCAAGAAGTTGGTTCTTCCAAACGTAAAGCGTTTCGCGGCTTACTCTGACCTTTTTCGCCAAAGCCTCCGCACTTTCCGTACACAATAAAGGCCGACCACGGCAGCCTTCTTTCCTTCCTCCAAGTGATAGCCGGGACCGTGGAGCTGGACGGAAACTGCTCTGATCTCAGGGAATGCCTCCCGCACCCAGGCCGTCAGCATGGCGCGGCCGGGAGACACCAAGGCCCGCATGGTCGAGGACACACAGCGACCGTGGCGAACATAATGCTCCAGCGCAGCCTGCTTTTGGGATTCGGTAGAACTTTGGGGGCCGGTGGGCTGAGCAAGCAGGTAAATCCTGCCGGCGCTCGTATTCGAGATACCAGCCTTTCAGGGCGTTTCTGCTTGGGTAACCCAACCTGCGGATGGTGGCGTGAGGCCGTTTACCGAGCTTGATGTAAAGGGCAACCGCCCCCATTCGCTCTTTGTAGCTATACATGAACTATCTCCTCGATAGTCCACCTTTTCGTCCGCCCCCCCGCCGGGATGTTTTCTCGCTTTATGTGGAGACTAGACCGCAATCGGTGGTATCCTTCACCACCGCGACTATAGAGCCAGCTGCTTCCCCGGAGGGTATGCCAGATGTTTGGACTGACCGCACTTGAACTGGCCCGCATCCAGTTTGGGTTTACCATTTCCTTCCATATCATCTTTCCGGCCATAACCATCGGCCTCGCCAGCTATCTGGCGGTGCTGGAAGGGTTGTGGCTGTGGAAGAAGAACGCCGTTTACCGCGATCTTTACCATTTCTGGTCGAAGATCTTCGCGGTCAACTTCGCCATGGGCGTCGTCTCGGGCCTCGTCATGGCCTATCAGTTCGGCACCAACTGGAGCTACTTTTCCTCCTTCGCCGGATCAATCACCGGGCCTTTGCTGGCCTATGAGGTGCTGACCGCCTTCTTCCTTGAGGCAGGATTCCTTGGCGTCATGCTGTTTGGCTGGCACCGGGTCGGCCCGGGGCTGCATTTCTTTGCAACTGTCATGGTCGCCATCGGTACGCTGATTTCGGCGACCTGGATTCTGGCGTCGAACAGCTGGATGCAAACGCCGCAGGGGTTCGAGATCATCAATGGCGTCGTGGTGCCGGTGAACTGGTTCGAGGTAATCTACAACCCCTCTTTCCCCTACCGGCTGGCGCATATGGTTACGGCAGCTTTCCTTGCCACCGCGCTTTTCGTGGGCGCCAGCGGGGCCTGGCATCTCCTGAAGGGCAATGACAATCCGCGGGTGCGCACCATGCTTTCCATGGCGATGTGGATGCTGTTGCTGGTCGCCCCCTTGCAGGCCTTCATCGGCGACCAGCACGGGTTGAACACGCTGAAACACCAGCCCGCCAAGATCGCCGCGATGGAGGGGCATTGGGAAAACACCCCTGGCGAGGGCGTGCCGCTGATCCTCTTCGCCTGGCCCGACCAGGCGGCCGAGAAGAACCATTTCGAGATCGCGATCCCGAACCTTTCCAGCCTGATCCTGACCCACAGCCTTGACGGACAATTCCCCGGCCTGATGGAATTCGCCCCCGAGGATCGCCCGCCGGTCGCCGTGGTGTTCTGGACCTTCCGCATCATGGTCGGCCTTGGGATGCTGATGATCACGCTGGGCCTCTGGGCCGCCTGGCGGCGCTGGCGCGGGACGCTTTATCAGGGGCGCTGGTTCCAGCGTTTCGCGCTTTTGATGGGGCCGACCGGGCTGATCGCCATTCTGGCCGGCTGGTACACGACCGAAATCGGCCGTCAGCCCTGGGTGATCTATGGCGTGATGCGCACGAAAGACGCGGTCTCTGACCACTCGGTCCTGACCATGAGCGTGACGCTGGTGATCTTCATCGCCGCCTATTTCTTCGTTTTTGGCTTTGGCACCAGCTATATGCTGAAACTTGTCGGCAAAGGCCCCGAGGCGGGCGAGGCAGATCCCGCGACCGATAATGACGACCCCGGCCAGAGCCCCGCGCGCCCGCTTTCGGCCGCCCCCGATCTCAGCAAGGAGCATTGATCATGGGCATTGATCTTCCCATCATCTGGGCCTGTGTCATCGGTTTCGGCCTGATGATGTATGTCATCATGGACGGATTCGATCTGGGCATCGGGATCCTCTTTCCCTTCATCAAAAACCGCGATGACCGTGACGTTATGGTGAACACCGTCGCCCCAGTCTGGGACGGGAATGAGACTTGGCTGGTCCTTGGCGGTGCCGGTCTGATGGCAGCCTTCCCGCTGGCCTATGCGGTGATCCTGACCGCGCTGTATATCCCGCTGGCGCTGATGCTTCTGGGGCTGATCTGGCGCGGCGTCGCGTTCGAGTTCCGCTTCAAGGCCGATGAGCATCACAAGCCGTTCTGGGACAACGCCTTCATGCTCGGCTCCATCGCAGCGACGTTCTTCCAAGGTGTCTCGCTCGGGGCTTTCCTGAACGGCTTCCGGATGGAGGGCACCCGCTACATCGGCAGCGCAATGGACTGGGTCTCGCCCTTCGCGATCTTTACCGGCCTAGGCCTGCTGGTCGCCTATGCGCTCTTGGGCGCGACCTGGCTGATCGTGAAGACCGAGGGGCCTTTGCATGACCGCATGGTCAGCCTTGCGCGGCCTTTGATGTATGCGCTGCTGGCGGTGATCTTGGTGATCAGCCTCTGGACGCCGCTTGCGCATCAGGCGGTGGCGGATCGTTGGTTCAACCTGCCGAACCTTTTCTTCTTTGCGCCGGTGCCGGTTCTGGTGGCACTGACCGCGCTTCTTTTGCTTCGATCGCTGCGCACAGGCAACCCGGGGATTGCGCCGTTCTTCCTGACGCTCTTCCTGCTGTTTCTGGGCTATACGGGGCTTGGGATCAGCATGTTTCCCTATATCATCCCGCCCGCGATCACCCTGCGCGAAGCGGCGGCCCCGGATCAGAGCATGGGCTTCGCGCTGGTCGGCGCGCTGCTGATCATCCCGGTGATCCTCGCCTATACCGCCTGGGCTTATTACGTCTTTCGCGGCAAGGTCCGCGTGGGGGGCGGGTATCACTGATGAAACGTATGGTGATCGAGCGGCAATCGGACGCTCCTGCGTCCCTGGCGAAACGGATCGGCTGGCTGGTCCTGATCTGGGCCGCAAGCGTCCTTGCCCTCGGGGTGGTCGCTTACGGCTTTCGCTTTGTGATGAAGGCCGTCGGGCTGAGCCTTTAGCAAACCGAAAAAGGCCCCGAATTTCCGGGGCCTTTTCGACAGCCGGAGGGCTTAATGTCCACCGCGCACCAGATCGCGCAGGGTGGTGACCAGGATCTCGGTCTCTTCCGAGGTGCCGATGCTGATCTTGAGGCCCTGCCGCGTCCTTGGCGTATCGAACCAGCGCAGCCAGACATTTTGCTCTGACAGGCAGTGCAGCAAAGGTGCCGCGCTTTCTGGGCCATCGGAGCGATAGGCAAGACGAAATTTGCCTGGCTTTCGGGCACGTCAAAGCCGATCTTTTCCAGCATCGGCATCAGATGCGCGCGCTCGGCCCGCACATGATTGGCGAGCAACCGGCGATGCGGCTGATCCTCCAGAGCGGCGCGGGCGATGGTCTGGGCAACCACATCGACAATATAGCTGTCGCGGGTTTTCTGCACCATCGGACGCAAAAGCGTCTCGGCCCCGCCCGCAGAGCCAAGCCGCAGCCCCGCGAGGCCGTAGCCCTTGCTCAGCGACGCAGCAGCATGGGGTTCGGATGCGCCTCCAGCAGCGGCACCAGATCATGGCGCAGCTCAGGGTCGATGAAATCGACATAGGCCTCATCGACTAGCTGCACAGCTTTGAAGGCAGAGGCGATACGCGAAATCTGCCCGACATCATCGCCCAGAATGCGGCGAGTACGATAAATGCGCTGTAGCTTGTGTCGGTCTTGCCGCAACGCATGGCGATCCCTCTGAATTTCTTGGGCTTTGCAAAGAATTTTTCGATGAGATGCCATCTTTTGTATGTGTCGCGGTCGAAATCTGCCGGAAATCGGCGGTTGGATTTTGGCGGGATGACGGCCTTGATCCTA
>DALYSR010000110.1:0-12248 GCA_031991825.1 Paracoccaceae bacterium
TTTCGCGGCTGAACACGAAGTGAAAATGCTGTCGAAGGGCGACACCGGCTCGATGGTCTTCGAACCGGCATTCGTGAAAGCCGAAGTTGGCGACACCATCAAATTCGTTGCTGCTGCAAAATCGCACAACGTTGAATCGATCGAAGGCATGCTGCCGGCTGGCGTCGAAGCTTTCAAATCGAAAATCAACGAAGACTTCGTTCTGACCGTTTCCGAAAACGGCGTTTACGGCATCAAATGCACCCCGCACTTCGGTATGGGCATGGTTGCTTTGATCCAAGTTGGCGACGCGCCGGCAAACCTGGAAGAAGCAAAAGCTGCAAAACTGTCGAAAAAAGCAGAAGAGCGCTTCGCTCCGCTGTTCGAACAAGTGAAATAAGTCGTTTCACCAATGACATGAACGCGGTTCGGGCCTCTGTCCGGACCGCGTTTTTTTATGCCCGACACGGCTTTGGCCAAGATGTATAAAATGCGCGGCATTTTGCGGCAGGCTCTTAGCCCTGCGTTAATATCGTGACCGCAGCCTGAACGCATCCATAGACCGGAGGCGTGATGACCGCGACAGACCCCCACCTTTCCGCGCCTTTGATCAGGCCTCACCAGATCGTTTCGGCATCGGCCGCACGCGCAAGTCCGATCGTCACCTGCGAAAGCGGTCGATTGCGCGGGCGCAAGGATGCCGACGGCAGTTGCCATTGGCTGGCCATCCCCTACGGCGCGCCTCCTTTGGGGGCGCTGCGCTATGGCCCGCCCCGCCCCGCCCCCTTCTGGGAGGGGCTGCGCGATGCGACGGGATTTGCCACCTCGCTCTCGCTTGACGGGCCGCCGACCGCCTTGGTGCTGGACATCCACGCGCCCGACCATCCGCCCCCGTTGCGCGATGGTGCGACGCGCGATGGTGCGACACAAGGCGGCTTACCGGTGATGATATGGCTGGATGATCCGGAAGGTTGCGCCAAGCCCGCCGAAGATATGGCGATGCTGTCGGTGAACAGCGGCGCGCTTGTCATACGTCCAAGGCCGCGGCTGGGGGCAACGGGGCATCTGGATCATACGGCTTTGCCCGATGCAGGCGGACGCGCGGCATCCAACCTGTGGCTGCGCGATCTTGGCACCGCCATGGCATGGGTGCAGCGCAATATCGCCGGATTTGGCGGTGATGCGGGCAATGTCACGCTGATCGGCGCGGGTCATGCGGCGACGGGGGTGATCTGCCTGATGGCATCCAGAATCGGGCGGGGATTGTTTCATGCGGCGATTGCCCTGCATCCCCGACCCGATGCACTGCTGACCAAAGCGCAGGCGCGCCAAGTGATGCAGGCCTATCTGGGCCATCTGGGGCTTCCCGATGCCACGTTCGATACGGTCTTGGCGCTGCCCGATATCAAGCTTGCGCAGGCATTCGGCGCCTTGCCCGCCGACCTGCAGCGCCATCACCCCGGCCATAGCGCGCGCGATCCGGTGATCGACGGCGATCTGTTGACCGATCTGCCGCGCAAGATGCTGGCGCATGGCAGCTGTGATCGGGTGCCGTTGTTGTTGATCACCGGCCCGAACAGCGCTGCAAGCGAGGGGGATGTCCTGTTGTACCGCCACGCGCCCTTTGCAAGTGACGCGGTCCGCACGGCCTATGGCGCGGATGGCCCCAAAGGCAGTGCCGCAGAGGGCATGGGATTGGTGCCATCGCTGCGGTTGGCCGAAGCGATCTGGCCGCGAAGCCAAGTGCATCTGGGGCAAATCGACGCCCCCTTGGCCGCTGATGCGCAGACCGCTGCCGCCCTGCTGCTGGGCACATGGCGCAAGGCGATGCCCGCTTTGCCGCCCGCCGAAGATCGCCGCATGTCGGCTGTCAGCCGGATCTTGCGGTCGGCTTGTGTCGCCTTCGCCAAGACCCGCAAGCCATGGTTGGCGGATGATATGCACTGGCCCTGCTATGACGCGACCCGCCGCGCGATCCTGCGGATCGACCAAAGGCCAGAGGTGGTGAATGACCCCTATGAAAAGCAAAGGCGCGCTTGGGGCTAACCCAAACGCGCCAAGGAAGTGGCTGGCTTCTGAAAGTATGCCTGAGGCAAGGGCGGCAAAGAACCTGCCGCCCCCACCCGATCAGTGGGACGCTTCGGCCTCAGCCTTGGCCTTCTTGCGGTTGAACACACCATCCACCAGCACGAAGAAGACCGGCACGAAGATGATGCCCAGCACGGTGCCCGACAGGGTGCCGAAGAAGGTACCATAACCGATCGCCTGACGCGCACCCGCGCCCGCACCCGAAGACAGGATCAACGGCAACACACCCAGACCAAACGCCAAAGAAGTCATGATGATCGGACGGAACCGCAACTTCGCCGCCTCGAGTGCGGCCTCGCGGGCGGTTTCGCCCAGCTCCGACATCCGTTCTCGGGCAAATTCGACGATCATGATGCCGTTCTTACCCGTCAAACCAATCACCGTCAGCAGACCCACCTGGAAGTAGACGCCATTCGCTTGCCCGCCGATCATGGAACCGACCAACATGCCGATCACCCCCACCGGCATCGCCAGCAGGACCGCGATCGGGATCGACCAGCTTTCGTACAATGCCGCCAAGCACAGGAAGACCGCAGCCAGACCCAGCGCATAGACGATCATCGCGCCATTGCCCGCTTCTTTTTCTTCCAGCGACAGGCCCGACCATTGCAATGCAAAGCCCGGTGGCAGCTGCGCCACCAGACGTTCCATTTCGGCCATCGCCTCGCCCGAGGACACCCCCTCCGCGGGCGAGCCTTGGATATCGATTGCCGGCATCGCGTCGTAACGCACGACCTGCTGCGCGCCATAGATCCACTCTTGGGTCGCGAAGCTGGACAAGGAGACGAATTCGCCCGAGGCATTCGGGATGCGCCACAATTCGAAATCTTCGGGGTTGGAGCGCGCCCAAGGCTCGCCCTGGACATAGACCCGCTTCACACGACCATCATAGAGGAAGTCGTTGACATAGGCCGAAGACCAGATCGACCCCAAGAAGCTGCCGACATCCGCCGCCGTCAGACCCATCGCGCCCGCTTTCGCCCAGTCGATGTTCAGACGGAATTGCGCCGCATCTTCCACGCCATTGGGACGCACGCCCATCAGCTTGTCGCTTTGCGCGGCCATGCCCAACAGCATGTTACGCGCTTCGATCAGCTGTTCGTGGCTTTGACCCGAACGGGCTTGCAGATAGCCTTGGAAGCCGTTCGAATTGCCCAGCTCCATCACGGCAGGCGGCACGATCGGGATGACCATCGCCTCTTTGATGCCGCCAAACAGCGGACCGAAGGCGCGACCGGCAATGGCGGAAGCCGCCTGCTCGCTGGATTTGCGCTGTTCCCAATCCTTCAGTTTCACGAACATCATCGCCATGTTCTGACCCTGACCCGAGAAGGAGAAACCGGTCACCGAGAACACGGTTTCCACATTCTCGCCTTCGGCTTGCAGGTAGTAGTTTTCCACTTGGGACACGACGTTCTGGGTCTGCTCGGTGGTCGAACCGGAGGGGCCTTGGATGATGGTCATCAAGACGCCCTGATCTTCATCAGGCAGGAACGAGGTCGGCGTGCGTTGGTACAAAACGACCATCGCCGCCACCAAAGCCAGATAAACCACCATGGCTTTCAACGGGTTGGCGATGGCGAATTTCACCAGACCGCCGTAGCCGCCGGTCAAACGGGTGAAGCGGCGCTCAAACCCTTGGCTCAGACGCGCGCCCATTCCGGTGCCCGGAACGGGGGAATGCGGCTTCAACATCGTCGCACAAAGTGCGGGCGTGAAGACCACCGCCACCAAGACCGACAGGCCCATCGCCGCCACGATTGTCACCGCGAACTGCTTGTAAATCTCGCCGGTCGAGCCGCCGAAGAAGGCCATCGGCACGAAGACCGCCGACAAGACCATGGCAATCCCCACCAGCGCGCCGGTGATTTCGTCCATGGATTTCTTGGTCGCCTCCTTGGGCGACAGATGTTCGGTCGCCATGATGCGTTCGACGTTTTCAACCACGACGATCGCGTCATCGACCAGAAGACCGATGGCCAGAACCATCGCCAGCATGGTCAAGGTGTTGATCGAGAAGCCGAACACCGCCATGATCCCGAAGGTGCCCAGCAAAACCACCGGAACCGCCAAGGTGGGGATCAAAGTCGCGCGGAAGTTGTGCAGGAAGATCAGCATCACGATGAACACAAGCACGATAGCTTCAAGCAGCGTATTCACCACCGCCTCGATCGAGATGGTGACGAAGGGCGTGGTGTCATAGGGGATCACCACGCTCATGCCTTCGGGCAGGAAGGGAGTCAGTTCGGCCAGCTTTTGTTCCACCAATTCCGCCGTCTGCAGCGCATTGGCGCCCGATGCCAATTGGATCGCCATACCGGCGGATGCTTTGCCGTTATAGGTGGATTTAACCTCGTAGCTTTCCGCGCCCAGCTCGATACGGGCCACGTCGCGCAGCAGCACCAAACCGCCATCGGTATCGGCGCGCAACACGATACGCTCGAAATCTTCGGGCGATTTCAACAGCGATTGCGCAGTGATGGTGGCGTTCAGCAACTGGCCTTTGGGCGCGGGTTGCGCACCGAAGGCACCGGCCGAAATCTGCGCGTTCTGACCCTGCACCGCGGCAATCACTTGGCGCGGGCTCATGTCATAGGCCTTCAGCTTATTGGGGTCCAGCCAGATACGCATCGCATATTCCGAACCGAACACCTGAACCGAGCCCACGCCTTTCAGACGCGAGAAGCTTTCGACCATGTAGGAGTTCATGTAGTCCGACAGTTCGACATCGCTGCGCGAGCCGTCTTCGGAAATCAGCGAGACGACCATCAAGAAGCCGGTCATCGACTTCTGAACGGTAACCCCTTGGCGTGCCACAGCTTCGGGCAATGACGCCTCGGCCTGCGCCAGCTTGTTCTGGACTTGGACCTGCGCGATATCGGGATCGGTGCCCAAGGCGAAGGTGGCGGTGATGGTGGCGACACCGGTCGATGTGGTGGTCGATGTGATATAGCGCAGCCCGTCAAGGCCGGTCATTTCCTTTTCGATCACCTGCACGACGGTATCGGCCACGGTTTCTGCCGATGCGCCCGGATAGACCGCATTGATGACGACCGCAGGCGATGCGATGGCCGGATATTGCGACACGGGCAGCTTCTGGATCGACAAGATCCCCAAGCCCATGATCACAATCGCGATGACCCATGCGAAGATGGGTCTGTCGATGAAGAAGCGTGCCATTAATTGGCCTCCGCCGGAGCGGCTGCCGCAGCTTCAGCCGCCGCGGGCACGACCTGCACCGGCGCACCCGGTCCGGCTTTCTGGAAGCCCGAGGTGATGACCTGATCACCGGTCTGCAAGCCTTCGGTGATGATCCAGTTCGACCCCGAAGCCGAGGCAATCTTGACCGAACGCACGGCCACAGTGCCGTTATCGACAACCCAGACGGATGCATTGCCGCCACGGTCGCGCATTACCGCGTTCTGCGGCAGCACGACTGCATTCGACAGGCGCGATTGCGGCATATCCGCTTCGACATACATGCCCGGAAGCAGGATATAGTCGGGGTTCGGGAAGGTCATGCGCAGGGTCACCATGCCGGTGGTCGGCTCAACCTGCGGTTCAGCCGCTTGCAGCTTGCCCTTGACCGGATAGATCGAATTGTCGCCCAAGGTCAGCGATACCTCCCCCAGATCGCCTTTGCCCTGCCCTTGGCCCCACCGCAGGATATCCGCGTAAGATTGGGTCACATCGACATAAACCGTATCCAGATTGCGGATGGTCGCCAGTGCGGTCGACTGCTGCGCCGCCACCAGCGCGCCGGTGGTGGTCTGCGACAGACCGATCACCCCTGCAATCGGCGCGCGAATGGTGGTGCGGTCCAGATCGATCTCGGCGGCCATCAGCTGCGCTTTGGCCGCTTGGACCTGCGCCTCTGCCGCTTGGCGGGTGGCAATCGCCGCATCACGGCGCTGCTCGGGGGCGGCTTTGTTGGCAAACAGCTCGATCGCGCGTTTTTCGTCGCTCATGGCCAAGGTGAAATTCGCCTCGGCAGCCGCCACCGCGGCCCGCGCGGCCGCAACAGCCGCGCGATAGCTTTCGTCTTCGATCTTGTAGATCGGATCGCCAAGCGCCACCGCCGCGCCCTCTTCGAACAGGCGTTCACGGATGATTCCCGACACCTGCGGGCGCACTTCGGCCACGATCGATGCTTTGACGCGACCCGGCAAACGGGTGCTGAGCACGTGATCGCCAGCGGTGACGGTAACGGCTTCGACAGGCGACGGACCTTGACCGCCCTGCTGCGCAAGCGCAGGCGCCATCGGCAAGGCAAGCGTCAGCGCCACAAGCGCCGCGCCTGACAGCTGTCTGGATCGAAGGGAATGCGGGATATACATCAGGATCTCTTCTTTTCGGGTGAGATATGCGGTCACCCGGCGTGAGGGTCAGTCCACGGCCGGGTGAGATGAATTTATATGTCGACGAAGGGTTTAGCGGGCCTGCACGCCTCCGGCTGATGCCAAGCTCAGGCCGATGAAGTTCAAGGCGCGTTGATGCTGGGCCGATGCCAAGCCTTGCTGCGCGCCCAGATAGCTGCGTTCGGCATCCAGCACCTGCATGAAGCTTGACTCGCCCAAGTTGTAATTGGTGCGGGTCAGCACGGTGGCCTGCCTGCCGGTATCGACCAGACGCTGCTGGGCGGCGATATTGCGTGCATCGCGGCTATAGGCCGCCAAAGCGATCTCGACCTCTTCGATGGCCGAAAGCACCGATGCCTCCCAAGCGTATTTCGCCTTCAGCGCATTGGCTTCCGACGCCTTCAGATTGGCCATATTCGCCCCGCCCGAGAAAATCGGTAGGTTCAAGGCCGGACCCAAGGCCCAATCGGTGATGCTTCCACCCGATTTGAGCGCGGTCGCGGTCAGATTGCCCGACAAGGCAACCGACGGATAGAACTGGGCTTTTGCCACGCCAACCTCATAGGCTGCCGCCGCATAAAGACGCTCGCTGACGGCCACATCGGGGCGTGCGCGCACCACATCAGCCGGAATGCCGACGCTTGGCTTGAAGCGCGGGGTCGGCTGGTTCCCCCCTTTTTGCACCAAGGGGCGCAGATTGGCGGAGCGTTGGGCGGTCAGGCTGGCCAGTTTCGCCAGCGCTTGATCGAAGCCGATTTCATAGGCGGGCAATTGCGCTTCGCCTTCCGCCACCAATTGATCGGCCTGCAGCAGATCCAGACGCGCACCCTCGCCGATTTCCACCAGCTTGCGGGTGATGTCGCGCGATTCCTTGCGGCTGGCGATCGACCGGCGGGTCAGCGCGGCGCTGGCCTGATAGAAGCGCAGATCGGCATAGGCGCTGGCAATCGCGCCCTCGATCATCAGCTTGGTCGCAGCGGCGGTAAAGGTGCTGGCGTCCAGACGGGCTTCGGCCGCTTTGCGCGCATTGGAATTGGCGCCGAAGATATCCAAGAGCCAAGACACCGACAGCCCCGTGCTGGTGCTTTCGGTAATTCCGTTCGGGAAGGTGGATGCGCGGGTCGCAGAGGCAAAGCCACCAAGTTGCGGCATGTCGGCAGCCCCGGTCGCTCGCGATGCGGCAGCGGCGGCATTGATCGCTTCGACCGCTTGTTTCAGGTCCAAGTTGCGCGCATGGCCCACGTCGATCAACTGGTTGAGCAGCGGATCATTGAAGCTTTGCCACCATTTTCCACCCTGCGCCGCACGCGCGGGCGCAGCGCCGTCGATGCTATCCGCCACATCTGCCTTGGGACTGGTGAAATTGACTTGCGCACAGCCCGCCAAGGCCAGCAAACTACCGCCAATCAGAAACGAGCGCCTGCCAACAGCAGTCGCCACTTTCGAGCCGCTTACATCCGTCACGTCTTGTTCCACTTCGTGTCTTTCGAAAGCTAGCCGCCACGAAAACCCACGATGCGTCGGCATTTGACACCTTTTGGGCATGTGACAGCTAGTCGTGATGAAGGTGCTTTACATACATTCAACGATGTATGTAAAGCGGGAAACGTTGACACGGAGGCTGCCAATGCGTCGCACCAAAGCGGATGCTGAACAAACACGCAATGCGATCCTGAACGCGGCCGAATGCCTCTTTTACGAACGGGGGATCGCGGCGACGGCGCTGGAACAGATCGCCAAAGCCACCTCGGTCACGCGGGGCGCGGTCTATTGGCATTTCAAGGATAAAAACGCGCTGCTCGAAGCCCTGCGCGCCAAATTCCGCCCGCCGCAGGCCGAAGTGGTCAATCTGGCGCTAGAGCAAGGCCATCCGGATATCCTGGCCTTGCTCGAAGTGACCGGCGCGCTGGTTTTGGAACAATTTGAAGCCGAAGAAAGCCGCCAACGGCTTTTTGTGATCCTGACCAGTCACAACTCGATCGACCCCAATAGCGATAACGACCAACAAGATGCCGCCATGCTGTTGCGGCTGACCACCGCCGCCTACAAGGCGGGGCATCTGGCCGAAGATCTGACGCCCGAAACCGCGGCGCTGTCGCTGATGGTGATGATGCGCGGCGTGTTGAACCATTGGTTGCTGTCAGGGCGCAGCTTCAGCCTGTCACAGGACGGAACCGCCATAATGCGTCGCCACCTGCGATCATTGCGCCGCCGTCAGGATTAACCGTCAAGCTTTCGGCGCAAGATTGCAAAGACCTGCATGAGGCCTGCGGCTAGGCCGCTTTTCGCGGCCGTTTCCGGCGCCGCCACAGCTTTGCGCGGCGCGCTCTCCCGCAAGGCCGCTTCAAACACCAATGCATAAGCCGCGATGGCTGCCGCGCGGTCGCGCCCGTTGATGATCCGGCGCGCCTCGGCATAGCTGGCAAGCGACGCCTGATCGCCTTGCAGATAATCCGAAAGCTTTTTGCCAGTAAACCAGCCCTGCTCCATACCTTGACGCAAGATTTTTGCGGCAATATCAGGATCTAAAGCCAAATCGTAATCCGCAGCCAGCCGCCCCTTCAACCCCAAGGCGCGATCCGCCCGCAGGTAATTGTCGCGCCAGGTGATCTGCACATAGCCGCGCCCATAAGGCGCTTTGCCGCTGTGATCCACCACCCCATAGGCGCGCCCCTTGCCCCGCCCCCATTCGCGGATCGGCTGCATGGTCTGCGCGGTTTCGTGAAACACGGTTGCCAGCAGATAGGCGCGCGCCGCAGCACCCAGCCCTTCGCCCAACGGCCAAAGCCGCGATACGCCGGCCAGCTGCGCGGCATTGAGACTGCCGCCAAACAAAGGACGCAACCTTTCGAGCGCGGCGTCATTTGGGCTGATGATATCGGTCATGGCGTTTCCCCCGATCAAAAGCCTTGGCTATCTGGGGAAATATTAACGCCTGCCAAGCCCCCAGCGCGCAGGCCCATGAAGGCGGCACGGCTTGCGGAAATCTGCGCATGGCGGTGAATTAGGCGGATGCTGTCAGATGATTGGTTGACAGCGCGCGTCAATCATCATTTTTTGGCCTAATGTTGAAATTCCACCACATGGTCATCATCGCCACCATCACGCTTTTCGTGGTGATCGCATGCCTGACGCTTACCACGCTGCCAAAGAACACAATTCTTCACGGCAATGACAAGCTGCAGCATATCGCAGCCTTCTTCGCGCTGACGCTGCCTGCGGCCTGCTATCGGCCGAAATGGCTTTTGTGGATGGTGCCGCTGGCGGCTGCCTTCGGCGGCGCGATCGAGCTGCTGCAACCTTTTGTCGGGCGCAGCCGCGATCTGGCGGATTGGTATGCCGATTTGGTGGGTATCGGCGCGGCGGCGGTTTCGGGATCCTTGCTGCACGTCATCGCCAAAGGGATCAGCACCGCGCGCCAAACGCGCGCAGTGCCTTGATAAGCAGTGCCTTGATAAGTCGCGTCGAAATTTAGGGATTATTTCACGCCCCAACGGCGCCAGACCAGCATGCTCATGGCGACACCGCTGGTCAGCGACAAGATCAGCGCTTGCATATCGATTGACAGCATTGCGGTTGCCTCGTCAAACCGCACATGCCCGCCGATGGATGCAGGCAATAAGCCGATCAAGCCAGAGAACACATAGAGGCACAGGCGAAGATAGACGGCATTCATCACGCGTTCCTTTTCGCTAACGATCCTGAAGCCGGACTACGCCCCAGATATTAACGATCAGCTTCGCACGCGGGCGCAGACCCATGCCTTTTGGGCGAGATCATGAAAAAGCCCCCACCCGAAACGGGAAGGGGCCGCCTGAAAATCATCTAAGCCTTAGCGTTGCTGACGGCTTTTGTCCTGATCTCCACCATGCTGCGGATTGGCGCGGTCGCGCTCGTTCTTCTGCTTGGTCTGATCATGCTGCTGTTGCTGTTGCTTGCCGCCATCCCGTGCCGGATCATTCATGGTTCCGGATTTCTGGCTGCCTTGGTCTTGGTTCGAATGACGTTCGTTCGGATTTGCCATTGAGTCGTCTCCTCCACTTAAACGTGCATGTCGTCATGCATCGTGCTGGGGTAACGGCTCAGATAGCGGGGTGTTCCGAGGGGGCAGATCAAGCGTTTCAGATGCGCAGAGCCCCGCCGAACCGGTGCTTTGCCGTCAGAAGATTCCCGCCGCGGCTGAGCAAAACATCGTGAGCATCCCCCATTTGGAGGGGTTTACCCATGGCCAGCTCTCGCCTTAGCTATAGGCATTTATCCCGCAATTGATATCGGATCCCCCCTCCAAAGACTGAGTAACATCAGTCGGCGGGGGGGAATTTCCGTTTTCAACGCCACTTCAAAGATACATTTCAAATGCGCTAAATTGACACCGTATATTTAGGGATGGCAACTGTCTTTTCCATTCCGCCGAAAATTTCGACACCATGGGTCGTTGCAAGCCCTGACAAAGACATCACATTTTCGGAATGTGAAAGGGGTGAACTGCAATATCTGCCCTGAGCTTACCCCATCTCCGCCGCTCTGCTTGCACAAAGTGACCACGCGGCCATTCCCCCTTCGCGACATAGCGACACCCGAAGGCAGACAGGCGATAAGATTTGTAAGCCGCTGCCCTGCTGGCATCTGCACGGATCTGCTTGATCTGATGCCTGAACACTGGATCGTTTAAAGCTGGAGTTTTTCGGTTCCCCTTCCCCGTGGCCGGAAGGAGTTGAAACCGATGAAATCCTCGAGGTTCTCCGACCCGCAGAAGGCGTTCATCCTGAAGCAGGGCGCGGACGTTATGCCGGTGGCGGATCTGTGCTGCAAGGCGGGGATCAGCCCTGCGACCTATTTCAACTGGAAGAAAACATACGAGGGCATGTTGCCGACGGATATGCGCCGAATGAAGCTGCTCGAAGACGAGAATGCAAAGCTGTGCAAGCTGGTGGCGGATCTTTCCTTGAACAAGGAGATGCTGCAGGAAGTTCTGCGCCAAAAGCTCTAAGGCCTGCTCGGCAACGTGACCTTGTCGACCGCATTGGTCTGGAATGGAACGTTTCGATCCGCAGGGTCTGCGCAGTCTTTTTGGTTGAAACATCCAGCTACCATTACAAGGCGCGGCGCCCCGAGCAGTCCAGCTTAGAACAAAAGATCCGTGACATCTGCCAAACCCGTATACGCTACGGCTATCGCTGGGGGCATGTCGTGCCGCCTCGGGATGGCTGGCATATCAGTCAAAAGAAAACGCAGAGGATTTACCGTGAGTTGGGGATGCAATTGCGCAACAAGACCCCAAAGCGAAGCTTCGCGAAGACCGGTAACCGGCGACTTCGGTCAATGAAACCTGGGCGATGCGCTGCCCGAAATAAGACGCCCTGCGAGCTGGAAAATCCGGGGCCAGCATCCGGCCCGAGCCTCGGCTGAAAACCCGAAAATTCCAGCATCAGGCGATCCAGAAAGCGGTCTCAGCTCACCATCATGGCCTCCTTACCTCAAAGTTTGCAAAGAAGGCGTCCAGAAAACAGGGGGCTATTCAGAGGGATGAACGAGAGGTCTCCAACAAGCGGCGTTCGACAAGAATAAAGACCTCAGCGGCCTGACCATTGAAGACATCGTGTTCAAATACCTGAACAATCTGAGTTGACCGCTAAACGCAAAAGCGCCCGAGTTTCCCCTTGGGCGCTTCTTTTTCGAATTGGATAGCGCTGTTTCCGGCGATTTCGGGCACCGAAATTATAGCCTTTAGTATAGGTAAATATTGGCAGCGAAGAATTTGAGTAGACATGTAATGACCTAGCGGTTTCTGCTCAGTTCATGCTGCTAATTTGAATGCCTCAG
>DALYSR010000111.1:0-12228 GCA_031991825.1 Paracoccaceae bacterium
CGGATGATGTCCAGCTGCGCCTCGGTCGGGCCTTGGGTCACGCCCATCTCGGGATGCTGCAGCAAGTCGAAGCCGGTATTGGCCTGAACCTCGTCGAAACCGACCCCCGGATGCAGGCTAAGCACCTGCGCCGCATGGTTCGGACCTTTGAAGTCGAAGACGCAAAGATCGGTGATGACGCGGCCGATATCGACCTGATCGGGCGAGCAGCCCTCGGGCCAGTTTTCGGCGCGGTAACCCACCGATGCCACCACATCGACCTGACCTTCGACGAAGACCCGCTTGCTGTGGCGCGGCAGGAACATCGAATTGCGGTGGCAGATCGAGTTGCCGGGGAAGCCCCTGACCCCCAGCATCTGCACCTTGGGCTTGGAGAAGTCGCTGCCCAGAGCCGAGATATTGGCCTGCGCCCAGCGATCCACCTGCACCGGCGTCACCAAGGCGTGACGCTTGCCCGACCAGACGCTGTCGAAGACGCGGGTATAGGGCATCCAGCCGCTGTATTTGGGTTTGTAATCGCCGCGCGGCCCCAAGGGGATCGGCTCTTCGACCAGATAGGCTTCGCCATCGGTCATGCAGATGCCCGGCTCGAAGGTCAGCTTGGCCAAGCCCGCCGCCAGACGCGGCAGCGGGCCGATGCCGGTGACCAGCCGTTCGCCATCGCCACGGAAGGCTTCGGCGCAAGCGGTGATCAGCAGTTCGGCAAGCGAGAAATCCTGCGCTTCTGTCATATCCATTCCCCCTTAGATCACGGGCATCGGCAAAGCGCGCACTGCCGCCACGCCGCCCACGGCTTCCAGATACTCCGCCTCGCCCTTGGCGATGAAACGGTCGAAATAGCTTTGCCAGCCGCCCTCTTCGGTGGCCGAAGCGGCATAGGTCTTGAGATGCTTCATGTCCCAGCCGTAGTCGTAATAAGACGCGGTGGGATGCGCGCCACAGGCGGTGGGCACCACGCCCGTGACCAGATAGCGTTCGAACAGATTGGCCTTCATGTCTTCGGCCCGTTCGGAGGCGATGCTGTCGCAGAAATTGTCGGTGCTCAGATAGACCTTATCCGCCGCCCGCGCCATCAGGCCGTCGAAATAGGGGTCCGGCCCGAAGCTCAGGCTATTGCCCAGCTTGTCGGCGCGGCTGACATGGATCAAGGCCGCATCCAGCTTGATCGCCGGCATCGCCAGCAATGTGGTTGCATCATCATAAGGCGAGGTGATGGTGCGGAACTGCGGATTATGGGTCATCACCGCCGAGCCCAGACCGACGCGGGTGGGCAGGAAGGGCAATTTGTGACCCTGCGCCTGCAGGCCCAGCAGCAGCAATCCCTCGTCAAGTTCGGTCACATCGACGGTGCCCGCCTCGCGCATCTTGCGAAACCACGGCTCGATCGGGATCTGATCCAGTGAGACAAAGCCATAGATCAACTTGCGCACCTTACCGGCGGCGCAAAGCATGCCCATATCGGCACCGCCATAGCCAACGATGGTCAGGTCCTTGACGCCCGATCGCAGGATTTCGCGCACCAAAGCCATCGGCTTGCGTCTGGGACCCCAGCCGCCGATGCCGATGGTCATGCCGTCCTCGAGCGAGGCCGCAAATTGCGCAAGGCTCATTTCCTTGTTCATATCGCTTCCACTTCCTTCCTGCCGCCCGCATGACGGGATCGGCCTCTGATTTGAATGGCTTGGACCGCTCCCCCAGGCCCAAGGCCTGTTGGAGGGTCGGTTAAAGCGCGGCCTGCGCCGCGTGATGCTGCTGCTCCTGCGCCGGATCGGGCAGCAGGGCCGATAGCGCTTGGATGCGGGCTGTCGCATCGGCCATGATGGTCGCGATCAGCTCTTCCACCGTATCGAGCCGCGCGATCACCGCTGCCGCCTGCCCGCCCGGCAAAAGCCCGTGCTGGCTATCGCCCTGCAAGACGCCGCGTTGCACCCCGTCCAGCAGGTTCGGCGCCAGAACGGTGGCGGCGAAATTCTTGGGGTCCGACAGCACCGCCTTCCAGCCCATCCGCGCCACGTCAAGCGCGCCAAGGTTGTTGTCGCGCCCATATTGGCGGGCGTGTTTGATCGCCATGCCCAGTTTCGCCAGCCCCGACAGCCGTTCCAGCCGCTTGAGTTCTTCGTTCTCGACAAAGCGCTGCGACAGACCGTCGACAGCGGTGGTGGATTTCACCTCGACCGGATCGCGGATCGCCAGATAGCGCGCCTTAGCCTGCGCATGGACGGGGGATTCCTGTGTCATCAAGAAGCGCGTGCCCATCGCGATGCCGACCGCGCCATAGGCCAAAGCCGCCGCCAGACCGCGGCCATCGAACATGCCGCCCGCCGCGACCACCGGCACATCCACCGCATCCAAGACCTGCGGCAGCAGGATCGAGGTCGGCACCGATCCGGTATGGCCGCCGCCCTCGGCGCCTTGGATGGTGATGATATCGGCGCCAAGTTCGACCGCCTTGACCGCATGTTTGACCGCACCCACCGTCGGCATCAGGATCACGCCCGCATCCTTCAGCCGCCCGATCGTCTTGGCATCGGGGCCGCGCCCATAGCTGACGGCGGCGATCTTGTGGCGGATCACCGCCTCGATCACCTCTTGGGCATTGGATTGATACATGTGGAAATTGATGCCAAAGGGGCCGTCGGTCTGGGCCTTGATGGCCAGAATATTCCGCTCGATTTCACCGGGCGCGATGGTTGCGCCGGCCAGAAAGCCGAAGCCGCCCGCCTTGGTGGTGGCGGTGGTCAGCGCCGCACTGGACACAAAGCCCATCGCGGTTTGCACCACCGGATAGCGGCAACCCAGCCGGTCGCACAACACGGTCCGCAAGGATGAGGTCATGGGGGTCACGCTCCGATTGCTTCTATTGCCTTGCCCCAGTCATCGCCCGAGCCTGCAGGCGCAACATCGTCCGAACCGATTAGACCCCGCCCCGATGCGCCGCCCTGCGGGGCAGACCCCAGTCCCGTGGGGCAGCACCTCGTCCATTCGGATAATGCGCGCAGGATCGGCGCAGCTAGGGTTGGGGTCATCCTGTCTTGGCTTAAAAGTCATCCGATGCCCCAAACCGAGCTGTTACGACATCTTTATGCCGGTATCCGAGCCGTGCCGCCGTTCGAAGAGTTCCTGTCGCGGCTGGTGCGACTTTCGGGGGCCGATCACGGCTATCTGGTGATCGACGATGGCGGGATGAGCCGGTTGTGCTGTCATGCCGCGCGCGAGGCGGGGATCGTCACCTATCCCGACCGCATCGCCCTGCCGCTGGAGCATATGCCCGCAGGGATAAGCCTGTCGGGTTGCGACATCGGGGGCCTCGAACATTTACTGCATGTCGCGGGACATGCACCGCATATTCTGGGCATCGACAGCGGGTCGCTCACACGCCGGATGCGGCTGCGCCTGCTGCGCATGGCGGATCAGCCCCCCTTCGCGGTCAGCGCCAAGGCGCTTCTGGATCAGTTGAACCGCCATCTTGACGAGGCATGCGGGCTTTTCATCGATCTGATGGACCGCCAACTGGAAAGGGAGCTGCTCTGTTCCAGTCTGGACCGGATCGCCTTGGGCCATCTGGTGCTGGATCAGGATCTGCGGCTGGTGAGCGCCACGCCCAAAGGCGCGGAAATCGCCGCGCGTCAGGGGCTGTTGTCGGCCGACGGGATGCGGCTGCGCCCCTGCGCCCCCAATGATCCCTTGGCCAAGGCGGTGATCGCCTTCTTTGCGCAACCCGCCCCGCCCGAACTTGCGTCACGCCCTGCGCTCAGCATGATCGGCCTCGACGGCAAGATGCTTTTCGCCACCCTGCGCCCCCGTCCGCTACCGCAAGCCCATGCCCCCAAAGCGCGGGTCCAACTGATCCTTAGCCTGCGCGAGACCCGTGACGGTCAGGGCCCCAATGCGGCGACTTTGGCGCATTTCTTCGGCCTGACCCCCGCTGAGGCAAGTCTAAGCGCCTGCATCGCCCATGGCTTTGATCTGGACGAGGCCAGCCGCAGGCTGAATATCTCAAAGAACACCGCCAAAAGCCATCTGCGCATGGTATTCCAGAAAACCGGCACCAGCCGTCAAAGCCAGTTGCTGCGCATCATCTGGCAGGCTGTGGACGAATTTCATCCGCTGCCAGCCCCGATACGCCCGCGCCAAATTGGCTCGCCCTTAGCCCTAATGGACGATGCAGCGGCTGTAGAAACAGCGATCCTGTTCTGACGCCTATTAGGGGGAGCGCCCAATGACAGATATTGAAAAGCTGATCGCCATCGAGGAGATCAAACATCTCAAGGCCCGCAACCTGCGCGCCATGGACGAAAAGCGCTGGGACGACTATCAGATGATGTTCACCGAAGACCATATTTCGGACACCTATAACGGACCGCCCGCCATCGGCCCCAAAGCCAATGTCGAACGCCTGAAAAGCGTGCTGGAGGGCATCGTCACCGTGCATCACGGCCATATGCCCGAAATCACCTTCACCGGCGAGGATACCGCCGACGGGATCTGGGCGATGGAAGATATGCTGTTCTGGGAACAGGAGGACGGCAGCCATTGGTTGCACGGCTATGGCCATTATCATGAAAAATACCGCAAGACCGCAGAAGGGTGGAAATTCTGCTACCGCAGCCTGTCGCGGCTGCATGTGCGCACGTCGGATGGCGCGCAATTGGGCGATCTGAACCGCCGTCAGGCGAAGGTGGGCTAAGAATGCTGGACGCGCTTTTCAAACCGGTGCGCCTTGGCGCGCTGCACCTGCCCAATTCCATCGTGATGTCCGCCATGACCCGCTCGCGCGCCGATGCGCATGACGCGCCGAGCGATCTGCATGTGGCCTATTACAGCCAGCGCGCCAGCGCGGGGATGATCGTCACCGAAGGCGCGCAGCCTTCGGCCGATGGCAAGGGATATTGCCGCACGCCGGGCATCTATACCCAAGGCCAGATCGAGGGCTGGGCCCGTGTCGCGGATGCCGTCCACGCGCGCGGCGCGTTGATTGTGATGCAGATCATGCATACCGGTCGCGTCGCATCACGGCTGAACAAGCCGGACGGATCGGATATCGTGGCGCCTTCCGTGGTGCCCTGCAATGCCAAGATCTTCACCGAACAGGCGGGCTTGACCGATATGGACCCCGCCCGCGCCCTGTCGCTGGCCGAGGTCGAAGAGGTGATCGGCCAATATCGTCAGGCTGCGCTGAACGCGCGGGCGGCGGGCATGGACGGGGTGGAACTGCATTGCTCATCGGGCTATCTGCCGATGCAATTCCTGTCGTCGAATACCAATCTGCGCGATGACCGCTATGGCGGCAGCGTCGAAAACCGCGTGCGTTTCGCCTTGGAATGCCTGCAGGCCATGGGCGACGCGATCGGCATGGATCGTGTCGGTCTGCGCGTCTGTCCGGGCTTCGATTACAACGATATCCACGATGCCGATCCCGCCGAAACCTATGGCCTTTTGATGGAAAAGGCCTCCGAGATGGGTCTGGCCTATCTGCATCTGGTGCGCCGCAGCTTCGGCAGCTTGGACAATTTCGCCTTGGTCAAGAAGCACTGGCGCGGCAATCTGATCCTGAACAACGAATTGACCGCCGAAACTGCGGCCGAAGCGCTAAGCCAAGGCGCGGCAGAGGCGATTTCATTCGGACGCGATTTCATCGCCAATCCCGATCTGGTCGAGCGTTTGGCCAAAGGCGTGGCGTTGAGCAGCTATAACCCCGCCTCGCTTTATACCGCAGGACCGGCGGGCTTTATCGATTATCCCGCGGCCGTCTGACCCAGCAGGCCCAAAGAAAAAGCGCCCCGATCTTGCAAGATCGGGGCGCTTTCATGTCATGCGGAAGGGGTTAGAAGCTATATTGCGCCACGGCCAGAACGCGGTCTGCGCTGATCTTGTCGCCATTGAAGAACTTTTTGTTCAGCTTCATATATTCCAAGGCGAACATGGTATTGCCGGTCGGTTTGTATTTGGCCGAAACGATGCCTGCATCGAGGTTTTTGGTCGAGCTGCCGACCGAACCTGCGAAATTGTCGTAATCATAGCGACCATAGGACAGCCCCAGTTCGAATTTGGGGGCCACCACTTGGTTCAAGCTGAAGCCATAGCCTTTGATGCCGATGGTATTGCCGTTGATATCCAGATCATAGCTGCCGCGCACCGCGCCGCCTGCCTGCTGGCCGACGCCATTGGAGAAGTTCACCAGACCCGAGACGCCTTCGCCCATGAACAAGAAGCCCGACAGCGCGGCCCCCTCCCACGGTGCTGCATTGACGCCGATGCTGCCGCCCCAAGCGGAAACGTCGTCGCCTTGCAGATTTTCGATCTGACGCGAGGCAAGCGCCAGTTTCACATTGGTGGTGCCTTCGGTATAGCGCATCGCCGCCGTCAGGATCGGACGCGCTTTATAGCTAGCCGATTCATCTTCGATCGAGAAGGACAAGGCCACTTTATCGGTGGGCTTGACGGTATAGCGCAATTGCACCGCGCGATAGCCAGCCCCCCCCGGCACGCCGTTGAAATCGACCATCGCCGAAGGATTGGCATCCGAATTCCAGTTCGACCACGTCTGGCCGATGGTGAAACCGGCATATTCGCCATAGGCTTGACGCAGACGGAACGCGCCGCCGGTGCCGTAGAAATCGCCCTCGACGTTGAACTTCACATTCTCGAAGGACCCCCGAATGCCCAGACGTGTCTGATAGGCATGTGCCCCGAACTTGCCGTTCTTGGGCGACGCGCCGGTCAAGGCACCGAAACCGATATTGTTCGAGCCCAGATCGTAATCCATATCCTTATAGGCATCGGCGCGCGCATAGCCATAGAAGGTCAGATCGGCGCCGGTGGCGGTGCTGATCGTGCCTTTTTGCGCACTCGCACGGCTTTCCAGCTTAGCGATGCGGTCTTCCAATTGCTTGACCGTATCCGCCGAAGCCAGACCCGTCGCGCAGCCCAGTGCCAAAGCCGTCAGACCAACCGTCGAAAGCGTCTTTTTCAGTCGCATTATATGTCCTCCCCTCGTTTTGTGATGCCGTGGGCCTGCTGCCCCGCCTCCATACGAAGCAGCAGGCCAATGGGGATAAATCTGACCAGCCACGCGACGAATGGCATGGACGCAAAGGACTAATTCGAACGGGTGAGACGCGGGCGCGCTGCATCCCATTCGGACCTATGATCAAAGGCCGCAGCGGTGACGCGCCTGTCGGATACAACGCCTATGACGGCGCGATATCCGCCGTTTGTTTGTCAATGAAGCCATGGCCGTAACTTCAGCCACCGGCATAGGTCATCTGTTGAACCGGCGCGGATGCGCGGCCTCTGGCGGGCGCGGATGACCAGAATGAACCATCGGGGGAGGAACCCCTGTGGCAGCACAGGCCAAAAGGACATCCGCGAAAATACGATCGATGCGCCGCGACAAGGCGCCAGAACCACGGCCAGCCGCACAAGAGAGAACCGCCGGACGGGATAGTCGATGGGGGTTGCGCATCAGACTACCGACCGTTAGCTAGTCATTCTTGCAGGGCTGATTCTGCGCCCTGACCTTCAAGATGGACTTTCACACTATGCCCTCTCTTTCCCCCGCCAGAACCGCCGGTTATGCGGTGCTTCTGGGGCTGATCTGTCTGGTCGCCTCGGCGTCGATCGATATGTATCTGCCGTTTATTCCCGTCATGGCTGACGAATTGGGCACCGATTACCCATCGATGCAGCTGACATTGATGGTGTTTCTGATCGCCACCGGTGCGGGCCAATTGGTGTTCGGGCCGTTGATCGATGCGGTCGGACGCCGTATCCCGCTGCTGGTGGCCCTTGTCGTGTTCATCGCCGCCTCTTTGGTGGCCAGCCAAGCCAGCGCGCTGGATATGCTGATCGGGATGCGAGTGTTGCAGGGTCTGGCCACCGCCACGGCATTGGTCACGGCCTTTTCGACCGTGCGCGATGTGACCGCAGGCACCAAAGCGGCGCAGCTTTTCGCGCTTTTGATGACGATCCAAGGGCTTGGTCCCGTGATGATGCCCGCGGTCGGCGGCATGATCGGCAGCCATTTCGGCTGGCGCGTGGTCTTTGTCTGCTTGGCGGGCTTGGGCGTCTTCGTGTTGATGACCAGCCTGATTTTCCTGCGCGAGACGTTGCCGCAGTCCGCCCGCATCCCGTTGCGTCCGCGCGCGGTGCTGGGCAGCTATGCCGATATCATGAGCGATCGCAGCTTCCTGCTGGCCGGATCGGCGCTGACGCTGTCTTACGTCTTTGTCTTCGCCTATGTTGGTGGGGCTGCGCATGTCTATCAGCAAGATTTTGATATTTCGGCGCAAAACTTCGGCTTCATCTTCGGCGCGACCGGCGTGGCCGTCTTCTTGGGGGCCGTGGCCAGCGCGAAACTGGTGTCGCGTGTCAAGGTGCAGACCATCGCTTTCGGCTCTAGCGTGATGATCCTGATCGGATCGGTCATGGCGCTCAGCGGCCTGATCGGCGCGATCGGCATCGCGGGGATCATTGCGGGCATGTTCATCGCCTTGGCGGGACTTGGCGCGGCAGAAGCGACCTTGATGTCGATCGCTTTATCGACGCGCAGCACCGCCATCGGCACCGCAGCCTCGCTTCTGGGGGCCGTGCCGCTGAGCGTGGGTGCCTTGGCCACGCCGATTGCCGCATCTTTGGCGCAAAGCGATGCCATGCTGTGGATCGCGTTCATGATCCTCAGCGGGGGCCTCTGTGCGGCTTTGGCTTGGGCCAGCGCGCAGAAGGTGACAGCGGCGGGGCTGAATGTCAGCTTGCAACATTGATCCGGCGGAGGATTTGCCCATGACTGATCGCTCTCCGGCCTTCGCGCGGCTTTGCGAGGCGGCTTTGGCGCATTTCGCGGTTGCAGGCTATGACGGGACCTCGCTCAGCACGATTGCGGGCGAATTGGGGATACGCAAGGCCTCGCTTTATTCGCATATCGCGGGCAAGGATGCGCTGTATTTGCAGGTGCTGGCCGATGCGGTCGGCGCCGAGCAGGCCTTTATCCGCGACTGCTTTGCCGATCACCCCAAGGACAGCCTGCCCGGTCAGGCCTATTTGGAGGCCTTGGGCGCAAGGTTTCGCAGCTCGTTGCATCTGCAATTCCTGTTGCGCGCGGCCTATGTCCCCCCCGAGGTCCACCGCGAGACGATCTCGAACGCCTTCATCTGCTATGCGGATGAGCTGAGCGATCTGTACCGCGCGGATTTCGCGACGCTCTATCCCGACCGGTTCGACGCCGAAGAGACCACGTTGTTCGTCGAAGCCTGGATGGGCCTTGTCGATGCGATCTGCGTCGAATTGCTATATGGCGAAGCCGACCGCGTCACCCTGCGCAAGGATGCGATGATGATGCTGATGGGCCGCGCCCTGCGCCCCTGACCCCGGTGCCCGCCCCCGTGCCAGACCGCCGCGATCTTGGATCGGGCGGGGTTCAGGGGGGCGGGCCATGGCACTGGCCCTGCTTATCCTTTGGCGCGCAGATCGGGCAGCATCAGCGACAACAGCCCCGCCACCGGCAGCAGCCCGCACAGGACCATCACCATCTGCAAGCCGATCAGATCGGCCAAAGCGCCCAAGCCTGCCGCCCCCGCGCCGGAAAATCCGAAGGCCAGCCCGAAGAACAGGCCCGAAATCATGCCGACGCGGCCCGGCATCAGTTCCTGTCCATAGACCACGATGGCGGAAAAGGCCGATGCAAGGATCAGGCCGACGCAGATCGAGGCGACCACCGTCCCCGCCAGCCCCAGATGCGGCAGCACCAAAGCGAAGGGCAAGGCGCCGATGATCGAGAAGTTGATCATCCGCCGCGTGCCGATCCGGTCGGTCAACAGCCCGCCGACCAGCGTGCCCACCGCCACCGCACCCAAGAAGGCGAACAGCAGGATCTGCGCATGGCTGACCGAAAGGTCGAACCGGTCGATCAGATGGAAGCTGTAATAATTCTGCATCGAAGCGGTGTAGATATTCTTAACGCAAATCAAGGTGACCAAAATCGCCAAGATCCGCCCTGCATCCTTGCGGGTGCTGCGCGGCGCGGTGGATTCTTTCAAGCGCTGCCGGTGGCCCAACTGCGCCTGCAACAGCCGCCCAGATAAAGCGGTCAGCACCAAAAACGCGACCAAGGTCAGCGCCAGACACATGAAAGCCGCGCGCTGGCCATAGGGCACGATCAGGAAGGCCGCGAGCAAGGGGCCGCAAGCGCTGCCGATATTGCCGCCAGTCTGGAACAGCGATTGGGCGAAACCGAACCGCCCGCCCGACATCAGCCGCGATCCGCGCGACGCTTCGGGGTGGAAGACCGCCGATCCGGTGCCGATCAGGAAGGCCGCCAGCAGCAAGGCCACATAGCTTGACGCGCTGGCCAGCACGATCAGACCCGCGCTCAGCCCCAGCATCGCGCCGGGCAGCGGCCAGCGTTTGGGATAGCGGTCGAACACGATCCCCACCAGCGGCTGAAACACCGATGCGGTCAGTTGGAACACCAGCCCGATCATGCCGATCTGGGTAAAGCTTAGCCCCATCGGGCCTTTGACCAGCGGATAGATCGCGGGCAGCAAGGCCTGCACCGCATCATTCAACAGATGGCATAGCGACAATCCGAACAAAGCCTGCAGCACCATGGGCGCAGGCTGTGCTGCGGCGGTGCGTGGCATGGAGGTCGGAGAAGGAGCCGTCGTCATTTCGTTACCTGCCTATGCAAAGGCAGTCCGATGGCGCGGGCTGCCAATTTTGTGTCATTCCGGCTCGGATCGAAGGATATCCTAGATCAGAGCGGCTTCGGCTTCGGTTTGAAGGCCCTTGGGCCGAAAACGCGACCCGAGATCGCCACGCTATGCGAAATAGGGTCATCGGTCTCGAACAAAGCGCGGTGCGACGCCACAAGTTCGATAGCGCCTTTCGCCCGATCGGGCAATTGCCGTCGCGTTACCCAACACCGGAAACGATGCCCGCCTGTCCGGCGGGGCACCGGCGGGCGAGGGGGTTACAGATCGATTGTGGCGCGCAAACCGGCAGAGGCTTTGTCCGGCAGGGGCATGCCCCGCAGCTCGACCGGAATGCCATGGGATTTGTACCGCGCAACCAAAGTGTCCAAGGCGCCCAAGGCCGTCACATCCCAGAATTGCGCGCCCGACAGGTCCAGCCGCACGGATTTGCCGATGGCGGCGGCGACATCGAAGGCGTCCAGAAACGCATCAGCCGAGGCGAAGAACACCTGGCCCGTCACCCGATGTTCGATCAGATCGCCATCGACGCGCGTTTCAACCTGCAACAAACGCGCGACTTTGAAGGCGAAAAAGACCCCCGACAACAACACACCCAGCGTCACGCCAAGCGCCAAATTCGACGTGGCCACCGTCACCGCCACCGTCGCCAACATCACCGTGCTGGACAGTTTGGGGTATTTGACCAGTGATTTCAGCGACGACCACTCGAAGGTATCGATCGAGACCATCACCATGATCGCGACCAAAGCCGCCACCGGCACCTGCGACACCCATGGCTTGAGGACCACCATCAAGATCAGCAGGAACACGCCCGCAAACAGCGTCGACAACCGTCCGCGTCCACCATATTTGACGTTGCTGACCGTCTGGCCGATCATGCCGCAGCCCGCGATGCCGCCGAACAGGCTAGAGGCGATATTGGCCAATCCCAGACCGGTGCATTCGCGGTTTTTGTCGCTTTGGGTATTGGTCAGATCGTCGACGACACTTGCGGTCATCATCGATTCCAACAGGCCGACCATGGCGATGGCCAAGGCGGGGCCTGCGATGATCTGCAGCGTTTCCAATGTCAGGGGGACTTCGATCCAGCCGAAGATCGGCAGGCTATCGGGCAGTTTTCCCAAATCGGCCACCGTCATCACCGGCAGATCGAAGCCGATGGTCACAGCCGTCAGCACCAAGATGCAGATCAGTGGCGAGGGAATCGCTTTGGTCACCAAAGGCAGCAAATAGATCACCAAAAGCCCCGCCGCCAGCATCCCATAGGCCCAGAGATCGCCGCCGATGATATGGGGAAGCTGGGCTGCGAAGATCAGGATCGCCAAAGCATTCACAAATCCCGTCCGCACCGATTTCGACACGAAACGCATCAAAACCCCCAGCTTCAGCAGACCGAAGAGGATCTGGAACAGCCCCGCCAACAGACCCGCCGCCAGAAGATAGGCCAGCCCATGCGTATGGACCAAAGGTGCCACCACCAAAGCCACCGAGCCCGCAGCCGCCGAAATCATCGCCGGAC
>DALYSR010000112.1:0-12174 GCA_031991825.1 Paracoccaceae bacterium
GATCTCTGCCGGCGACAGTGCGGCGGTTACTTCCGCATCTGCCAGAAGTTCGGTTTTGAAATCAGCGCCTTGTTCCCAAACCTTCATCGCGTTGCGTTGCACAAGGCGATAGGAATCCTCACGCGACACACCCGCTTGGGTCAGCGCCAACAAAACGCGCTGGCTCATGACAAGGCCGCGGAACTTGTTCATGTTTTTCAACATGTTTTCCGGATAGATCACCAGCTTTTCAACCACGCCCGCCAGACGGTGCAGCGCGAAATCAAGGGTGATGGTGGTGTCCGGACCGATCGCGCGTTCCACCGAGGAATGGCTGATATCGCGTTCATGCCACAGGGCCACGTTTTCCATCGCGGGAATCACCGACATGCGAACCAAACGTGCCAGACCGGTCAGGTTTTCGGTCAGAACGGGGTTGCGCTTATGCGGCATCGCCGACGACCCTTTTTGGCCGGGCGAGAAGAACTCTTCCGCTTCCAGCACCTCGGTGCGCTGCATGTGACGGATTTCAATCGCGATATTTTCGATCGACGATGCAATCACGCCCAAGGTGGCGAAGAACATCGCATGACGGTCGCGCGGAATAACTTGGGTCGAAATCGGCTCGGGTTCGAGCTTGAGCATTTTGCAGACATGCTCTTCGACCGCGGGATCGATATTGGCGAAAGTGCCCACTGCACCCGAAATCGCACCGGTCGCGATTTCCTTGCGCGCCGCGACCAGACGATCACGGCCGCGCGCCATTTCGGCGTAGAAGCGCGCGAAGGTCAGGCCCATCGTGGTCGGCTCGGCATGGATGCCGTGGCTGCGACCGATGCGGACGGTGTCCTTGTGTTCGAAAGCGCGGGTCTTCAGTGCGGCCAGAACGCGGTCCATGCCCGCCAGCAGCAGGTCGGTCGCGCGAACCAGCTGGATGTTCAGCGTGGTGTCCAGCACGTCCGACGAGGTCATGCCCTGGTGGACGAAACGGGCGTCGTCCGAACCGATATGTTCGGCCAGATGGGTCAGGAAAGCGATCACGTCATGCTTGGTGACGGCTTCGATTTCGTCGATGCGCGCAACGTCGAAAGTGACGTCCTTGGCTCGCCAGACGGCTTCGGCATTCGCTTTCGGGATCACGCCGAGTGCCGCTTGAGCGTCGCAGGCATGTGCCTCGATCTCGTACCAGATGCGGAATTTCGTCTCGGGCGACCAGAGGGCGACCATTTCGGGGCGGGAATAACGCGGGATCATCACGAACCTCTGACAGAGTGGGCGGGTCGAGGCCCCCTTAGACTGCAAGCGGCTATGACGCAAGGCAAAGGCATGTCCAAGGCGCGAAGTTGTCGCAAGTTGCGTGGCGCAAAGCAAAGGGGCGCAGTCGCCTGCGCCCCCGATCGTCCGGTTTTTAGGAGATTACTTGCCCGTCACATTCGACAGGATGCGCGCCCAAGACCGTGTGCCTTTGTGGAAGCTTTCCAGATCGTATTTCTCATTGGGCGAGTGGATCTGGTCGTCATCACGGCCAAAACCTGCCAGCATGGCATCCATGCCGAGATAGGTTTTGAAATAACCCGCGATCGGAATGGAACCGCCGCTGCCGATATAGGCGGCTTGGGTGCCCCATTCATCGCTCAGCGCTTGGCGCGCTTGCTCGAAGGCGGGGCTTTCGATCTGCATGACGCTTGCGGGGCTGGAGCTATGGGCTTTGAACTCCACCTTGCAATCTTTCGGCAGCTGGGCTTGCAGCCAAGCGCGGAAATTGCTGCGGATTGCGTCCGGATCCTGTTTGCCAACCAGACGGAACGAGATTTTCGCCGAAGCCTGCGAGGGCAAGACGGTTTTGAAGCCGTCACCGGTATAGCCGCCCCAGATGCCGTTAATCTCGGCGGTCGGGCGCGACCACAGCAGTTCCAGACCGCTGCGGCCCGCTTCGCCTGCGGGGGTGGAAAGACCCACTTCCCTCAGGAAGGCGGTCTCGTCGAAGGCCAAGCCCTCCCATTGCGCGCGCAGTTCGTCCGACAGCTCGATCACGCCATCATAGAAGTTCGGCACTTGGACGCGGCCGCTATCGTCGTGCAGATTGGCCAATACCTTGGTCAGCACGCGGATCGGGTTCAGCGCAAGACCGCCAAACATGCCCGAGTGCAGATCCTTATTGGGGCAGGTCAGCGTCAGTTCTTCGCCCATCAGGCCGCGCAGCATGGTCACGATCGCAGGCGTGCGATCATCGAACATGCCGGTATCGCAGATCAACGCCAGATCGGCCTTAAGCTCTGCGGCATTGTCTTTCATGAACGGAATCAACGAGGGCGAACCCGATTCTTCTTCGCCTTCAAGAAAGATCGTCAGTTTGCACGGCAGACTGCCATGGACCGATTTCCACGCGCGCAGCGCTTCGATGAAGGTCATCAGTTGACCTTTGTCGTCATCGGCACCACGGCCGCGAATGACTTTTCCCTTGGGGGTGTCTTGAATCGACGGCTCGAAGGGGTCGTTGTCCCACAGCTCAAGCGGATCAACAGGTTGCACGTCGTAATGGCCGTAGAACAACAGATGCGGGCCGCCTTCGCCGCCATGGGCCACAACCATCGGATGGCCCGGCGTCGGACGCGCGCTGGCGTCAAAACCAAGGCTTTGCAAATCCTTGACCAGCCAATCCGCCGCGCGCGCGCATTCCTTTGCATAAGCGGGATCGGTGGAAATCGACGGGATACGCATCAGATCCATCAAACGGTCCAGCGCGCCCGGCAAATCCGAGTCAATTTGGTTTAGAACAGCATCGAGCGACATAGCGGCCTCGTGTTTTTGTGAAGATGTTTCAAGGGTAACAAGCTTGAGGGGACTGTCCAGAGCCGAGCGGTTGCGCTAGATCGTCACGCAAGAAGGACATGTAAAAAATCTGTGAGGTTTGTCATGGCATTGCAAATGGTTCGTGCAGCAGCGGTGGTGCTGCTGTCTCTTGGAAGCGCGCTGGGCGTGGCTCAGGCGGCCCAGATCAAGGCCGAAGTATCGACCAATGGCCGTGCACAGGTGCGGGTTTTCCTGCATGATTTCCTGACTGCGGAGGAATTGGCAACGCTGCGTGTGGTGGCAAGCAATCCGCAGGCGCTTGAGTTGTTTGTCAAAAGCAACAAGGGCTTCGCCGCCATGGCCGCCTCGCCTGTCGAAGGGGTGATCCGCAAAGGAAAGCCGGTGGCCTCTGCCATTGCCATCGCGGACCTGCCCGATCCGGCTGCCGCACGTAAGGAAGCGCTGAAAGCCTGTAATGCCGCGAAGAAGTCCCGAGGGGATTGCGTGATCGTTCTTGACGTCGCGCCTAAGCCTTAAAAACTTGAATTTTGTTACTTTGTCGTGTCTTGGGTGACGCAGGGGGATGGCGCGTCAAAATGCGCCTTTGCAATGCATCGCCAAGTGATTCATCTGATGAAGCATGACATTTGACGTTCTTACGATATATACGGCCAACACGAAGCTGTAACGCGCTTGGGCGACCTCGCTGCGCTTGGCCACGGAGAAAACCGAAATGAACTACGACGCCGCTCTCGAGACCGCCATTCAGCGTTTGCACGACGAAGGCCGTTACCGGACCTTCATCGATCTGGAGCGTCGGAAAGATCACTACCCTCATGCGGTATGGACCCGTCCCGACGGCACGCAAAAAGACATCACCGTGTGGTGTGGCAATGATTACCTTGGCATGGGCCAGCATCCCGTGGTTCTGGCTGCGATGCATGAAGCACTGGATGCGACCGGTGCCGGTTCGGGTGGCACGCGCAATATTTCGGGCACCACGGTCTATCACAAGCGTCTCGAAGCCGAGATTGCCGATCTTCACCACAAGGAAGCGGCTCTTGTCTTCTCGTCGGCTTATGTCGCCAATGATGCGACTCTGTCGACCCTGCGTGCGATTTTCCCCGGTCTGATCATCTATTCTGATGCGTTGAACCATGCCTCGATGATCGAAGGCGTGCGTCGTTTCGGCGGCGAAAAGCGCATTTGGCGCCATAATGATTTGGCGCATCTGCGTGAATTGCTGGAAGCCGATGATCCGGCAGCCCCCAAGTTGATCGCTTTCGAATCAATCTATTCGATGGATGGTGATTTCGGTCCGATCAAGGAAGTCTGTGATCTGGCCGATGAATTCGGGGCTTTGACCTATTTGGACGAAGTGCATGCCGTTGGCATGTATGGCCCGCGTGGCGCCGGTATTGCCGAACGTGACGGGCAGATGCACCGCGTCGACATGATCAACGCGACTTTGGGCAAGGCCTTTGGTGTCTTTGGCGGCTATGTCGCGGCCAGCAACAAGATGATTGATGCGATCCGCTCTTATGCGCCGGGCTTCATTTTCACCACCTCGCTGCCGCCTGCGATTGTCGCGGGTGCAGCGGCCAGCATCGCTTTGCTGAAAACCGCCGAAGGGCAAGAGCTGCGCGACAAGCAGCAGTTGCATGCCCGTGTCCTGAAGATGCGCCTGAAGGGGCAGGGGATGCCGGTGATGGACAACGGCTCGCATATCGTGCCGTTGCACGTGGGCAATCCGGTGCATTGCAAGATGCTGTCGGACATGTTGTTGGAACGTTTCGGCATCTATGTGCAGCCGATCAACTACCCGACCGTGCCGCGTGGCACCGAGCGCCTGCGCTTTACCCCCTCGCCGGTGCATGATCTGAAAGAGATTGACGCACTTGTGAAGGCAATTGACCAGCTTTGGGGCCATTGTGCGCTGAATCGTGCCGAAGCTTCTGCTTAAACGACATCTCGACTGTGCAAATTTTTTTGAGATGTGGTAACGAAGCATCGGGTATAAAATACGAGTCGCGGTAAACGGGGCTCTCCGGGGACACGGTGATTCATGGGGCAGTGCGCATGATCGGGCGGAAGGCCAAACCTTCGACGCCAGAGGTGGATAAACCGAAAGGTTTTGACGATTTTGATCTGCGTTTGGGTGATGTCATGCGGGGCGAACGCGCCACGCTTGGCAAATCCCTGCTTGATGTCCAGCGAGAGCTGAAGATCAAGGCGGCCTATATCGCCGCCATTGAAAACGCCGATGTCTCTGCCTTTGAAACACAAGGTTTTATATCGGGTTATGTGCGGTCCTATGCGCGTTACCTTGGTATGGACCCAGAGCAAGCTTTCGCACGGTTTTGCAAGGAATCCAGCTTCGAAGTCGCGCATGGCATGTCTGCCGCCGCCTCTTCGACGGTGCGCGCGGTACCGCGCAGCCGTGGCACGCAGGAATTGCGTGACCCCTTGGCCAATCCGACCTTCATTCCGCGCGGCGAAAGCCTGTGGTCGCGAATCGAACCCGGTGCGGTCGGTTCGGTGCTGGTTTTGGCGCTTTTGATCGGCGCGATCGGCTATGGCGGTTATTCGGTGTTGCAAGAAGTGCAGCGCGTGCAATTGGCGCCGGTCGATCAGGTGCCGAATGTCATGGCCGATATCGATCCGTTGCGGAATGTGACGGCAACCGCTCCGCTGGTGGTGACGCAGGCTGAACAAGTTGATGCGGCGCAACAATTGGCCGATGCAAGCGCTTTGGTCGCGCATGATCCGGTGCTGGCGGCGCAGGGGGCGGATCGTTTGTATCGCCCGCAAGCTTTGGATGTGCCGGTTCTGACCTCGCGCGATGGTCCGATTGCGGCGATCGATCCGAAAAACCATATCGCGCCTTTGGCTGATGCGACCGCACCGGTTGCGCTTGCGGGGGTTGATCCCTTGGCGGTTCCGGCGGCGGAAGGGGATGCGCAGTCGGTCCAAGTGATGGCCGAGGCGAAACCCGGGGTTGAGCTGATTGCCGTGCGTGCCGCTTGGGTGCGGGTGCAGGCCAAGAACGGTACGGTATTGTTCGAAAAAACCTTGAATGCCGGCGAACGCTGGTCGGTGCCCAATCTGGAAGACGCGCCGCTTCTGCGTGCGGGCAATTCGGGTTCGGTCTATTTCGCGGTCAATGGCCAGACCTATGGTCCGGCGGCCAAGGGTGCGAAAGTCGTCAAGAATGTCGCTTTGTCGCCCGAAGCTTTGACCGATAAATATGCGCTGGCCGATCTGGCGCAAGACCCAGATCTGGCCGCCATCGTCAATGTCGCGCAGGCCAGCCAGGTCCCGACCGTCCCGTCTGCGGGTGCGGTCTCGCAATAATCCGGCTTTCCGGCAAGCGAAACGCCGCCTTGGCATTGCCGGGGCGGCTTTGTCGTTTTATCTAGGTCAGGCATTTGGCCTGACGCCGTCTGAGGATCCTTCCATGAGCCTGAATACCGTTCGCCCTTGGCGCAATATCTATCGCCGTCCCTCGCGGCAGATCCGCGTTGGCAAGGTTCTGGTTGGTGGCGATGCGCCGATTTCGGTGCAAACCATGACCAATACGATCACGTCCGATGTGAAGGCGACGATCGAACAGATCCAGCGCTGCGCGATTGCGGGCGCGGATATCGTGCGGGTGTCGACGCCGGATCGGGATTCGACCTTGGCGCTGAAGGAAATCGTGGCGGAAAGTCCGGTGCCGATCGTGGCGGATATCCATTTCCACTACAAACGCGCGATTGAAGCGGCAGAGGCGGGGGCGGCTTGCCTGCGCATCAACCCTGGCAATATCGGCGATGCCAAGCGTGTCGCAGAAGTTGTGCGCGCGGCCAAGGATCATGGCTGTTCGATCCGCATCGGCGTGAATGCGGGTTCGTTGGAGCGTCACCTGCTGGAACAATATGGCGAGCCTTGCCCCGATGCGATGGTTGCATCGGGCATGGACCATATCAAGCTGCTGCAGGATAACGATTTCCACGAATACAAGATTTCCGTGAAAGCTTCGGATGTGTTTATGGCGGCGGCGGCTTATCAGCAATTGGCCGAAGCGACCGATGCGCCGATCCATTTGGGGATCACCGAAGCGGGTGGTCTGGTGTCGGGCACGGTGAAATCTGCCATCGGTCTGGGCAATTTGCTGTGGATGGGGATTGGCGACACGATCCGCGTCTCGCTATCCGCTGATCCGGTCGAAGAGGTGAAGGTCGGCTTTGAAATCCTGAAGTCGCTGGGCCTGCGCCATCGCGGCGTGACGATCATTTCCTGCCCCTCCTGCGCGCGTCAGGGTTTTGACGTGATCAAGACCGTCTCGACGCTGGAAGAGCGTCTGGCCCATGTCACCACCTCGATGAGCCTGTCGATCATCGGCTGTGTGGTGAATGGTCCGGGTGAGGCTTTGATGACCGATATCGGCTTCACCGGCGGCGGCAATGGCGCGGGCATGGTCTATTTGGCGGGCAAACAAAGCCATAAGCTGTCGAATGAAGAGATGATCGAGCATATCGTCGAGCAGGTCGAACAGAAGGCCGCGCAGATTGACGCGCAGAACGCCGAGGCCGCAGAATAAGAAAAAGCCCGCCAATCGGCGGGCTTTTTCATTTCTTCCAGTGTCTTAGCGGCCGCGCCAGATCCAGCCGCCACCCAAGACGCGGCTGCCTTCGGGGGCATAGAAGACGCAGGCCTGACCGGCCGAAATCCCATCTTCCGCATCAAACAGTTCGACCGTCGCTTCGGTGTCTGAAATCGGGCGGATGATCGCGGGGCGCGGCGGGCGGGTCGAGCGGACTTTGACATTCACATGCCATTCCTCTTGGCTGGTCAAAGGCGCATTGCCCAGCCAGTTGACCTCGCGGATCGGCACGATGCGGGTCGCCAGCGCCTCTTTGGGGCCGACGATCACATGGCGCAGCTCGGGATCAAGGCGGACCACATACAGCGGCTCGCCCAAGCCGCCGATGCCAAGGCCCTTGCGCTGACCGATGGTGTAATGGATCACGCCGCGATGCTGGCCCAGCACATTGCCTTGCTGATCAACGATATCGCCGGGATCCGCCGAACCGGGCCGCAGCTTTTCGATCACCGCTGCATAATTGCCATTGGGCACGAAGCAGATATCTTGGCTGTCGGGCTTATCGGCCACTGCCAGACCGTATTTCGCGGCCAAAGCGCGGGTTTCGGCCTTGGAATACAAATGGCCCAGCGGGAAGCGCAGGTAGTCCAACTGTTCCGGCGTGGTCGAGAACAGGAAATAGCTCTGGTCTCGGTTGGCATCGGCTGCCGAATGCAGCTCGGCGCCGTGATCGCCCATCTTGCGCTGGATATAGTGGCCGGTCGCCATGCAATCCGCCTCCAGATCCTTGGCGGTGGCCAGAAGATCCTTGAACTTCACCCGTTCATTGCAGCGGATGCAGGGCACGGGGGTCGCCCCCGACAGATAGGCATCGGCGAATTCTTCGATCACCGCCTCGCGGAAGGTGTTTTCATAGTCCAAGACGTAATGCGGGAAGCCCATGGCTTCTGCTACGCGGCGCGCATCATGGATGTCGCGACCGGCACAGCAGGCGCCCTTTTTGGCCAGAGCCGCGCCGTGGTCGTAAAGTTGCAAGGTGACGCCCACGACATCATAACCTTCTTCCTTCAACATCGCGGCCACGACGGATGAATCGACGCCGCCCGACATGGCGACGACGACGCGGGTTTCGGACGGGGGTTTGGGCAGCCCCAGCGAATTCAAGGGATGGTCAAGCATGTGAGGGGCCTTATCTGAGATAGAGCGCAATATAAGAAAATGCGCGACACTCTCAACCCCTGCCGAGGCCTTCGCTTCATCTGCGGTTAAGGGGAAAGGTGCACATTCAAGTGATCGAGCGTATAAATTTGAATGGTGAATTCGATGTATCTGAAACGAGTGAACGGCCCGCGCAAGGTGCAACTGCCCGATGGAAGCGTGCTGACACGGGCCGATCTTCCTGCCGTCGACACCCGCCGTTGGGTGGTCAGCCGCAAGGCCGTTGTGGTGCGTGCGGTGACCTATGGGCTGATCTCGCTCGAAGAGGCGCTGGACCGCTACAACCTGTCAGAAGAAGAGTTTTCACTGTGGCAATCTGCAGTTGAAAAGTTCGGGACCGAAGGTCTGAAAGTGACGACAATTCAAAAATATCGCCAAGTTTAAACTGGTTTTAGGACGCTGTCGTGCGACAGTAACCATGGATTAACCAATCACCGTCACAGTCGCTGTCGAAGCCTTGTCCAAGCGGAGAACGGAAGATGCGAATCTTGCTGGTTGAAGACGATCCTACCACATCGCGCAGCATCGAATTGATGCTGGGCCATGCCAATTTCAATGTCTATTGCACCGATATGGGTGAAGACGGCATCGATCTGGCGAAGCTTTATGATTACGATCTGATCCTGCTGGATCTGAACCTGCCGGATATGTCGGGTCATGAGGTGCTGCGACAGATGCGCCTGTCTCGGGTGGATACGCCGATCCTGATCCTGTCGGGGTCGGATGACACCGAAAACAAGCTCAAGGGCTTCGGGTTCGGGGCGGATGATTATCTGACCAAACCCTTCCATCGGGAGGAGCTGGTGGCGCGTATCCATGCAATCATCCGTCGCTCCAAAGGGCATAGCCAATCGGTGATCTCGACGGGACGGGTCTTGGTCAATCTGGATGCCAAGACTGTCGAAGTGGAAGGCATGCCCGTCCATCTGACTGGCAAGGAATACCAGATGCTGGAACTGCTGTCGCTGCGCAAGGGGACCACGCTGACCAAAGAGATGTTCCTGAACCATATTTATTTCGAAATTTATCGTTTAAAATCAATGATAATCCGTTTCAATTTCAAACGAATTTCAAAATTCTCCCTTTGTTTCGGGTTTGTTTTTCCGCGCTTTTTGAGCTTCTGCAGCCCGTGCTTTCTGGATCGCAGGGCCAGCATAGAGTTGGACCATTGCCGCCTCTGAGTGACCGGTGATTGCTTTCACGTGGTCTGCCGTCATTCCTGGTATAGCGGCGATCTCGCTGGCAGCAGTGTAGCGCAACCCGTGTATGTCGTAGGCCTCAGCGCCGATCTGTGCGCGAACTGCCATGATATCTTTCCATGCCAACTGATAGCTGACCTTGAGCCCATTGTTCTGCGAGACGATGAATGGACCGAGGTGCGGCGTAGCTTCCAGAATTCTTCGCAGATGCTCCGTCAGGGGGATATGGAGCTGGGTCTTGGTTTTCCCCTGGGTAAGGGTGAATGCATCGTCGTGCAGATCGGTCCAGCGCAGGGAAAGCACATCGCCAATGCGCTGCCCTGTGCCAATGAGCAGCTCGAAAATCAGGAGAGTGCGGTCAGTCGCAGTGGCACGAAATGCTTCGGTTATTTCGGCAGGCCATGGACTGCGCACTCGCCCAGTCGCCTCCAAACGGCGAACGCCTTTCACCGGATTGGCAGTTAGCCAGCCTATGTCGATCGCATGCTCGAACAAGACGGATAGCGCACCAATCTTCCTATTGGCGTCCGTCGGCTTGTCAGCGAGCGAATCCCGCATCTGGATTATGTGGAACCGCTGAAGCGAGGCAGGGTCAATGTTGCCAGCCACGCTTTCAAAGTATTCCAAGCTTCGTTCGTAGGAGCGCCGTGTGTTGGTTGCCAGCTTTGCCCAGCGGGGCGAGCGCCTGTAATGGGTGATCAGCTTCGCGATGGTCTGTGTGGGTGGGGCCAATCTGCCTTTCAGCAAGCGGGCGTAATCGACCGCAAACTCTGCGGTACCCGGTGCGCTGGCGATTCGCTGGCAAGTTGTGCCTCGGATGAAGTAAACGTACCCACGTTTGCCCTTCCGGTAGCAGTAGGCGGGCAGGTCGCGTTTCACTTTCTGCGGCTCCAATCAATCAGGTCAGCAACATCGGCGCTGGGCGCTTTGGCTATCGGTACTGAGACGAGTGTACCATCAGGCTTGAGTTCGACGCGATTGCCCGCAGCGTTAAGCTCGAGCATCGCTTTACGGAGGTCACTTGGGCGCATGGCGTGTCTCGGCGGATTTGCAGCTGCCTCGCGGCTGATCATACCCGTTTTCCTTTCTTGGCTTCATAGATCGCCTGCTTCACGCGGGCTGTGGCGAGGACGGTTGGCTTAAGCTCGTCGGGGGCTTCGTGCAGCTTCATGCGCGCCCACCGGCTATTCAGGCGCGTGAGCACTCCGCGGGGGACTGCGATCCAATTGGATGGGTCGCAGTTGGTCTTGTCGCCACTGAGGCATTTCAGGGTGTGGCCTTTGGGGATGGGGCCGTGGACTTGTTCCCAAAGGTAGCGATGCTTGTGGACCGGTCTTGTTGCAGCCCCACTCCACGGGTTCACTTCGTCCACGATCATCACGACATATCCGTCTTTGCTGTCGATCCGCTCATGGCCGTGGCCCTTAGCATTGTGCGGCAGGTTCCCCTTCCGAAATGCGGTTCTGAGGCACTTCTCCCGCACGTGGTCCGGCATCTTCTTGCCTTTGTTCAGCGGGGTTGTCCCCGGCTCGATCCGGCCCGTGCGCCCCGTCATCCAACCCTTCCGCTTGCACAGAGAGTTCAGGTTGATGAGGCTGATTTCCGGCCGAGAAAAACGCGCGATAAACATCTGATGCATTTCTTTGCGCGGCATCGTGGCATTGGCTTCGATCCATGCCAGCTCGTCGGGATAATAGGTGATCGGGCTGCCTTTCACCTCACTGCTCCGCCTTAGGGCCACCGATCTGGGGCAACATGGGCAGGATCTGCGGGCCATGATCCGCAAAGAGTTTCGCCGCTTTAAGCTGAAGATCGGCGTTCGCGGCGATCTGATCGGCGACGTTCACGATTGCGCCTGCGCGCTTCACCTCCATCTCGATCTGTTCTGCCGAAAGGTTTTCTTCGCCAAGACGTTCGAGCTGGGCGAACAGGTGGTTGTTCAGGTCGGTGAGCTTATTCTTCATGCCATTTTCTCTCCTCTGCGCGCAGCCTTTGCGGCTTTCTCTGCGAACTGGGCTTGGTGCTGATCAGCCTGCTCTTTGCACCATGCTGCAGCTTTGCTGCGGGCCTCGTCTGCGGTGATGCCGGTGAAAAAGATCGGGAGGTTGCGTGGCCGTTCGATAACCGCGCGATAGGGAGGGAGAGTGCGGCCTTCGATGCGGAGGAAGACAGATATTTCGGGGGAGTGTAGGGGGTGTTTCACGCAGCCACCTCCTCTGCGATCGGAATAAGGTTCGGCTCCATGCGGGCGATGGCGTCGCGGCTGAAGTCGTAAGGCGTGCGACCGGCCACAAAGTACTGGCCATCGGCGCAGCGCTCATAGCGGACCTTATAGGCGAACATCATTTCACCGGTAGCGAGGCGCTGGCGCAGTTCGTCATAGCTGCAATCGATTTCGAT
>DALYSR010000113.1:0-12078 GCA_031991825.1 Paracoccaceae bacterium
CTGGACGCACCCTGTCCCTTTGCCCGCAGTGCCTTTGCAGGAGGCAACATGGGTTTGAATCACGCAAAAACCGGATGGCGCGATGCGATCTTGTGGCTCGCGGTTGCCTTCTATCTGTTGGGCGCGGGCGTCACGGTGGTGGATGTCATGCTGCGCAGCCTGTTGGGCGCCAATGTGCCCGCCTCGATTGAAATCACTTGTCTGAGCATCGCCATGGGCGCGCTGCTGTCGATCCCCGAATGCTATAGCCGCCGCAGCCATGTCAGCGCGAAACTGTTTTCGGAAATGTCGCCCGAACGCTTCGCGCGGCCCTTGGGCGTTTTGGGCGCCCTGCTGTCCTTGGTCTTTGCCGTGATGCTGACCTGGATCATGACGCGCTTTGCGATGAACCGTTGGGGCACGATAGAGACGACCATCGACCTGCGCCTGCCGATGAGCATGTTGATGACGGTCGTGGCTTTGTGTTTCTGGCTGGCACTGGCCGCCGCCCTTCTGGGCCTGTGGCGCGAACTGACCGAGCGGAGAGACTGATATGAACGACGGATTCACTATGGGAGCCGTGGGCTTCGCCATCACCTTCGTGCTGATCATGCTGGAAGTGCCGGTGGGGGTGGCGATGGGGATCGTGGGGGTGGCGGGCACGCTTTGGATGCTGGGACCCGACGCCACCGCCATCATGAGCGCAACCAGCGTCTGGGAATCGATTTCCAACTATACCCTGACCATGCTGCCGCTTTTCGTGCTGATGGGGAACCTTGCGGTGCAAAGCGGGCTGTCGACCAAATTGTTCCGGTCAATGGCAGTGCTGTTGGGCCATCGCCGCGGCGGTCTGGCCTTGGCCACGGTCGGCGCTTCCGCGGGCTTCGGCATGATCGCCGGATCCTCGATGGCGGCCACCGCCACCATGAGCCGGATCGCTTTGCCGGAAATGGAACGCGCGGGCTATCCGCGTCCGCTTGCGGCGGGCACGGTGGCGGCGGGCGGCACCCTGGGGATTTTGATCCCGCCCTCCAGCATTCTGGTCATCTATGCCTTCTTGGCCGAACAATCGATCCGCAAGCTGATGTTGGCCACTGCCGGACCGGTCCTGCTGGCGATCATCCTTTACGCGCTGGCGGTCTGGCTGCCCTTGGTCTTCAACAAGACCGGATTTTCCGGCATCTGCCGCGAACGCGCCAATGGCCCCGAACGCCGCCGCGCGGTGATCGATATGCTGCCCGCGCTGCTGGTCTTTTCCATCATCATGGGCGGGCTTTATACCGGCGTCTTCACCGCCAATGAAACGGCGGCGATGGGGGCCGCGGTGATGTTGGGCTATGGGATATTCTCGCGCAATCTTAGCCTGCGGGGCTTCGTGAATGCCGCTTTGGACACCGCTTTGACCTGTGGCGCGCTGTATCTGGTGCTGATCGCTGCCAATCTGTTTAACGGCTTTCTGGCGCTGACCGGCCTTCCCTTCGTGCTGACGGATATGTTCTCGGGGGTGATGGGCAGCCCGCTGCTGGTGATCCTTGTGATGACCGCCATCTATTTTGTCCTTGGCATGCTGATGGATGAAATGGCGATGCTGTTGCTGACCATCCCGCTATTCGTGCCGATCTGCCTGATGGCGGGGGTCGATCTGATCTGGTTCGGCATCTATGCGGTCACCATCGTCGAGATCGGCCTGATCGTGCCGCCCGGCGGGATGAACCTATTCGTGCTGAAAGCCACCAGCCCGAGCTATAAGATCGCCGAAATCTGGAAAGGTGTGGTGCCTTTCATCATGGTCGATATCCTGCGGCTGGCCATCATCATCGCCTTCCCCGCGCTGGTCCTGTGGTTGCCGATGAACAGCCCCTAAGCGATCATCGCCCTAAGATTCCATGATATCAAACGCCTCCGCGACATGCGGGGGCGTCCGTCATCTTGAAAGGCTTGCCAATGTTGCCCCTTATCACCGATGCGAATTGGCCCGTTGAAATTGCAGAGATGCGCGCGGGCTTTGCCGGACGGCTGAATGTTTACCGCATCATGGCCCATCATCCCGATCTGCTGCGCGCATGGCAGAAATTCCGCAACCATGTGGTGATCAATACCACCCTTGGCGCCGAATTGAGCGAAGTGGTCATCTTGCGCAGCGGGCTCAATCTGGGATCGGCCTATGAATGGGCGCATCACGTCTATCGCTCGCGCAAGCTGGGCATGAGCGATGCGCGCATTCTGGCGATCAGCGGCAACGGGCAGGATTTGTCCGCCCAAGACGCCCTGCTGATCCGTGCTACCGACCAGCTTTTCGCCCATAAGCGGCTGTTGCCCAAGACCCAAGCCGCCTTGATCGATGCCTTCGGCACGACAGCCATGCTGGATTTGATGGCGACAGTCGCGCATTATGCGATGCTGGGCTTCATGCTCAACAGCTTTGACGTCGAAATCGATACGGATGTGGCAGCGCAAATGGCCCTTGCGCCCCATGCGCCCTTTACGCCCCTGACGGATGATCTGGCATGAGTGATGCAAGCGATAAATCCAAATCCGACGGCGTGCGGTCCCTGCAGCGCGGCTTGGAGATATTGCATTATATCAACGTGATGGGCGGGGCCAAACCCGGCGAGATCGCCAAAGCTTTGTCGCTGCCGCGCCCCACCGTCTATCGCCTGCTGCAAACCTTGGAAGAGACCGGCTATGTGGTGTTTTCCGCCTCGTCCAATCTGGTGCGGGTGACGCGTCTGGCGGGGTCTTTGGGCGACAGCTCGCAGCGCAATTCGCAGATCTGCCACGTCAGCGCGCCGCTTTTGGCGAAATATGCCGCCAAGCTGGTCTGGCCCTTGGATCTGTCGATCTATGACAATGCCGCCATGGTGATCGAAGAAACCACCCATGGCCGCTCGCCTTTGTCGATCGACCGCGCGATGACCGGCTACCGGATGCCGGTGCTGCGGACATCGGCGGGTCGGGCCTATCTGGCCTTTTGCGGCGATCAGGAACGCGACTTGATCCTGTCGCACCTCAGGCGTCTGGGCGATCCGGCCGATCTGTTCTTCTTGCAAAACGGCTGGCTGGACAAGATGATTTCGGAGGCGCGCGCGCGGGGCTATGCCCTGCGTGATTTCGGCGAATTCCGCGCCCAGACCGCATCCATCGCCGTGCCGGTGATCAGCGAGGGGCAGACTGTCGCCTCGGTTTCGATGATCTGGATCCGGTCTGCGATGAAAACCGCCGAAGCCGTTGCCAGCGCCTTGGCCCCGTTGCAGGCCTTGGCCCATGATATCGCCACCGCTTTGGCGGCGACACAACCATCATCCAAGGAGGACGACCTGTGAAATTGTTCTATGCCGTCGGCAGTTGCGCTTTGGGCATCCGTATCTTGCTGGAAGAAATCGGCGCACCTTACGATCTGGTCGCGTTGAAACTGGCCGAAGCGCAGCAGCGCGGCCCCGACTATCTGGCGATCAATCCCAAGGGCAAAGTGCCGGCCCTGATCCGTCCCGATGGGCGGCTGCTGACCGAATATCCGGTGATCTCGCTGTGGTTGGCGCAGAATTTCCCCGCGGCGGACCTGTTGCCCGAAAACCCGGACGATCTGTGGCCTGCGATGGAATTGGTCGAATATGTGGTCTCCAGCCTGCATATGCGCGGCGCCACCTTGGCGATGCGGCCCGACAAATTCCTGCAAGACCCCGCCGCGCAAGCCGATTTGGCCGAAGCGGGGCGCGCGGTCTTGCGTGAGGGCTTTGCCCAGCTCGAATCTCGTCTGGCAGGGCGTGATTTCTTCTTCGAGCGATTCACCATTGCCGATGCGGCGGTGTTTTATCTGCTGAACTGGAAGGCGCGGATCGGTATGGATCTGCCCCCCGCCTTGGCCGCTTATCACGCGCGCCTGTCCGAACGCCCCAGCATCGCCCGCGCCATGGCGTTGCCTGCTTAGATCAAGGCTGTTTCGGCCCCTCTTTCGGCTTGGCGGAAGGGGGGTGTCCGCTCTGCGGACATCTGGGGATTTGAACCGGATATCTGCGCCGCCTCGGGTTAAGTTCTTTAGGAACAAATCGGGGAAAAGCCGTGGCAATCATAGCTTTAGGATATCTGGGCGTCCGGTCCGACCGTCTTGATGATTGGTCGGATTTCGCCGGAAAGCTGCTGGGTATGCAGCGGGTGGATCGGGGCGGAAAAGCGGTTGCCTTCCGCATGGATGACAAGGTGCAGCGCCTGTTGGTGTCGGATGAGCCGGGGGAAACTTTGGCCTTTCTGGGCTTCGAAGTCGCCACCAAGGCCGATCTGCAACATTACGGCGCGCGCCTTGATGCGGCGGGCTATCCGGTGACTTACGGCTCGCGCGAATTGTGCGACCGTCGCTTCGTGGGCGATCTGATCCGCTTCAAGGACCCCTCGGGCAATCAGGTCGAACTGTTCCATGCGCCGATGATCGCATCCGATCCCTTCGTGCCCGGCCGTCCGATCGACGGCTTCAACACGGGGCCTTTGGGCATGGGCCATGCGGTGATCCATGTCAGCAATATCGACGTCTTGATGCCGTTTTACCGCGACATCCTCGATTTCCATGTCACCGATTACGGGCTGAAGCCTTACGGGCTGTATTTCTTCCACCTGAACGACCGCCACCATTCCTTCGCGATGGTGGGATCGGGTCAGGAAGGCTTCCACCACTTCATGGTTGAATATCAGAACCTTGACGATGTGGGCCAAGGCTATGATCTGGCGCAGCTGCGCGAGGACGGCGTCGCCTATACTTTGGGCCGCCATACCAATGATTACATGACCAGCTTCTATGCCAATACGCCGTCGAATTTCTTTGTCGAAAACGGCTGGGGCGGGCGGCTGATCGATCCCGCCACATGGGAGCCGCATGAGACCACCGATGGTCCCAGCTTCTGGGGGCATGAGCGGTTGTATCTGACAGAAGAGGGCGGGCGCAAACGTCTGCGCGACATGCGCCTTGAGGCAGCGGCCCGCGGCGTGCGTGCGCCCAAGGTGGCGGATTGCCCGTGGCTTTATGGCGAACTCGCCAAACAAGGTGCTTGAATGATCGAGGAATTTGACATCGCAATTTCGGGCTATGGCCCGACGGGGGCCAGCTTGGCCCATCTTCTGGGCCAATGCGGCCTGAAGGTTCTGGTGCTGGAACGGGAATCATCGGCCTATCATTTGCCGCGCGCCGTCCATTTCGACGCCGAAATCATGCGCGTGTTCCAATGGATCGGCATTGCCGAACAGATGGAACCCCTGACCGCCCGCCATCCGGGCATGCGTTTTGTCGATGGCGAGGGCAAGCTGCTGTTGGACTGGCCGCGCCCGCAGGGCATCGGCCCGCAGGGCTGGCGCTCGAATTTCCGCTTCCATCAGCCGGATCTGGAAGCCGTGCTGCGCCGCGAGATCACGCGTCATCCCAATGTGGTGGTGCGCACCCGCTGCGAGCTGTTCATGGTCGAAGAACAAGCCGACGGCGTGGAACTGCGCTATGAAGACATGAGCCGTGGCAAGGTGATCCGCGCCAAGGCGAAATATCTGGTCGGCTGCGACGGCGCGCGGTCCTTGGTCCGCCGCTTCATTGAAAGCGATATGGAAGATCACGGCTTCCATGAACGTTGGCTGGTGGCCGATCTGATCCTGACGCAGGACAAGCCGGAACTGGGCGATCATTCGGTGCAATATTGCCGTGCCGACCGGCCCGCCACCTATGTCCGTTGTCCGGGCGCGCGGCGTCGCTGGGAAATCACCGTGCTGCCCAACGAAGACAGCAATGACATCAGCCGCCCCGAACGCGTCTGGGACTTGCTGGCCGATTGGATCACCCCCGAAGAAGCCACGATTGAACGCACCGCCGTCTATGTCTTCCATTCGCTGGTGGCGAAAGACTGGCGCAAGGGACGGCTATTGCTGGCGGGCGACAGCTGCCACCAGACGCCGCCCTTCATGGGCCAAGGCATGTGTGCGGGCATCCGCGATGTGGCCAATCTGTATTGGAAGCTGGCGCTGTTGTGCAAAGGTCAGGTGCAGGGCGAGGCGGCGGAAGCCCTGCTGGCCAGCTATGAAGACGAACGCAAGCCCAATGCGCGCGAATATATCCAGACCGCCGTCCGTCTTGGCGGGCTGATCAACACCGCCGATAGCGAAGCCGCATTGAAAGCGGCCTTCCCGATGGCGGGCGGTGGTGCCAAGATGGAAAGCATCGCGCCCTCGCTGGGGGCGGGCCTTGGTACAGGCGCGAAAGCGGGCTGCTTGTTCGGCCAGCCGCGTCTGACCTCAGGCGCCTTGATGGATGACACGCTGCTGCACCGCTTCGTGCTGGTGGCCGATAGCGCGCTGTTGCAAGGCGTGGTTCTGCCCCAAGGCCTTGCGGTGGTGACCGAAAAAGATGCCCCCGACGCCCGCGAGCATCTGGAGAGACTAGGCGTGGGCGCGGCTTTGCTGCGGCCTGACCGCCACGTGCTGGCCCATGCCGATAGCGCGACCGAACTTGCGCTTATCTTGCAGCTTGTGCTGCCCGACCCCCTTACGCATTCCAAACCGGAGACTGTCTGACCATGAAATTCTGTTCCTTCAACACCGCTGACGGCGCAAGCTGGGGTCTGGTAAATGCGGCGGGTATCGTCGATCTGGGCAAACGTGGTCTGGCCGCTACCCTGCGCGATTTCCTTGCAGGCGGCGATCTGTCGGCGGCCAAGGCTTTGGAAGACGCACCGGCCGATCATGCTTTCGATGCGGTCCAACATGCGCCGGTCATTCCGAACCCCGACAAGATCATCTGCGTCGGTCTGAACTACCACGCCCATATCGAAGAAACCGGTCGCGAAGAGACCCCCAATCCGGTGCTCTTCGCCCGCTATTCGGGCAGCCAGATGGGTCATGGCGCACCGCTGGTCAAGCCGCTGGAATCCGACCAGTTCGACTATGAAGGCGAATTGGCGGTGATCATCGGCAAGGAAGGCCGTCGCATTTCCGAAGAAGACGCTTTGTCCTATGTTGCGGGCTATGCCTGCTATAACGACGGCTCGGTCCGCGATTGGCAAAAGCATACCCACCAGTTCATGCCGGGCAAAACCTTCGCCAATACCGGCGGTTTCGGCCCGTGGATGGTGACGGCAGATGAAATTCCGGACCCGACCAAACTGCATCTGCAGACCCGTCTGAACGGCCAAGTGGTGCAAGACACCGATCTGTCGCTGCTGGTCACTTCGATCCCGCGCCTGATCGCCTATTGCTCGACCATCCTGCCGCTGCTGCCGGGCGATGTGATCGTCAGCGGCACCCCCGGTGGCGTTGGCGCGCGGCGCAATCCGCCGCTGTGGATGCGCGAAGGCGATATCTGCGAGATCGAAATCTCGGAAATCGGCGTGCTGTCGAACCCCGTCGTCAACGAGACCTAAGCCCTCGCCCTGATATCAGGACGTAAAGCCGAAGCTTTCACCCGTCTCCCTGTTTTGGGTGGCGGGTGAAATGCGTTTTGCGGCCCAAATCGGCTGCGGATTATATACCCCAAAGCAATATTATCGCTGATCCAACTGATCTAAATCGCGATCACATGGTCCTAGACTGCAGCAGTCACCGCGTCGAAGGGATGGGATATGCGGCGTGGCGGCTGGGGCAGGGCGTGCAGCATCGGCATCCCACCCCCCCCCTATTGGCGGTTTTCAGGGAGGAAAATGCGGATGTTGACCAGACGCACTTTGTTGCAATCGGGCGCGGCACTGGCGGCGGGCGCGGGGATCGGCCTGCCTGCTTTTGCCCAAAGCGTGCCGCTGAAGATCGGCTATGTCAGCCCGCAAACCGGTCCCTTGTCGCCCTTTGCCGCCGCCGACAGCTTCATGGTCGCGCATTTCGAGGCCGCGGCCAAAGCGGCGGGTTTCGATATCCAAGTCATCGTCAAGGACAGCCAGTCCAATCCCAACCGCGCCGCCGAAGTGGCCAAGGAATTGATCAGCCGTGACGAGGTCAATCTGATCATCACCGCGTCCACCCCCGAAACCACCAATCCCGTCTGCACCATTGCCGAAGCCGAACAGGTGCCGGTGATTTCCACCGTCGCCCCGTGGCAGCCGTGGTTCATCGGCCAGCAGGGCAATCCCAATGACCCCGCAAGTTGGCAAGCCTTTGATTACGTGTATCACTTCTTCTGGGGGCTGGAAGATTGCGTGCAAATTTTCATGAATATGTGGGCGCAGATCGACAGCAATAAGGCGGTCGGCGCGCTCTGGCCCAATGATGGCGACGGCAATGCTTGGGCATCCGATCAAGGCATGCCGCCCGCGCTGGCGCAGGCGGGTTACACCCTGACCGATACCGGCCGCTATCAGAATATGTCGGATGATTTTTCCGCCCAGATCAATGCCTTCAAACAAGCCGATGTGCAGATCCTGACCGGTATCCCAATCCCGCCGGATTTCACCACCTTCTGGACGCAGGCCAAACAGCAGGGCTTTTCGCCCAAGATGGTCTCGGTCGCCAAGGCGCTTTTGTTCCCTGAATCGGTGGTGACTTTGGGCGATCTGGGGAATTACCTGACCTCGGAAGTCTGGTGGTCGCCCGCGCATCCCTTCACCTCCTCGCTGACCGGCGAGACAGCGGCGCAATTGGCGCGCGCCATGGCAACCAAGCCGCAAGTGATCTTGCTGGACGAAATCGCCGGTGGCCTGACCGATGGCGAATGTCGCGCGCTGGTGGATACCATCCGCGATCTGCATCGCGATGGCGTGTCGATCATCTGGATCGAACATGTGCTGCATGCGCTGACTTCCGTTGTAAGCCGTCTGCTGGTGCTGAATTTCGGGGCTGTGGTCACACAAGGCGCGCCTGCCGAGGTGATGGCCGCAGCAGAGCTGCGCGAGATCTATCTGGGCGTCGAGGCATGAGCCTGTTGGAAATCCGCAACCTCGCCGCGCATTACGGCGATTTTCAGGCCCTCTTCGGCCTTGATCTGTCTTTGGCCGAAGGCGAAACCTTGGCGGTGATCGGCGCGAATGGGGCGGGGAAATCCACCTTGATGCGGGCCATCACCGGCATCACCCGTGTGTCTGGCGGTGAGATATCGCTGAAAGGCCAGTGGATTTCCGGCCTTGCGGCGGCCGATATCCTGCGCCTTGGCGTGGCGATTGTGCCCGAAGGGCGCAAGCTGTTTCCATCGCTTAGCGTCGAGGAAAACCTGTTGATCGGCGGGCAGGCGCGCAAGGGATCGGGCTTTTGGGATCTGGCGCGGGTCTATGACCTGTTCCCGATCCTGAAAGACCGCGCGCGCCATGCCGGTACGGCGCTGTCGGGCGGGCAGCAGCAGATGGTGGCAATCGGGCGCGCGCTGATGTCGAACCCGCAGGTTCTGCTTTGTGACGAGCTGTCCTTGGGCCTTGCCCCCGTGGTGATCCGCGAAATTTACGCGGCCTTCCCGATGATCCGCGCGGGCGGCACATCTTTGATCGTGGTCGAACAAGACATCGGCCAGGCGATGAAAACCGCCGACCGCGTGCTGTGCATGATGGAAGGTCGCATCACGCTAAGCGGTCGCCCCGATGACCTGACCCGCGACGCCATCCACAGCGCCTATTTCGGAGCGAGACCCGCATGAACTGGATCGACACCTTCGCCCAAGGGCTAATGCTGGGCGGGCTTTATGCCTTGTTCGCGGCAGGCCTAAGTCTGGTCTTCGGCATCATGCGGCTGGTCAATCTGGCCCATGGCGATCTGATGGTGCTGGGGGCCTATCTGATCCTGACGCTGAGTTCCGCCTTGGGACTGCCGCCGGTCTGGGCGGCGCTTCTGGCCCTGCCGCTGATGTTCGGCCTTGGCTATCTGTTGCAGACGGCGATCCTGAACCGCGTTTTGGGGGAGGATATCCTGCCGCCGCTGCTGGTGACTTTCGGGCTGTCGGTGGTCATCCAGAACCTGCTGCTGGAAGGCTTTAGCGCCGATAGCCGCAAGATCGCGCTGGGGCCGATTGAAACCGCATCGCTGCCGCTGGGGCCGGTGACCTTGGGGGTGATGCCGCTTCTGACTTTCGCCACGGCGGTTCTGGTGATCATGGCGCTGAACTGGCTGTTTTATCACACCAGCCTAGGCCGCGCCTTTCGCGCCACCTCGGATGATCCGGTGACGGTGCAGCTGATGGGGCAGCGCCCGCGCCGGATCTTCGCCATCGCCACCGGCATTGCCATGGTGGTCGCCACGATTGCGGCTTTCTATCTGGAAACGCGGGCGAATTTTGACCCCTCTATCGGGCCTGCGCGGCTGATCTATGCCTTCCAAGCGGTGATCATCGGCGGTTTGGGCAGCATGTGGGGCACCTTGGCGGGTGGTGCGGTCATCGGTCTTGCACAGGCCTTCGGCGCGGCCATTACCCCCGAATGGCAAATCCTTGCCTGTCATCTGGCCTTTGTGGCGGTGCTGTTGCTCCGCCCGCGCGGGCTGTTCCCCCGCGCTTTGGATTGAGGAACCGCAATGAAGCAGATGCATAAACTCACCTCGCTGGGCGGTTCGGCCCTGGTCATCGCGGCGATGGCCAGCCTGCCGCTTTGGGCGCCGCGCGCGGTGATGCAGGATATGTTTTCGGTGCTGGGCCTATTGGTGCTGGCGCTGAACTGGAACCTTTTGGCGGGCTTTGCGGGGCTGGTTTCCGTGGGCCAGCAGGGGTTTGTGGGCATTGGTGCTTATGCGATGTTCGGCGCTGTCATCCTGTGGGGCTGGGACCCCTTGGCGGGGGTGTTGATGGGCGGCGTGGTGGCGGCGGCCTTGGCCATTCCGGCGGCGTTCTTCGCCTTTCGGCTGAACGGGGCCTATTTCGCCATCGGCACTTGGGTCTTGGCTGATATCGCGCGGCTGGTGTTCGGCCAATGGAAGGCTTTGGGCGGCGGCACCGGCACCTCGCTGCCCAAAGGCACCACCCGCGATATGCTGGGTGTCGGCCCGATCAAGGATATGCTGGACATCTCCAGTGCGGCGGCGGCGGATACGTTGCTGTACTGGGTGATGCTGGCCTTGGGGATCGCCACCTTCGCGGCATCATGGGTTTTCCTGCGGTCGAAAGCGGGGCTGGGACTGCAGGCGATCCGCGACAATGTGGCGGCGGCGCAAGCGGTGGGGGTGGACCCTATGCGGCTGAAAGCGGCGGTCTTCGTGCTATGTGCCTTTTGCACCGGCCTATGTGGCGCGCTGATCTTCATCCAGATCACCCGCGTCACCCCGCAAGCGGCATTTTCGGTGATCGATTGGACGGCTTTCATCATCTTCATCGTGGTGATCGGCGGCATCGGCACCTTGGCCGGTCCGATTGTGGGGGTGGCGCTGTTCTATATCCTGCATCGCGCTCTGGCCGATTACGGATCGGTCTATCTGATCTTGCTGGGCGCGATTGGCATCGGCGTGATGCTATGCGCCAAAAAGGGGATATGGGGGCTGTTGGTCGCCAAAACCGGCTTCGATCCGCTGCCCTTGTCGCATCCCGCCCCCTTCCCATCGACGGCGCAACGCCGCAACAGACTTTAATAAAGGACTGATAGTGTGACTTATTTCCGCGAAGACCATTCGGTCGAAACTGTGAATGCCCGCATGGGCGAGACCACCGCCCCGCGTCTGGCCGAGGTGATGGCCTGTCTGGTCAAGCATCTGCATGCCTTCGCCAAGGAGTGTCAGCTGCGCCAGTCCGAATGGGAACAGGGCATCGATTTCCTGACCCGCACCGGCCAGATCTGTTCCAAGGAACGGCAGGAATTCATTCTGCTATCGGATGTCTTGGGCTTTTCGATGCTGGTCGATGCGATCAACAACCGCCGCCCCGAAGGTGCTACCGAAAACACCGTTTTCGGCCCCTTCCACGTGGCAGACGCCCCAATCCGGCAGATGGGAGAGAATATCAGCCTTGATGGCAAGGGCGAGGCTTGCCTGTTTTCGGGCCGCGTGCTGGATCTGCAGGGCAATCCGATTGCGGGGGCTTGCGTCGATGTCTGGTCGGATAATGCCGATGGCTATTACGACGTGCAACAGCCTGATCACCAACCCAAATGGAACAACCGCGGCCGTTTCATCACCGGTGCCGACGGCCGATACAGCTTCCGCGGCATCCGCCCCGTCAGCTATCCGATCCCCGATGACGGGCCA
>DALYSR010000114.1:0-6124 GCA_031991825.1 Paracoccaceae bacterium
GGGCAGAAGCAGGGAGGGTCAATAGCAAAAAGTGAGGCCACTGGTAAATTTCTTCACCAAGGCGTATATCGCCCCTATGAACAGCACATCTTCCCCCGAGCGCCTCACCTTTCTGAAAATGCATGGTGCGGGCAATGATTTCGTCGTGATCGACTCGCGCGGGCGCGGGGCGGTGGTGACGCCTGCCTTGGCCAAAGCTTTGGGCGACCGTAACCGTGGCGTGGGCTTCGACCAATTGGCCGAAATTCGCGATGGCGCGGAGGGTGCCGATTTCACTTTGGACTTCTGGAATAGCGATGGCACGCGGGCTGGTGCTTGCGGCAATGCCACGCGCTGTGTGTCGGATTACGTCATGCGCGGCCTTGGGCGCGATCATGTGTCTTTGGTGACGATGCGGGGCGGCTTGTCGGCCAAGCGGCTGGAAGATGGCCGTGTGTCGGTGAATATGGGGGCGCCGCAGCTGGACTGGCGCGATGTGCCTTTGTCCCATGCCGTGGATACGCAGAAGCTGCCGTTGGACGGCAGCCCTGCCGCGGTGGGCATGGGCAATCCGCATTGCGTCTTCTTTGTCGATGATGCGGAAGCTGTTGATTTGGCTGGTGTTGGCCCAGGGTTCGAACATGATCCCTTGTTCCCTGAACGCACCAATGTGGAATTCGCGAGCCTGATCGGCCCCGACCATCTGCGTATGCGGGTGTGGGAGCGTGGCTCGGGCATCACCCTTGCTTGCGGCTCGGGCGCTTGTGCGACGGCGGTGGCGGCGCATTTGCGCGGGCTGACCGGCAAGCGGGTGGTGCTGGATCTGGACGGCGGCCAGCTGGAAATAGACTGGCGTGAGGATGGGGTCTGGATGACCGGCCCTGTGGCATATGTATTTGAAGGCGAAATCTCGCCCGCATTTTTGGCAGCTGTGTGATGAGTGCTCCGATCTTTTCGACGCTTGGGTGTCGTCTGAACGCCTATGAAACCGAAGCGATGAAGGAACTGGCGGAAGCCGCGGGCCTGAAGGGCGCGGTGGTCGTTAATACCTGTGCGGTGACGGCGGAAGCCGTGCGCAAGGCGAAACAAGAGATTCGCAAGCTCGCACGGGAAAACCCCGGCGTGCCGGTCATCGTGACCGGTTGTGCGGCGCAAACCGAACCGGAAACCTTTGCCGAGATGGCCGAAGTGACCCGAGTCGTCGGCAATCACGAAAAAATGCAGGCCGAGACGTGGCAGTCGCTGCGTGCGGCCGATTTCATTGGCGAGACCGAAAAGGTCATGGTCGATGACATCATGTCCGTCAAAGAAACCGCCGGCCATCTGATCGACGGATTCGGCCGCCATCGCGCTTATGTGCAGGTGCAAAACGGCTGTGATCACCGCTGCACCTTCTGCATCATTCCTTATGGTCGCGGCAATTCGCGGTCGGTGCCGGCGGGCGTGGTGATCGACCAGATCAAACGTCTGGTGGATCGCGGGTTCAACGAAGTCGTGCTGACGGGTGTTGACCTGACATCATGGGGATCGGATCTTCCGGGCGAGCCGCGTCTGGGCGATCTGGTCATGCGCATCCTGAAGCTGGTGCCGGATCTGTCGCGTCTGCGGATTTCGTCGATCGATTCGATCGAGGCCGACGAAAACCTGATGCTGGCGATTGCCACCGAGCCACGTCTGATGCCGCATCTGCATCTGTCGCTGCAGGCGGGTGACGATATGATCCTGAAGCGCATGAAGCGTCGCCATTTGCGCGATGATGCGATCAAGTTCTGCGAAGATGCGCGCCGTCTGCGCCCCGATATTGTCTTTGGGGCGGATATCATTGCCGGTTTCCCGACCGAAACCGAAGAGATGTTCGAAAACTCGCTGCGCTTGATCGATCAATGCGGGCTGACCTTCCTGCATGTCTTCCCGTTCAGCCCGCGCAAAGGCACGCCTGCCGCGCGGATGCCGCAGGTGAAGGGGCCGTTGATCAAGGAACGCGCCGCGCGTCTGCGGGCTGCAGGTGATGTGGCATTGGAACGCCATCTGCTCGCCCAAGTCGGTGCGACGCATCGCATTTTGGTCGAAAACCCGCGTATGGGCCGCACCGAACAATTCACCGAGGTGGATCTGGGTCAGGATCATGCCGAGGGCCAGATCATCACTGCCAAGATCCTTGGGCATAACGGCAGCCGCCTGATTGCCTAAGTCCTTGCAGGGATTGGATTGGTCCCCTTGCTATAAGGGGTCCAATCCGTAATTTCCGGATAGAACCTGCGCCGCCATGCGCGCACTTGCGGGTTCATCTTGCGCCGCCACAACGGCGGCACCATCGCCATCGCCGCCATCGCCGGATAGCCCATGGGCAGTTGGGGCGCCTCTTCGGGGGGGTAGTTCTGCAAAAGCGGGAAGCGGCGGTCGGGTTTGTAATGGTGATCCGAATGCCGCTGCAGGTTGATCAGCAGCCAGTTCGACGCCTTATGCGCCGCATTCCACGAATGCCGCGGTTTGACATGTTCATAGCGGCCATCGCCCAGATAGGCGCGGGTCAGCCCGTAATGTTCGATGTAATTGACCAGCTCCAACTGCCAGACGGCCACGCCTGCTTGCAGCAGGAACAGCGCAAGCCCTTCTAATCCCCCAAGAAGCAGCGCAACGCCCAGCATCAAAGCTTGCAGCCCCCAATAGCGCCAATAGGGGTTTGAGCGATGGTGCCAAGGCCGCCCTGCACGTGCCAGCATCGCGCATTCGGCCTGCCATGCCGATTTGTGGCAGCCCAGCAGGACGCGCGGATAATAGCGGTGGAAGCCTTCGTTATAGCGCGCGGTGACGGCATCCCTTGGGGTTCCGACATGCAGATGATGCACGCGCAGATGTTCGGACCGGAAATGCGAATACATCACACTCGCCAGCAGCAGATCGCCGAGCCATGGCTCGAACCGATTGCGCTGATGCATCAGTTCATGGCTGTAATTGATGCCGATGGTGCCCGACACCACGCCCAAGCCAAAGAAAAGACCGATCTTTTCCCATGCTCCCAAACTGCTGGAATGGGTGACATGATAGATCATTCCGAAGATCAGCATGGCTTGGACCGGAAACCAGATCCATGTGATCAAGCGGTGCCAGAACAGGTCGCGATCGGGCGTATTGGGGTTCGCATTGGCTTCGTTCAGCCCCGTCAACGCGTCAAGAAAGGTGAACAACACCCAAGTATACAGCGGCAGCGTCAGCACCCAAAACCCGCCCCAAGCCGCGCCCAACAGCGCGACGGGCAGGGTTCCAAGCGATAGCCAGAAGGGAAGCGCATCAAATAGGCGGCGGGAAAAGGGCATGGAACACCAATGGATCAATGCCCGAACTCTATCACCGAGGCGCTTTAGATCAACGCTTCATAGATGCGCCGCCAGCTTCCATGCCTTGCGCATGACAGTCGGCAAGTCCTTGGGGTTGAAGGCCTCGCGCAGGGCGATATGGCCGCGCAAAGGATTAGCGCCAAGGGGCAGGGTGGCGGTCATCACCTGCAGATGCAGTTCGAAATGGGTGAAGACATGGCGCGCTTCGCCTTGGTCCTGCCAATTGGCGTCGAAGGGCGGCTCGACAGTGCCCAATCCGTCCCATGCATCGCCCACGAAACCCAGCATCCCGCCCAGAAGCCCACGGTCGGGGCGGCGTTCCAGCAGGATCTGGCTGTCATTCAATCCGATCCAGACGCGGCCCTGTCGCAGGGGTTTGGCGGCTTTGGGCAGCTTGCGGGGCAGTTCGGCCTGAATGCCCAGCTTGCGCGCCTTGCAGGGATCAAGCCATGGGCAGATGGCACAGGCGGGGCTGCGCGGGGTGCAGATGGTGGCACCAAGGTCCATCACCGCTTGGGCATAATCACCGGGGCGGTCTTGGTGGGTAAGCAGGGCGGCTTTGGCGGTGAGTTCGGGTTTCGCGGTCGGCAGCGGGGTTTCAACCGCAAATATCCGCGACATCACGCGTTCGACATTGCCGTCGACCACGACCGCCGGTTCGTCATAGGAGATCGCCGCAATCGCCGCCGCCGTATAGGGGCCGATGCCGGGCAGGGTCAGCAAGCCATCACGGCTATCGGGGAAAATGCCGCCATGGTCTTTGACGACGGCACGGGCGCAGGCCAGCAGGTTGCGCGCACGGGCGTAATAGCCAAGGCCTGCCCATTCCGCCATCACATCAGCATCTTGCGCGGCGGCCAGATCGGCAACGCTGGGCCAGCGCGTGACAAAGCGCGTGAAATAATCGCGCACTGCCGCCACGGTGGTTTGCTGCAACATCACTTCCGACATCCAGACCCGATAGGGATCGGGCTTTACGCCCGCGCATTTATCTGCGGGCGCCACACGCCACGGCATGTCGCGGGCATGGGCGTCGTACCATGCCAGCAGATCGCGGCTCATGGTCGGGCTGAAGCTGTTGTCACGCAAGTTTTATATACTCCATGCGGGCTTGCCTCTGGCGGTGGGGCGCGCCAACGTTAAGATAGCCATCGCATAACAGGATTTAAAATGGCCCGCAGCCCCTCGCCCCCTCCTTCTCCGCAACGTCGTATGCGTGGTTTCGAATCGGCCTTCGGGTTCATGAAGAACCCCGTCCGTGCGGCTGGCGAGTCGCGTGGCTTTGCCGTGGCGCGGCTATTGACCCATTGGGCGGATGTCGTGGGCGAAGACATGGCGCGGGCGACCCGTCCGGTCAAGGTCACCTATGGCCGTGAAGGTTTCGGCGCGACCCTGATCGTGCTGTGTTCGGGTCCGATGGCCCCGATGATCGAGATGCAAAAGGAAAAGATCCGTGCCAAGGTGAATGGGCTTTATGGCTATAATGCCATCAGCCGCATCACTTTGACCCAAACCGCGCCCGTGGGCTTTGCGGAAGGTCAGGCGGAATTCTCGCCCAAAGCCAAAGAGCCGCCGCCGGTCGATCCCGCGATCAAGGCCGAAGCGAGCGAAACCGCATCGGTCGTGTCTGATCCGGGGTTGCGTGCGGCTCTGGAGACTTTGGCTGAAAACATTCTCAACCGTCGGAAGACGACAGAAGGTAGGAAATGATGTCGAATAAAACCGCTCTGGCCGCTTTGGCCTTGGTTGCAGCCGGTGCCCTTGGCGCGGCCGAGCTGGCGATGCCGGCTGCCGCAGGCTTTGGTGCGGCTGTCGCACAAACCGCGCCTGCGGCTGAAGAAGCCAAGGAAGTGGTGGTGAAAGATATGGTGCTGGGTCAGGAAGATGCGCCCATCACCATGATGGAATACGCCTCTTATACCTGCCCGCATTGCGCGACTTTCGTCGAAACGGTGATGCCGCAGCTGAAGAAAGACTTCATTGATACCGGCAAGGTCAAGCTGGTCTATCGCGAGGTTTATTTCGACCGTTATGGTCTGTGGGCATCGATGATGGCGCGTTGCGGTGGCGATATGCGCTACTTCGGCATCCAAGACATCTTGTACAAAACCCAGAAAGACTGGCTGGGCAATCAAGAGCCGGTGCAGGTCGTTGAAAACCTGAAGAAGATCGGTCGCCAAGCCGGTATGGACGATGCGACCATGGATGCCTGCATGCAGGATGCCGCGACCGCTTCGGCTTTGATGAAGCACTACGAGACCAATATGGCCGAGTTCGACATTCAAGGCACGCCGACGCTGGTGATCAACGGCAAAGTGCACAAGAACATGGCCTATGCCGATCTGAAAGAAGTGCTCGAAGCCGAGCTGAAATAACAGCGGCTGCTTTAGTTTATGCAACAGGCCCGAGGCATCGCTTCGGGCCTGTTGTCATTTCAGGCGGTTCAGGGCGGCGTCGAAGGGGGACCAGTCATCCACCTCTAGACGCACCACCAAGGACAGCACCCGCATCCGCCAGGCGGGCGGCATCCGCGCTTGGTCCTTTTCGGTGGTCACCAATTGCGCGCCCAAGGCGGCGGCCTCCAGTTCCATGCGTTGCAGCAAAGCGGCTGGCAGGGGTTGGTGATCGTCCAAGGCGATCGCACGCACCAATTCGGCACCTTCCGCGCGCAGGGTGGCAAAGAACTTCTCGGGATTGCCGATACCCGCAAAGGCCAGCACCTTCTGGCCCTGCCAATCCATCCCCATCTGCAAGGGCTTCACCATGCCTTGCAGGCGCGGCAGGCCTTGCAGCTTGTCCCCCCAAAG
>DALYSR010000114.1:6134-11925 GCA_031991825.1 Paracoccaceae bacterium
AAAGGCGGGTGAAATCGGCCTGAGCCGCATCGCTGCCGATCGACAGCACCATATCGGCGCGCTTCAGCCCTGCCGCCACGCTTTCGCGCAAAGGCCCAGCCGGCAGGCACAGCCCGTTGCCGAAACCCTGTGCCGCATCGACGACGATGATGGAGATATCCTTGTGAACGCTGGGATTCTGGAAGCCGTCGTCCATCAGGATCAGCTTGGCTCCGGCGGCTTCGGCGGCTTTCACCCCCGCCGCGCGATCCTTGGCCACCCAGACGGGCGCGAAGGCGGATAGCAGCAGCGGCTCGTCCCCGACCTGTTCGGCGCTATGGCTTTGCGGATCAACCCTGACCGGCCCCGCAAGGCGGCCACCATAGCCGCGCGACACCACATGCGCGCCATCAAGCCGTTGCAGCAGCGCAATCGCGGTTGGCGTCTTCCCGGTGCCACCGACGTTCAGATTGCCGATGCAGATCACCGGCACCTTGGCCTTATAGCCCTGTTTGCGCAGCCGTTTCGCGGTCGCATGGCCGTAAAGCGCGCCCAAAGGTTGCAAAAGCCGCGCGATCAGCCCCGGTGCCTCAGGTGGATTTTGCCAAAACTGCGGAGCGCGCATCGCTTATCCTTCAAGGAATTGTCGAATGGTGGTGACCAGATCCTCGGTCACCTCTGCCCCATCTGAGGCGGCAATCCAAGCGGCTTGTGCAAGGCGCGCGGCTTTGTCGGGCGACAGAAGGTCGTTCAACGCATCTATCATCTCGCGCGGGGCATTGATGATGCGGGACGCTTTCGTATCATCCAGCCGCCTGAAGCTTTGCGCATAGGCGCCGGTGCGGGTGCCCGCAAGGATGGCCGAGCCAAGCGCCGCCGCCTCCATCGGATTGCGCAGCGCGCCTGCCCCCGCCAAACTGCCGCCGATGAAGGTGACAGGTGCAAGCCGATACCAAAGCCCCATTTCGGTTTGCCCGTCGGTGATGAAGACCTCCACATCGTAATCGGGTTCCTCATCCGAATCGCGCGTGGCGGTGATGAAGCCCGCGGCTGTCAGCTTTTCGGCCAAGGCGGGCGCACGTTCGGCTGTTTCGGGCGCGATGATCAGCAACAGCCGATGCGCGCCGTTGAGCGCGGCGCGATGGGCTGCAATGACGAAATCCTCTTCCGCCTTCGGCAGGCCCGCCGCCAACCAGACCGGACGCGAGGCAAGGATATCGGCCAGACTGGCCCGCTCGGCTTCGAGGCAGTGGAGGGCGGCACTGGCTTCTTCCATGCGCCCCGTGATGCGCACACAAGATGCGCTGGCACCCGCCTTGCGGAAGCTGCGGGCCGCAGCATCGTCAAGGGTCAGGATCTGCGCAAAGCCTTGTAAACTTGACTTAACAAGACCGGGGAACCAGCCATCCCGCTCGGCAATCAGATAGGGTTTGCGGGCGTCGGCCATCAGCATCAACACGCCCCGCTGGCGGGCATCATGCATCACGGCAGGTCGCAGTTCGCCATCGGTGAACACCGCAACCGACGGCCGCCAATGATCAAGGAAAGCTTTCGCATGTATGGGATCATCCAGCGGTGGCGGCTGCACTTCAACGCCAGATGGCAGGGAAATCGCTTCGGGGCAGGTGACCAGAACGCTATGGCCTTCATCTTCGATCAGCCGCCCGCAAAGTTCAGGCAGGCCCTGCGCCGCTTTCGCGGACGGCGCGTGCAGCCAGATCAGGACGCCGGGCTTGCGTTCGGGCCAATGCGGCACCGGTTCCGAAGCCTTGCGGGGGCGCAGATTATAAAGCGTAAGACCGAAGGAAGGTGCCATGAGATCCGTCTTTTCAATGGGCCGCTTTGGCGTTGTCGCCCGAAGCGGCACGATGGGCAATCACTTGTCGAACGACTGCACGGATCTTCGCGCATTACCTATTTGGTAAGAATTGCCCGCTAGTCTGAGCGAGCCGCCAGAACGGGCGGTGTCATACGGGTGAAACCCATGTCGCTTTCTTTTGTCCTCCGATTTTGCATCTGCTGCTGCACCGTCATGCTGCCTTTGGCGGCGGGCGCATCTTCGGGCGCGCTCTGCGATCAGGCGGCACAGAAGGCGTCGCGGAATTATGGTGTACCATTGGACCTGATGTTGGCCATTACACGCGTGGAAACAGGCCGGAACCAGAACGGGGTTCTGGCACCTTGGCCATGGGCGGCGAATTACGGCGGTGAAGGCGCTTTTTATCCCAGCGCAGCAGCGGCTGAAGCGCAGGTCGCACAGGCCATGGCCGAAGGGCGTAGCAATATCGATATCGGGTGTTTCCAGATCAATGTGCATTGGCATGGCGCCGCTTTCCGATCAATCGCGCATATGTTCGAACCGGAAGTAAACGCAGATTATGCGGCACGTTTCTTGCAGGAATTGAAGGGGCGTCACGGCAGCTGGGAAGCGGCGGCAGGGGCCTACCATTCCAATCGCCCCGAAGCGGCGGAAGGCTATCTGGCAAAGGTATCCGCCCAAATGTCGCACGGTTTCGATCAGCCCATACGCATGGCATCCGCCGAATCTACAGAACGTGTGAACCTTTATCCGCTGCTGCGTGAGGGGGACGGGCAACGCTTGGGTTCACTGGTGGCAACCACGGGCGGCGACAGCCCGCGCCCTTTGTTCTGAGGGCGCAACAATGTTCGGCATAACTTTGAACAGGCAGAATATATTCCAACCGACGGTATTGCTGGCTCTGGCTCTGATGGGGGTGATCGTCATGATGATCCTGCCAGTTCCAGCTTGGGTCTTGGATGTTGGGCTCGCGCTTTCCTTCGCTTTGGCGATCTTGATGCTGACGGTCGCGCTTTTCATTGAAAGGCCGCTGGATTTTTCCGCTTTTCCGACGATCCTTCTGGCATCCTTGATGCTGCGGCTGTCGCTGAACGTCTCGTCCACGAAGTTGATTATCGGTCAGGGACATACCGGAACCGATGCTGCCGGAAGCGTGATCGAGGGTTTCGCCAATTTTATCATGAGCGGCAATTTGCTGCTGGGGGTGGTGATATTTGGCGTGCTGCTGATCGTAAACTTCATGGTAATCACGAAAGGTGCCGGCAGGATGGCCGAAGTGGGGGCTCGTTTTGCGCTCGACGGGATGCCAGGCCGCCAAATGGCCATTGATGCCGATATGGCGGCAGGGGCGCTGACCCACGCGGAAGCGAAGCAACGCCGCGAGACGGAACTGGCAGAGACCACGTTTTTCGGCTCCCTCGACGGCGCGTCGAAATTCGTCAAAGGCGATGCGATCGCGGGCCTGTTGATTACGGTTCTGAACATCGTGATGGGACTGGTGATGGGCGTGTTCTTTCACGACATGCCCGTCGGGAAGGCCTTCGAAACCTATTCGATCCTTACCGTCGGGGACGGTTTGGTCGGCCAGATTCCAGCAGTCATCATATCGGTTGCTTCTGCTCTGCTGCTGTCGCGCGGTGGCACGAAAGGCAGCGCTGATGCGGCATTCTTCTCGCAACTGGGTCGCTATCCCGAAGCACTTGCTACCGTCGGCGTGGTTATGGGGGTGTTTGCGGTCGTGCCGGGAATGCCTTTCATTCCCTTTATGATCGCCGCCATCGCCCTTTTCTATTTCGCTTGGAAAGTGTCGCGCCCGAAACCCGTGGCGCCGATCACGCCAAAAACGACCGTGGCGAGCAAGAGGCCGTTGGGCGACATCCTCGATTTCGATGAAATTCATTTGGAGTTCTCACCAGATTTGGTCGAAATGGTGCTCAACCCACTCACCGGTCTCGATTCCCGTATTTTAAACATGCGAAATCATGTCGCTGCGCGATATGGGGTGATAATGCCTGAAATAAGGCTTACCGACGCGCCTGAACTAAATGATGGCCAATACAGGATCCGGGTACAGGGTGTCGAACGGGTCACCTGCACATTGATGCCATATCATTGTCTTGTACTGCTGTCAGAAGGCATTGACGCCCCAGATGGCGTAGATGTTAAAGAACCTGTTTATGGCACACCTGCCCGCTGGATATCTGAAGAAGATCAAGAAACCGCTGTGTTGAATGGCCTGACAGTGGTCTCTGCAGCTGAAGTTCTCGCAACCCATTTGTTGGAAATTATCCGCAGCCATTTGCCTGAACTCATTTCATTGCGTGGCCTACGTCGACTTCTAGATGAATTCGTAAATGTGTCAGATAATCTACGATCAGCCGCAAATCGCAGATTATTAGACGACATGATCCCAGATAAGGTGCCGATGGATCTTCTGATGGCGGTGTTGCGCTTGCTTCTAGAAGAACAGGTCTCAATACGGAATCTTCCACTTATCCTAGAAAGTATAGCCGAGGCGCGAAGCTTGAACTCGGCGGAAGCAATCTGTGAACATGTGAGGCACCGGTTAAGTTTCCAATTAATTGCCGAGCATAAACGTACAGACGGAACTGTCCCCCTTATCCAACTGGCTCCAGAATGGGAGTTAGCATTCGTCTCTCATCAAGCGGAAAGGGAACGAGGCACTAAAGAGGTCTCTCTTCCTCCGGAACAGTTCGCTCGGCTGGCCAACAATATCGTTGAACGCGTTAATCGATTGGCCGAAAAAGGGATATCGGCTGCAATAGTTACATCAACTCTTAGAAGACGGTTTTTGAAGAATATCGTCCAAGCTAAGGGACTGAAGGTGAGTGTTCTAAGCTATGATGAGCTTAGCGTTGATGCCAGAGCGTCCATAGTAGGCGTTGTGGCAGCATGACCGAATTGATCCGAACTATATCTGGAATCAGCTCTGAGATTGAGGATGAATTTTTCACTATACTCTGCATTTTCCTCCGGGTTGGAGGGGCTATGGCATTCTTGCCCGGATTGGGTGAGTATGTGATCCCTGTGAGGATCAGGCTGATTATAACTCTATGTCTGACTGCGCTTCTGATAGGAAGTGGTGCAGAAAAAGATGATCACAATCTTTCCGACCTTTACTATATTAAAAATGTAGCAGTAGGGCTGGCTATAGGATTTTCCTTTAGAATTCTAATATTTTCAGTGGAGATATTTGGTCACATTGTTTCAAACATGATATCAATGGCCCAAGTGTTTCCGACTGGCGCTGAAGTAAGTCCGGTTATTGCAACAATGATGAAGTATGCAGCTACGTTTTTATTATTAAATCTAGGCGTATTTGAACTTTATTATGATGCGCTATCGACGAAGCCGGATAATTGGACAGTCTTAGACATTTCAAGCGCGGTGTATTGGTTCACTCTCTTGTTGCCCAAAATGACCGATTGCCTGAACATTGCTCTTAGCCTATCAGTTCCATTTATTATATTCTCGATGCTGTACAATATAGTGCTAGGTATAATGAATAGGATTATGCCAGCTCTAATGGTTCATTTGATTTTTGCACCGGCTATGGCTTTGTGCGGGCTTGCCTTGCTTGCAATTATAAGCAGTTATTCTTTAATGCAGTGGTTGAAGATGATTTTTTAGATACAGCGGAGGTAATATAGGGGAATGACTGCGGAGCAAGGTGAAGAGAAAGAGTACGCGGCATCACAAAAAAGAATAGATGAGGCACTTGATCGAGGAAACATCCCGAAATCAGCCGATCTTATGAGTGCAATTTCTATCTGTATGGTTTCGATAGTCTTTCTATATAGCAGGGGGGGCTTTTTAGGTGATTTTTGGAATTTATCCTCAGTATTTTATTCTCTTCCAAGTGTTAGCATTTCTTTGATATATGGGTTGCTATATCCTGTTATTAAAAGCTTCTTTTTCATAATGCTCGCCCCGTTTGGCTTTATTCTTCTTGTTTCCATTGCTTTATGCCGT
>DALYSR010000115.1:0-11854 GCA_031991825.1 Paracoccaceae bacterium
GTTCAACCGTTTTGGCAAAATGGGCGAAGGAGTCAAAAGCGATCTGGCTGCCTGCCGCCGGATCCGACCAGACGGTAAAATTGTTCACGCCTGGGAATTGCGCCCCAAGGATCACCTGTTTGCGCGGGCGTTGATCGGGCATCACGTGGTCGCTTTCATCTTGAAGTGGTTTGCAGGACGATCCAGCCCCAGTCTAGGCCTGAGCTGCGCGGGCGCAGCACCCTGCCGCAAGGCGGGGATCACCTGTTTCAGCAAGGGTCCCAGATCGGAAAGGCTATGGCGGGGCAGGAATCTTACGCCATGAAAGCCCGCGTCAAACCACGGCAATAGCGCTGCGACCAAACCATCGGGCGTGCCGGTCCATGTCAGGGCCGCGCTGTGTTTCACCGGTTTGCCGCCGAAATTCACCGCCACATCAAGGATCAGCTTCAACCCGTTGCGGCGCGTCTGGCTGATGGCCCATCTGGCGCCGGCCAGAAAATCCGGCGGCGGCACGCGCCCCGATTGCAAGAGCAATGCATCCGCAAAGGCCACTCCCCGAAACAGCGAGGCGGGATCGTTGACTTCGGCCATCACCACAGGCTGTCCTTGTGGCGGGCGCGGGGTGATCGATGGCCCTTCGATCGAGAAATAGCGGCCCTTGAACTGCAGCTTGTGCAAACGCGACGCATCAAGGAAACGGTGGCGCTTTTTGTCACGGATCACGGCGTCATCTTGCCAGCTGTCCCACAACAGCCGCACGGCCTGCACCGCATCCAACAGATCACGTTCCTGTTCGGAGGGATGTTCGGGCGGATAGCCGTTCAGCGTGCCAAGCAGCTGCGGCGCGCCGCTTGCAGGCTGCACCAAAAGCCCCGCACGGCCTTGGGTGATATAATCCAGCGTCGCGATCGATGTCGCGGCATGGAAGGGTTCGACCCGATTGAGCGCGACCCCAGCCACCAGCGCCAGTTTGCGCAGCCGCGGCCCCAGTTTGGCGGCAAGCAGGCTTGCCTCGAAGCCGATGGCGTCGCTGCCATAGGGGTCGTGCAAGCTTAGGTAGTCGAGCTTGCCATCAAGGCTGCGGGCAAGCTCGACCCAATCCTCGGGGCGCGGCGGCGGGATTTGCCACGCATGGTTCAAGCCGATGCCAATCGAAGGGCTAAGCTGCGTCATGATACAAGACTGTCCAATGGGGCGCGGGTCTCTGCGGGAAGGCCCAGATGATCGCGCAGGGTGGCTCCGGCATAGCGCGCAGGGCGCAAGCCGCGGCGGCGAAGCTCGGGAAGCACGAAGGTGATGAAATCCTGCAGATGGGCGGGAAAAAGCGGCGGCATGATGATGAAGCCATCCGCCCCGCCTGCCTCAAAGCGGTCTTGCATGGCATCGGCGATATCGCTGCCAGTGCCGATCAGTTGCAAATGCCCCCGTGCGCCGACCACCCGCAGATATAGCTGGCGGATCGACAGCCCCTCGCGGCGGGCCAGATCAAAGAGCAGTTTCTGGCGGCTTTGGCTGCCATTGCCCGGGGGCAGATCCGGCAGCGGCCCGTCGGGATCGTAACGCGACAGATCGATGTTGACCCAGACCCCCGCCAGCAGATCCAAGCCGATCTCGGGATGGACAAGGTCCTGCAACTGGTCGAATTTATCCTGCGCCTCGGCACGGCTGCGCCCCACCACCGGAAAGAGCCCCGGCATGACCTTCACATGCCGCGGATCGCGGTTGTAACCTTCTGCCTGCGCTTTCAGATCTTGTGCAAAGGCCACGGCTTCATCGGTGCTTTGCTGGGCAGTGAAGACGACTTCGGCCGTGCGCGCGGCAAGGGCGCGTCCTGCCGTGCTGGCTCCGGCTTGGACGATGACGGGGCGGCCTTGCGGAGATCTTGGCACGTTCAACGGCCCGCGCACCTGAAAATGCGGGCCTTTATGGTGTAAGACATGACGCCGCGCAGGGTCGAAGAAGCGGCCCTCGGCTTTGTCATAAACAAAGGCGTCCGCCTCCCAACTGTCCCAAAGCCCGTTCAGGACATCGGCGAATTCGGCGGCGCGCGCATAGCGTGTGGCATGGGCGTAATGCGCCTCCAACCCGAAATTGCGCGCCTCCCAATCATTGGCCGAGGTCACCAGATTAAGCCCCGCGCGCCCGCCGCTGAGATGATCGATCGAGGCGAATTTACGTGCGATATGGAAGGGTTCGTTGAAGCTGGACGAGACCGTCGCCATCAGCCCCAGATGGCGGGTTGTCACCGCAAGCGCCGACAAAAGGGTGATCGGTTCGAATTGGGCCACATAGCTATGGGCGGTGCGGCTGAGAACGCCTGCGTCGTCGCTGCGCTGGCCCGCGCCATCGGCCAGAAACAGAAAGTCGAACCCCGCCCCTTCGGCAAGCGCGGCGAGGTTGCGGTAATAGTCAAAGCTGATCCCCGCATCGGCGCGCGCTTGGGGATGGCGCCATGCCGCCACATGATGGCCTGCCGGATAGGCGAACAGCCCCAGATGCATGATCTTGCCCGCGCTCATGCCACCGCCTCCGGCGCAAATTCCAAGGCAGGCAGTCCCAGATTGGCCCTAAGGCCCCCCTCGACATAGTCCAGATCCAACAGATCCCGCTTGCGCAGTTCGGGCAGCAAGCCGTGGAGCAGCAGATCCTCTTGATCGGGATTGCCAAGCCCATGCAACGAGATGATATCGAGCACGCCCAGCCGGAAGCGTTCTTCCAGCTGATCGGCCAATTGTTCCGGCGTGCCTGCAACCGACCAATGACCGGTCTCCTGCGCGGCCAAGATCAGCGCGCGCAGGCTCAGGCCGTCACGGACATAGCGCGCGAAGATTTCGATCCGTCCGCGGCGTCGGCGGGCCTGCGACATATCGGGCAGCAGGCTTTCCGGCAGCGGCTGGTCCAGCGGCAGATCGGACAAATCCATCCCGCCGCCGAGCATATCGGCAAGCTTGATGCGGCCTTTGTCGTAATCGACACTTTCGCGCTTGTCGCGCAGCCTGCGCGCCACATCCGCATCATCCTCGCCAATCAGCGCGTGGAAGGAATTCATGATCAAGGGCAGGCGGGCGGCGCGCCCGAAACCGCTTGCTTGGCGGCGCAACGCGGCGGCGAAAGCGACCGCGCCATCGGTATGGGGCTGCGAGGTATAGACTGCCTCCGCCCATCTTGCCCCCAAGCGGACGCCTTCGGCAGATTGGCCCGCTTGGAATTGGACAGGACGGAATTGCGGCGGGGCGGGCACATTTAACGGCCCTGCCACGGTGAAATGCGGCCCGCTGTGATGGATGGCGCGTAAGCCGTCGGATCGGATACGCAAAGCGCCCCCAGCGTTTCGGCTGGCTGCGCGCGGATCATTGGCATCGAAAAGCCCCTGCACAACCGCAATGAATTCATCGGCACGCGCATAGCGCTGTGCGGGGCTGGGCAAGGGCGATGCGCCGAAGTTTTCTTCACCGGTGGAGGAGGTGACCGCATTCCACGCCACGCGCCCCCCGCTCACATGGTCCAAGGTGGCCAATTGACGCGCAAGGTTGTAGGGGTCGCTGAATGTGGTCGAGACGGTCGCCACGAGGCCGATATCCTTGGTCGCCTGGCTGAGCGCGGCAAGGGTGATCAGCGGTTCTTGGCTGCCGGTGGTTCCCACCACGCCGGTCGGATCGACCTGCAATACATCCGCCGTGAACAGCCCCGTTATCTTTTCCGCTTCGGCGCGTTTGGCCAGCTGGGCCGCGCGCGTGACGGCTGTGCGCGGCGAGGGATCCTCCGGCGTCCAGACAAGGCTGGCTGCACCTACCAAGGTTTTAAGACGGCGCGGCGGCAGATGGGACGCCATGAAATATCACCCTGATCCTGTTTCTATTGCCCTTAACAAAGAGCGGAATCTGGGTTTGGGTCCATCGCTTATCGCGGCGGGATTTTGGCAGTTTGTGCTAAGGGCAAATGGTCAAACAGGGCAAATTCTGCTGATGCGGGAAAAGCATTCTCTTCGGACGAAGACCCAAGTTACTTGGCGCTACAGCCAGGAAATCTTTGTGGCAGCGGGTTTGCAGCCCCGTGCCCCTGATGCGTCTGTCAGCGCCGACCGCCGCTGGCAGCGATATTGGCCACGAAATATTTCACGCCTGGCCAAGGATCGGCGCGCGCCTGCGCTATGCGCTCGACCGAGCCGCCCTATGGATATCCAAAGCGCGATCACCGCTTGCAGGCACTCAGCCGCGCGACGGTATCGGTCGTCATGTTCAGCGCTCATTGGGATGGCTACGGTCATAGGCCGCGCGCGCGGCATCGACGATGGCCATATTCTCGCAGGCCCAGCGATGGATCGCAAAGAACGGCGGCAGCAGCGTCACGCCCAAAGGGGTCAGGGCATAAACCACCCCCGGCGGCGTGGTGGCGAGGATTTCGCGCGCGATAATGCCATTCCGCTCCAGCCGTTTCAGCGTCATCGACAGCGATTTCTGCGACACCCCCTCAAGCCCACGCTTCAACGTGTTAAAGCGCGTCGGCCCGTTCTTGAGGATTGTCATGATCATCATCGACCATTTGTCGGCCAATTGATCGAACAACAGCCGCGAGGGGCAATCGACCGAGAAATGCGTGACAGCTTCGCCTTCAAGGGCAAGGGTTTCGATCGACATGGGTTACCTCGGTGATACGTGGTGCGCTCAAAGTGCCTTCTTGACACTAGGTATCCTCGATATACCTATTGCCTCCGCACTGCAAAGGATAAAGATTATGACCAATGACGCATTGTTCCGCCCCTTCCGTCTTAAGGGGTTAGAGCTGGCAAACCGCATCGTGATGGCGCCGATGACGCGGGCCATGGCGCCAGAGGGTATCGTGGGCGCGGCACAATCTGCCTATTACAAAAAGCGTGCCGCAGCCCAGGTCGGCCTGATCCTGACCGAAGGCACGGTGATCGACCGCCCTGCCTCGCGCAATATGCCCAGCATTCCCTTCTTCCACGGCGATCCTGCGCTGCAAGGCTGGGCGGATGTGGTCGATCAGGTGCATGCGGTGGGCGGCAAAATCGCGCCGCAACTCTGGCATACCGGCTCGACCCGTGCGGGCGAATGGGCCCCCGAGGCCGAGATCGAAAGTCCCTCGGGTCTGGTCGGCCCCAATGATCCGCGCGGGCGCGCGATGACCGAGGAAGACATCGCCGACACCATCGCGGCTTTTGCCAAAGCGGCCAAGGCGGCGCAGACTTTGGGCTTTGACGCCATCGAGCTGCATGGCGCGCATGGCTATCTGATCGACCAATTCTTCTGGGAGGGCACCAATCTGCGCGACGACCGTTGGGGCGGGGCCAGCATTCGCGACCGCGCCCGCTTTGCCGCCGAGATCGTCAAGGCGGTGCGGGCCGAGATCGACGCGGATCTGCCGCTGATCCTGCGGGTCAGCCAGTGGAAGCAACAGGATTACAAGGCACGCCTGACCCAAAGCCCGAGCGAGATGACCGACTGGCTGCTGCCGCTGGTCGAGGCGGGGGTCGACATGCTGCATTGCTCGCAGCGCCGGTTCTGGGTCGCCGAATTCCCCGAGATCGATGGCGATGACGGGCTGAACTTTGCCGGTTGGGCCAAGAAGCTGACCGGAGCTGCCACCATCAGCGTGGGCTCGGTGGGTCTGAATTCCGATTTCGGCGGTGCGTTTGCGGGCCAAAGCTCGGAGTTCACCCCGCTGGACCGGCTGATCGCGCGGATGGAGCGCGACGAATTCGATCTGATCGCCGTCGGTCGCGCCCTGATCTCGGACCCTGCTTGGGTCGAAAAGGTGCAAGCCAATCGCATCCAAGACTTGACCGGCTTCGATGCGGCCGATCTAAAAGAACTGGCCTAAACGAAACAGCGGCCCGCCCTTTCGCGGGCCGCATCTCCTAGGCCACGCGCTGATGCAAAGGGCTGAGGCTAGGATAGCGGCTGCTTTGACACGCCCGCGCCTCCCCGTTCAGCGATCATGGCCGCCGAGGTCGTTATGAAGGTCGTTGATGCTGCGTCTCACATGGTGTTTGCCAGATTAGTGTGCGGTTTGGTCCCGCTGGGCCAACGGACAATGAGGCAATCGATGATCGGAGACAGGTATTCTGATACGGCTGCGTTCAGAAAAATCTTTCAAGAAATTGTCGGCAGCCCGCCCAGAGCCTATCGCCAGAGGTGCGGCATCTCAAATCTGGTCCCAGAAGGGATGCCTTCGACCTGTTAAAGGAAACCATGAAGACTGGTTCGTGTTAAGATCGAGAGCGAATGAGGCCGCGCGGGCGTCGATGGGGAAATGCCGATGAGAGCACTGGTTCTGGGCGCAAGCGGGGGTATCGGTCGTGCGCTGGCGCAAGAGCTTGGCGCAAGGGGTGTCACTGTGGTCGGGCTGTCACGGCGCGATCATGGGCTGGATCTGACCGATCAAGCGAGCGTTGCGCGGGCCGCCAAGACGCTGGAGGGCGGTTTTGATCTGATCTTCAATGCCACCGGCGCGCTGCGGATAGGCGACAGCCTCCCGGAAAAAAGCCTGAATGCCATCGACGCTGCGGCAATGGCGGCCCAATTCGCGCTGAACGCCACAGGGGTTGCTTTGGCGCTGCGCTATTTCACGCCCATGCTGCAGCCAAAGGGGCGGACGGTCTTTGCCTCGCTTTCGGCGCGGGTCGGATCGATCGGGGACAATCGATTGGGCGGCTGGATCAGCTATCGCGCCGCAAAAACCGCGCAGAACCAGATCATCCATACCGCCGCAATCGAAATTGCGCGCAAACGCCCCGAGGCGATTGTCGTGGCCCTGCATCCGGGCACGGTCGCAACCGATCTGAGCGCACCCTATGGCGGCAGTCATGCCCGGATATCGCCGCAGCAATCGGCCCAAGCGCTGCTTGCGGTCATCGACCGGCTGACACCCGCCGATAGCGGCAGTTTTTGGGACTGGAAAGGTCACAGAGTGGCATGGTGAAAGCGCGACGCAAATCCGAATTGCCGACGAAGATCTGCGCGGCCTGCGGACGACCATTCACGTGGAGACGCAAATGGGCAAAGGACTGGGATCAGGTCCGCTACTGCTCGGATCGCTGCCGCGGCGCGCGCAGGCCGCACAGTCTGGTTCAGGGCGTATAAAGCGGGGCGGCGTCCAGCGCGGCCAGATGCATCGCCGCGGCGCTGCGCAGCGCCTGTTGCTCGGCGGCGGGTTTTGCGCGCCAGCTTCGCAGCGGCAGGCTCATGCGGGGATAGCGGTCCCAAATCTCGGCATGGCGGGCGATGAAATCCCAGTAAAGCGCGTTCCACGGGCAGGCACGTGGCCCCGTCCGGACCTTGGGATCAAAGGCGCAGCCCTGACAGTAATCTGACATCTTGTCGATGTAGCTGGCGCTGGCGGCATAGGGTTTTGTCGCCAGAAAACCGCCATCGGCATGCTGCGACATGCCAAGCGTATTGGGCAGTTCCACCCATTCATAGGCATCGACATAGACCCCCAGATACCACCGATGTACCGCTGCCGGATCAGCCCCGATCAAAAGCGCATAGGTGCCGGTGATCATCAGGCGCTGGATATGGTGCGCATAGCCGGTTTCGATTGTTTGCCCGACCACCTGCGCGAGGCAGCGCATTGTGGTCTGGCCGGTCCAATAGAATGCGGGCAGCGGGCGTCTGGCATCCAGCGCGTTTTCTTCGGCATAATCCGGCATTTTCAGCCAATAGACCCCGCGCACATATTCGCGCCAGCCAATGATCTGACGAATGAAGCCCTCGACCGCGGCAAGCGGCGCGCGTCCGGCGCGCCATTCGGCCTCTGCGCGGCGGCACAGGTCGAGCGGATCGAGCAGGCCGAGGTTGATATAGGGCGAAAGCAGTGAGTGATACATCCACGGCCTATCCGACACCATCGCATCCTGATAGCGCCCGAAATCGGGGAGAGCGTCGCGCAGGAAGCGGTCGCGAGCGGCCTCGGCCCCGGCGCGGGTCGTCTGCCAGACGAAAGGGTCAAGCTGGCCGAAACTGTCGGGAAAATCGCGCGCGACCATCTCTCGCACGTCAGCGGTGATCGGGTCGCTTGCGCCTTGGGGTGGTGCGGGCAGGAACAGGCTGTCTTGCGCAGGGGCGCGATTTTCGGCGTCGAAGTTCCAGCGGCCGCCCGCAGGCTGGTCACCCTCCATCAAGAGGCGCGTCTTGCGCCGCATCAGGCGATAGAAATGCTCCATCACCACTGTCTTGCGCCCGTCGACCCAAGTTTCGAAATCGGCACGACTGCACAAAAAACGCTGGTCTTCTCGGATCTGGACCGGCCGATCGAGCCGCAGACCCCAGTCGCGCATCGCCTGCGACAACCGCCATTCACCGGCTTCCGTCACGATGATGTCAGAGGGGGTGTGGCGCAGGACCGCCTCTGCAAGTGCCGTTTCAAGATCAGGCAGACCTTCGTCGAGCCGCCGATAGTCAACTTGCCAGCCCGCGTCCCGCAGCTCTTCGGCAAAGTGGCGCATCGCCGCGAAGACCAGCGCAAGCTTTTGCTTGTGGTGATCGACATATTTCGCCTCGCTCACCACCTCGGCCATCAGAACCACATCCCGATCGGGGTCCGCCCCCGCCAGCGACGAGATCGCGGGCGAAAGCTGATCGCCGAGGATAAGGATCAGCGCGCGGCTCACGACCACGGCAGCAGCGTCGCGAAGGCCCCGGTAATCGCCTCCGACTGCGGATTGGTCATCGCGCCCCAGGTTCCGACGACCTGCCCCGCGCCATCCAGCAGAACCTTGTTAAAGTTCCAACGGGGCGTGAAGCCGCTTGTTTCGCTGAGCCAACGATAGAAGGGATGCGCCTGCGCGCCCGTCACCGGCAGAATATCGGTCATGGGCAGGGTAATGCCGAATTGCATCTCGCAGAATTGCTTGACCTGCTTTGCATCACCATATTCCTGCCGGAAGCTGTCCGAGGGCACCGCCAAAACGACCAGCCCGCGCGACCCATAGGTTTCATGAAGCGTCTGCAGATCTGCCAGTTGCCCGTTGAACCCGCAGAGCGACGCGGTGTTCACCACAAGAACCGGCTGGCCGCGCCAGTCAGCTGTGTTCAAAGTGCCGCCGTCGATCGAGGGAAAGCTGAACGAAGGTGCGACCGCAGCGCCGAGCCCCTGCGGCAGGCTTAGCAGCCCTGCGACTGCGCTCAACGAAAAATGACGCCGGTTCATCGAGGCCCTCCTAGGATCTTGCCATGAGTCAGCAGTATATACGCATGAGTTGTCTATTTGGATGCGCCCCGCAGGTCGAAATCCGCATTTATTTGCCGATTTCGTAGCTGCGGGCCGTTGGCAGCGCCGGTGGGGCAGCAGCTGACAAAAGCGCCACGCGGCTTTGGCCAATGTGCTGATCAGGCCAAGCAGATCTGGTGCGGGTTCTCAATTCGAATTTCCGCGCAATGATGAGGTGATGGCGATCCTTGGCGCGCTTGTTGGAACTTTGATGCGATGACATCGCTTTGGGTTTCCGCATTATGTGAGGGTTGCCCCCTAAAGCGATTTCAGTTCAATGATTTACGCCAACAAAGAATACATGAGCCGTTTCGGGGCGCGCCGCCGTGAGTGAACGTGCCGCCCTTTGCGACGGCCTCTGACGACAGTGATGTCTGGGTCGGACTATCATTTCGGATCAAGTCCCAAGCTGCGTTCTCTCATCGCATCCGTCGCCCTCCTTCTGCGGGGTTGATCCTGCCTGTCGGGCTGTTAGGTCCGCTCCGCGCTCGCGGCTTGCGGCCGCATATTGGCGTTCAGGGTCGGGTTGGGCGACGTGGTGTGCGCGGTCGATGCTGCACCTGCGGGAACGATCTCACTCGCGCCACGCATCCCGACTGGACGCATTCAATCACGCTGAAGTTCAGCGCCGGATGTGGTGGGAGCTATTCAGTCTGTTCATCGCGCAGAATAATCGGGTCGGCCCATCGCGGTAAGGCGAGCCATAACTCTTCCTCCCCATAGTGGAAAATGAAATCCCGCCCCGATGGGCTTCCGAGATGCGTTCGGCGCAACGGCGCGGCGCTTGGTCGCCTGTGCCATGTCCGTAACAGATCATTGATCGGCTTGAAGTAGCCCAAGCCATTTAAAGTTATGGAAAATTTCGTCCGCGTGCGTCCGGTCTGTTGGGTTTCGAACTTGGCGATACAACTCATCAAGAAAAACACTTGCATGATAAAAAAAAGCTGAACTATTTTACAATGACACCTTCCTTTTTCTCCATACCTCCTTTTCTGGGCAAATCTACGAAAATTCTTGATCTTTCTGAGTGATAGAATTGACCCCATCATCTTCATGACTGGATGGTGTAGCTTTTCTATATGTTTTTATTAGTGGGTGGTTAAAATCATGTCTGAAATATATCAGTCAAACGTCGCTAGAGAATTATCTTGGGCGTTATGTATATCGACCTTAAACCGTATAGACATCCTCGAAGAGGCGATTTGCTTAGCCTTAACCCAGACGGTGCTGCCGAAAGAGGTCATCATTATCGATGCCAGCGATGACTGGGAAATTAATTACAGCCGAATTAATAACATAGGCTATTGGGGTGATGTCAATTTAATATATCAAGCATCAAATATAAAATCGTTGACTAGGCAGCGCAACGTAGCGCTAAAGCTTGCTACAGCGGATATTTTATTCTTTTTCGATGATGATACGTTAATGCATCCAGAATGTGCAGAAAAAATACTGCGAATTTATACACTAGATACCAGCCATAAAATTTCTGCTGTAGCAGCAACCGCCACGTCTGAGAAGCCAGATATATCAAATGCGGTTAATGTGCAACAAAAGATCAGTAGAAATTTAAGTTTTTCAAAAACAATCATGAGTTATTTGCCCGATGTAATGGTGAATTTTATAGAAAAAGAATTGTTAATGCTTCGATTGGAAAGAAGGTTTATTCCTTACGATTCTATTAAATTTCCCACAGTGGCTCCAATAGATATAGAGATTTCTGAAACAGGGGCGCACCCCATTATGCTGATTTCTGGATACCGCATGACGGTAAGACGAAATGTGGCGGAACAAGAACCGTTCGATGATGGATTAATATCTTACTGCCCGGCAGAAGATCTCGACGCAACATACCGCTTTTCACGTCATGGTATCAATGTTCAAGCACCAACGGCTTTTGTATACCACCACGAAGCCAATAGTGGGCGCCTTAAAAGAAGAAAAGTCGCAGAATTGTCTTTGTTAAATATCGCTTACTTTCTGAGGTGTAAATCAAAAAGATATCGTTCTCACGTCGTGCAGTATTACTTGCTCTCGGCCAGAATGGTTCTTTCTTGCTTTTTGCGCGACTTATTAGGAAAGAGATTAACGTTTCCTGATACTTTTGGCACTTTAGCTTCAATTCGGAAATCATTAATTGTTTTCAGAACCCCCCTGGTAGATATAAGAGATGTTTATTACGTGATGCAAAAGTCAATTATTTACGGGCCTACCTAGTTCGTTCTTAAAGTAAACTGCAACCGATTGGTTTTCGCTTAAATACCCGCGTTTTTTTTCGCGCTTATTGTAGAATCTGGGGACGCTTCCTAAGCCGGCTGAGTTCGGCGTTGTGGGCCGCACCCAATATGGTTGCATTATCAGATATACTAACGACCAAGGCGTTTGCATCCGCTTTGCAGGCCAAGCCACTAATGAGTCGGCTGGCCGGCATTCCACCAACTTCTTAACCTGTCGCCCGTTTGTGTCGAAGTTATCAGGCGCCAATATGAAAAGATCATTCCCAAGCTGCAGACCTCCGAGATCGATATGGTTTCGCTCGAATGCCATAATTCCCATATTCCGATGGACCTGATCCGCGGCAAGAAGGTAAGCGGTGTCCCGATCACACGCCTGTCTTGAATGCCCAAGGCATGAGCTGATC
>DALYSR010000116.1:0-11646 GCA_031991825.1 Paracoccaceae bacterium
ATACGTTTCACCTCGGATTTGTCTGGCGACAGGTCATGATCGCCCCGTGCCGGAAAATCCAGCGGCAAGATGCAGGTTTGTGGGAAAAAATATCATCCGGCGGGAAAGGCCTTCGGGCGGGCGTTGTGGCCTTGTCCGCGCGGGGCAGGGGAGAATCTTTTAAAGATTGGCCCGAAATCAATTATTTACTTGATCTTGATCAATGCGTTGGCGGGCTTAGGGGCGTTTATGACAGGTCTTGATGCAGAAGGAATGCACAATGACTTTGTTTCGACGACCCTCCGATTTGGCGAGGGCGCAGGAGATGGCCACGCGTCTGGGGGTCGATCTGCACAGCGCGCTCGACTCGCAGGCGCTAGAGCCGCATGAGCTGCGCTATGCCGCGACGCGCTGTGGCGAATGTCGAAGCCATGACCTGTGCGACCCGCTGTTCGATGGTGCCGCGCCCCAGGAGATGCCTGAGGTCAGCGCACCGGATTACTGTCCCAACCGTTTGCTTTATGACCGCCTGAAGCAGGTGGTATCTTAATCTGCGCCGTTACTAGGTGAAAAAGCCCCCGCAAGCGGGGGCTTTCGCATCTTACGGAAAAGGCGGGATCAGCGCGAATGCTTGGTCCAGTCGTCCCAACCGGGATCGCCCTTCATGAAGGTTTCGATTTCCGCGCGGCTGGCTTCCAGCTTGGGGTCGTGCTTGAGGTAAAGCTTGGTCTCGCGTGCGATCAGGCCGGACAAGAGCAGCAGACCGATCAGGTTCGGGATCGCCATCAAGCCGTTCATCACATCCGAGAAGTTCCACACCACGCCCAGCTGCACGGTGCAACCGACGTAAACCACCAACGAGAAGATCACGCGGAAGGGCATCACCCAAGCGCGGCCGAACAGGCGTTCGACATTGCGTTCGCCGTAATAGGCCCAGCCGAGGATGGTCGAATAGGCGAACATCACCAGACCCAAGGTGACGATCCAATGCCCCCATTCCCCCGGCAGGCCGTGGCTGAAGGCTGCGCCAGTCATGATGGATGCCGAAAGCTGCTTGCCGGTGGCGGGATCGATCTGGTCCCAGACGCCGGTGGTAACGATGACCAGGCCGGTGCAGGAGACGACGATGATCGTATCGATGAAGGTCTGGGTCATCGACACCAAGCCTTGGCGCACCGGATGGGTGGTCTGGGCCGAGGCGGCCGCAATCGCCGCCGATCCCATGCCGGATTCATTGGAAAAGATCCCGCGCGCCACGCCGAATTGCACCGCGATCATGATGGTCGATCCGACAAAGCCGCCCACGGCCGATGTGCCGGTGAAGGCTTGGGTGAAGACTTCGTACAGGGCATTCGGGATGCTCGAGATATTGGCCAGCAGGATATAGCAGGCCCCTAGCACGTAGAATAGGATCATCACCGGCACGAAGCCCGCCGTCACCTTGCCGATGCTTTTGATGCCGCCCGCCAGCACGAGCAGTGTCAGCGCCGCCAGCACAAGGCCGGTGCCCCAGGTCGGGACCGCGAAGCTGCGCTCAAGGTTCGACGCGATCGAATTGCCTTGGGTCATATTGCCGATCCCGAAGGAGGCGCAGACCGCGAAGACCGCGAAGCACAAGGCAAGCGCTTTGCCAAAGCCGCCCGGAATGCCGCGTTCCAGATAATATTGCGGGCCGCCCGATTGCTCGCCGGCCGCGTCGCGGGTGCGGAAGCGCACACCAAGGAAGCCTTCGGAATATTTCGATGCCATGCCAAGGATCGCGGTGACCCACATCCAGAACAAGGCTCCGGGTCCGCCGATGCCGATGGCGGTGGCCACGCCCACGATATTGCCGGTGCCGACCGTCGCCGCCATCGCCGTGGTCAGCGCTTGGAACTGCGAGATGTCGCCTTCGGCATCGTCATCCTTGCGCTTGATAAGGCCCAGCTTCAGCGCGGGCCACAGATACAGCAGTTGCACGCCACCCAGCCGGATCGTCAGATAAAGACCGGTGCCGAGCAGCAAGGGGATCAGGAGGAAGGGCCCCCAGACGATGCCCCCCAAAGTGCCGAGGAAGTCCTCGACTTGGTTCAAAGTCATCACTCGTTCCTTTTTGGGCGCCGAGATCTGCGACGCGGGACTTTGTGAGCGCGGTGATCTGCGCCGACGGTATATACATCAATTAAGTTCCATAATGCTTTGACAGGGGCAAGAGCGGGGCGAAATAATCATGCGCCTGCCTGCATGTTTCTGCCTTTGCCAAGATGATCCCCCTGCGATACCTTGACCGCAAATTTCATGAGGGGTGGCGGGATGGATATCTGGGCTCGATTAGGGGCGGTTGTCGGCGGGTCGATGGTGCTGGCGCGCAGGATGAATTCGCCGAAGGTGCAGGCGATGGGGGGAAGCCCGGCGATCCCCACCGCCAAAGCGCAAAAGGTGATGACCTTGAAGATGCCGACCGCCAAGGGCTGGGCGGCGGGGCAATTGCCGCAAACGGCGGTGGGGCTGAAGGTGAACCGCTTTGCCGAAGGGCTGAAGCATCCGCGCTGGATCGAAGTGCTGGCCAATGGCGATGTCTTGGTCGCCGAATCCATGAGCGTCAGCAATCCGCCCAAATCCGTCTATGACCGCGTCATGCATGCCACCATGCGCCGCGCGCGGGCTTTGGGTGAAAGCGCCAACCGCATCACGCTGCTGCGCGATTCCGATGGGGATGGCGTGGCGGAAAAGCGGTCGGTCTTTGTCGCCAACCAGCGCCAGCCCTTCGGCATGGCCCATGTGGGCGACACCTTCTATGTCGGCAATACCGATGGTGTCGTGGCCTTCCCCTATGCCTTGGGCGATGATCGCTTGGATGAAGCGAAGGGCAAGCGTCTGGTGGAATTCAAACCCGGTGGCCACTGGACCCGCAGCCTGAAAGCGTCAAAGGACGGGCGCAAGCTCTATGCGGGCGTGGGGTCTTTGTCGAATATCGGCGATGACGGGTTTGAAGCCGAAGAAGGCCGCGCCTGCATCTGGGAGCTGGACCTGGAAACCGGCGCGTCCCGCATTTTCGCAGGCGGTTTGCGCAATGCGGTGGGCATGGCGCTTGAGCCTGAAACCGATGTGCTGTGGACGGTTGTCAACGAACGTGACGGCTTGGGAGATGAAACCCCGCCGGATTATCTGACTTCCGTGAAGGATGGCGCGTTTTACGGCTGGCCCTATTGCTATTGGGGGCAGATCGTCGATGACCGCGTGCCGCAGGACAAGGCCAAGGTCGCATCCGCCACGCGCCCCGATTACGCTTTGGGCGGGCATACCGCATCCTTGGGCCTGTGCTGGATGCCCGAGGGCACCTTGCCCGGCTTCGGCGCGGGCATGGTGATCGGCCAGCACGGATCGTGGAACCGGTCGATCCTGAGCGGCTACCGCGTGATCTTCGTGCCCTTCGCCAATGGCAAGCCGTCGGGTCCGGCGCGCGACATCCTGACCGGCTTCCTGTCGGATGACGAAAGCTGTTCCTATGGCCGCCCTGTCGGCGTGGCGATCGGGCCGGATGGCAAATCGCTGCTGGTGGCCGATGATGTGGGCGATGTGATCTTGCGGGTCACGGGCGCTTAAGACGCGAAAGGCAGGGGAAACCCTGCCTTTTTCTTTCTGGCGCTGGGCTTAGGGCTACAGCCCTAACACTACTGCCTGAAGCCGCAGCTCTAAAACCATTGCCCCGATTCCATCAGGCCCAGATCCATCAGCTGCTGGCTATGCCAGTCGAAGGGGATCGAATTATGCCACATGAAATCGGTGATCTGATACCGCGATCCTGGATTGCGCCGCAAAGCTTTGGCGGTGCGGAAGGATACCAAGGCGGTGGTGATATTGTTATGCCACTGGCAGGCATAGGTGTTCATCTCTTCGTCGTTCAAGGTGAAATCATCGCGCAGCCGCAGGCCCGCTTTGGTCTTGAACAGGCAGATGCGGTCGATTTTGCGTCGTTCAACCGGAACATGTTCTTCGAACCGCCAGCGCAACCCGCCGAAGAAATCCAATTGGCGGTCGCGGGGATTGCCCCATTGGTCCTTGCGCGCCAAAGCGTAATAGCCGGACCGGTCCAGATGCGCCTCGTCCAAGGCCACCGCATCGGGATTGCGCTGCAAATTGGCGGCATAAAGGTCGACGACATAGGTCAGGAAGGCCTCGCGGCGTTCTTCGCTATGGAAGGCCAGCATTTCCGGCAGGCTGCGGCTTTCGCAGAAGGGGTGGAACAGATATTCGCCGTTATGGGCATAGAACAGCCAGATGTCGGGGGCGGCATCGATCACGCGGTTGACGGCATGGACCAAGGCACCGGTGGCAAAGACGTTGTAATCCACACGGTGAAGGCTTGCCTCCATCGGCTCGGGCAGGGAGATCGCTTGCGGCGCGAGCAGGATGAGGGTGGCAAAGCCCGTGCTTTGGTGATGCTGTATCGTCGATACCAAAGCCGTCTCATCTTCCGCCATGATGATCGCGACCGGCCCCTTTTGCAGCGCCGCGCGCCCTTGGGTCAGAAGCGAGGCCAAGCTGTGATAGCGCATGAAGGCTCCTGCAGGGGATCTGCCGCTGCGGCAGTCGGGTTGCAGCCTTTATGCCAAGGGGCGGGGCCTTGGGGCAACAGGCTTGTTGCGTTGCGCTGAACAAGGCAAGCTTGTATGAGGCCCCCTTGGAAAACGCGCGGGCTTAGGTAGGGCTAGGGTATGTCGGAACCGAAGAAGCTGTTCATCAAGACCTATGGCTGTCAGATGAATGTCTATGACAGCGAACGCATGGCCGAAGCCATGGGTGCGGAAGGCTATGTGCTGACCGAACAGGCCGATGATGCCGATATGGTGCTGCTCAATACCTGCCACATCCGTGAGAAAGCGTCGGAAAAGCTGTATTCCGATCTGGGCCGTCTGCGGCCGCTGAAGACCGCCAAACCGGATCTGAAGATCGGCGTGGCGGGCTGTGTGGCCCAAGCCGAAGGTCAGGAAATCCAGCGCCGGATGCCAATGGTCGATATCGTGGTCGGCCCGCAGGCCTATCACCGCCTGCCCAAGCTGGTGAAAGCGGGCGGCCCGCAGGTCGATACCGATTTCCCGCCGGAAGACAAATTCGACCATTTGCCCCAGCGCAAAGCCTATCGTGGGCCGACCGCTTTTTTGACCGTGCAGGAAGGCTGCGACAAGTTCTGCGCCTTTTGCGTGGTGCCTTATACCCGTGGGGCGGAAGTCAGCCGTCCGGCGAAGCGCCTTCTGGGCGAGGCGCGCGATCTGGTGTCGCGTGGGGTGAAGGAAATCACTTTGCTGGGCCAGAACGTCAATGGCTATCACGGCGAAGGGGAGGGCGGCACCTGGGGGCTTGCCCGTCTGATCCGCGAGATGGCCGATATCGATGGGCTGCAGCGCATCCGCTATACCACCAGCCATCCCAATGACATGGATGATGCCTTGATTGACGCGCATCGCGATATTCCGCAGCTGATGCCTTATCTGCATTTGCCCGTGCAGGCGGGCAGCGATCGCATCTTGAAGGCGATGAACCGCAAGCATAGCCGCGACGACTATTTCCGTCTGGTCGATCGCATCCGCGAGGCGCGTCCCGATATGCTGCTGTCGTCCGATTTCATCGTGGGCTTCCCCGGTGAAACCGATGCCGATTTCGAAGACACCATGGATCTGGTGCGGCGCGTGGGCTATGGCGCGTGCTTCACCTTCAAATATTCGGCCCGTCCGGGCACTCCGGCTGCGGAAAAGGAAGGCGTGCCTGCCGATGTGGCCGAAGCCCGCTTCACCGCTTTGCGTGATTTGATCTTGTCGCAGCAGCAGCATGAACAGCAGGCCATGGTCGGGCGCGAGGTCGGGGTCTTGTATGAAAAGGCCGGCCGCAAGGAAGGCCAGATGGTTGGCAAGTCCGATCACCTGATGGCGGTCCATGTCGATGACCCGCGCGGTCAGGTCGGCGATCTGGTGCGCGTGCGGGTGGTGGAAGCGCTGACCAACTCGCTGACCGCTGTGCGTATCGACTGAGGTAAGACTGTTTTTAGTGTTCAATCAGGGGTGGTTGCCGCAAAACGGCAGCCGCCCTTTATTTTTATCATGGCCCTGTTCCTGACCATTTTGTGCCGCATTTGCTTGGCATCAGGAGCCTTCGGTTGGTCCGAATTGTTGCGCGTTTGATGGAGTTTTTCCTTTACTTGCGACTGCCGCGGCTCAATCCTGAACACATATTTTTTCTCGCAATTATTTGTATTTCATAAAGGGGAGCTGTGGCTGTGGAGATTGGTTCCAAAGCCCTGCGCATAATATCGGGTGCTGTTTGTGTGGCGCTGGGCCTGTCGGGAACGACCGCCCTTGCGCAGATGCAAAACGCGCCCCAAGTCGCAGGCCAGATCGAATGGGGCGTTTGGGTCGATGATGACGGCTGCATGCATTGGTGGGCGGATGGCGGGCTTGAAGGCTATATGGTGCCGCGCCGCAATCCCAAGACCGGCAAACCTGTCTGCTTGAAGCAAAATACCTGCCTGACCGAAGCCTCGGACACCTTGTTCGCGACCGATAGCGCACGCTTGACGGCGGACGGGCGTCGCCGTCTGGACCGCTTCTTCACCGCGAATGCGTCGAAGGTCTTTGGCTATGGCATTTACGGCCATACCGATAGCCGTGCTTCTGATGCCTATAACCTTGACCTGTCGGAACGTCGCGCGGCGGCGGTGGCCAATGTGGCGCGCGCCCATGGCGGGCATGTCGAACGCGAAATCGGTTATGGCGAACGCCAGCCCATCGCATCCAATGCGACCGCTGCGGGAATGCAGAAGAACCGGCGCGTCGAAATCGTCTGCTACAAGTGGTAAGGGGCAGGGCCATGCAAACAGTGAAATGGATGGCGGGCTTGGCGGGCATGCTGATGCTCAGCGCCTGTGCCGAAGGTCTGACCCCCTATGACGGGAAACCGGGGACGGTGATCGCAACCGGTATCGACAAGGGGCGTGACAAGGGCGTGCTGCGCAATGGTCATGCGGCGATCGCCTATGACCCTGACGGCTGCCAGAATTGGATCATCGATGACGGAGTCGAGGGCTATTCCTCGCCGCGCTTTGATCCGCGCACGGGGCTTCCGGTCTGCGACAACCGCTATCCGCCCGGCACGGTGTTGAAGAACTATCAATCCGGCAGCGAAGGCATCACCGATTACGTGCCCGGCCCCGGTGTGAAAACCGTTGTCCGCAAGGTCGCGCGGTAAGTCCGACGCGGATGTGAAACGATGGACAGGGGCCGGTTTTCGGCCCCTTTTTTCGTGCCGGATCCCCAGCGGGGGCCGCATTGCTGCGTGGTGACGGCCCGCTCTCTTGCAGTGGACGGATTTTACCCCCATCTGCTTGCCCATGAGGCAAATCCGCCGAATCCCGCAGCAAGGCTGTCACAGGTTTTGATGCAGTATTTTTCGGCCTTGCCAGATGATGTGACGGGGCGCACACTTCCTACAGGCCCTAGCTATAAGGAGAGTTCCTTGGGTAACGGCATTATTGCGCATCGCAAGGCTGCAACCACGACCAATGAAACCAAACTCGAATTCCCCGACAACCGCTTGTTGATCGAGCTGTGTGGCGAATTCGACCGAAACATCGCTCAAATCGAACACCAGACCGGTGTGCATATCCTACGCCGCGGCAATGTGCTGGCGGTGATCGGCCCCGATGATGCCCGCGAACAGGCCGCCGCCGTGCTGCGCAGCCTTTATGCGCGGCTGGAAGCGGGCCGCTCGGTCGCCTCGGGCGAGGTGGACGGGGCGTTGCGCATGGGCGCGGTGCAGGCCCCTGTGGTGGGTCAGCAGATCGACATGTTCAACACGCCGATCGAGCTTCGCACCCAGAAGAAGCTGATCGAGCCGCGGACAGAAGCGCAAAAAGCCTATGTCGCCAACCTGTTCCAGAATGAACTGGGCTTCGGCATCGGTCCTGCGGGCACCGGCAAGACCTATCTGGCGGTTGCCGTGGGCGTGACGCTGTTCCTTGCGGGCGCTGTCGAAAAGATCATCCTGTCGCGTCCGGCGGTGGAAGCGGGCGAACGCCTTGGCTTCTTGCCCGGTGACATGAAGGAAAAGGTCGATCCCTATATGCAGCCGCTTTACGACGCGCTGAACGACTTCCTGCCTGCCAAGAACGTTCAGAAGCTGATGGAAGAAAAGCGTATCGAAATCGCGCCTTTGGCTTTCATGCGCGGGCGCACCTTGTCGAATGCCTTCGTGGTCTTGGACGAGGCACAGAACGCCACCACCATGCAGATGAAGATGTTCCTGACTCGTCTGGGCGAAGGATCGCGCATGGTGATCACGGGCGATCGCACGCAGGTCGATTTGCCGCGCGGCGTGCCTTCGGGCCTGCAGGATGCCGAACGTATCTTGAACGGCGTCAGGGGCGTGTCCTTCAACTACTTCACCTCGAAGGATGTGGTGCGTCACCCGCTGGTTGCGCGCATCATCGAAGCCTATGAGCGTGACGAGGCATGATGCCATCCGTGAAACCGATTGCCGCTTTTGCGGCAATCGGGTAGGGGCAGGCGCATGGAACCTTTGGTCGATTGTGTCATAGAAGATGCACGCTGGGCGGAATTCGGGCTGGACGCCCTGTCCGACCGTGCCGTGCGGGCCGCCTTTGCCCGGATTGGGCTGGAGCCGGCAGGATTTACCCTTTGCGTGATGGGATGCGACGATGCGCGCATCGCCACGCTGAATGCCGATTTTCGCGGCAAGCCCAAGCCCACCAATGTGCTGAGCTGGCCCTCGGAAGATCTGGCCGAAGGCCCGCCCGGATCGGTGCCGCATCTGCCCCTGTCGGGGGAAGATGGCGAGCCGTGGTCGCTGGGCGATATCGCGATTGCCTTTGAAACCTGCGCGCGCGAAGCGGCGGAAGGGGACAAGACGATGCAGGATCATGTGACCCATTTGGTCATTCATGGTTTCTTGCATTTGTTGGGCTATGACCACATCGAAGATGCGGATGCGACGCTTATGGAAGCCCATGAAGTCGCGATACTTGCATCTTTGGGGGTTGATGACCCATATTGATGCGGCATCCGTTTTAGGGATGCGTTTTGGACAAGGACCGATGGGCAGTAGTCACGACGGCACGACCGCAGCGCAGAGCGCGCTGCATGATGAGCAAGCCAAGGGCGAGGAACCTCCCCAGAAAAGCATATTGGGGCGATTGTTCGGCGCTTTGGTCGGCAATGATACCCCCGGCGCCGAGGGCGATGCCCAAGAAGGTGCCCTAAGCCCCAGCCCAGAGGCCAATGTGCCCGGTCTGGGCAATCTGCGCAGATTGCGCGTCGATGATGTGACCGTGCCGAAGGTCGATATCGTCGCCGTGCCGGTCGAAATCGACCGCGATGAATTGGTGCAGGTGTTCCGCGAGCATGGCTTCTCGCGTCTGCCGGTCTATGACGGCACTTTGGACCATCCTTTGGGCTTGATTTTGTTGAAGGATCTGGCGCTGCCAAAGGGCTTTGGCGGCGATGCCGACAAGCCCTTCGTGCTGCGCGACATGCTGCGGCCGCTGATCTATGCGCCCTCCTCGATGCGGGCGGGTGTCTTGTTGCAGAAAATGCAGCGCGACCGTGTGCATATGGCCTTGGTGATTGACGAATATGGCGGGGTCGACGGGCTGGTCACCATCGAAGACCTGATCGAAACCATCGTCGGTGAAATCGAAGACGAACATGACGATGCGGTCCACGCCTTGTGGAAAGAAGAAGCGGCGGGGGTTTACCTGCTGAACGCCACCGCCGATGTCGACGAGGTGGAAAAGGCCTTGGGTCTGGCGCTGCGCATCGCCGAAGACGATCAGGATATCGACAGCATTGGCGGGCTGGTCTTCATCCGCACCGGTCGCATTCCGGCGGTGGGCGAATTGGTCATGCATGAAAGCGGGCTGCAATTCGAAGTGGTGGATGCCGACCCGCGCCGGATCAAGCGCTTGCGGATGCGTCTGCCGCAAAGCACGCCTCAGGCGGATCAGCTGCGAATGGACTTGAATTGATTGCAAAACTTTGGCGCCGGTCGGGACATCCCGACTGGCGGACCTTCGCGCTTTATTTTCTGAGCGGTGCGGCGATCTCTTTGGGTCAGGCGCCGCTGAATGCGTGGTATCTGGCCTTTCCGGCCTTGATCCATGCGTTGTGGCAGATCACCAAGGCCCAGGGGCCCAAGCAGATGGCATGGGCCGGATGGGCGGTAGGTGGCGGCTATTTCACCTGCTATCTCAATTGGATCGTGTCGCCGTTCTTTGTGGACCCTTGGGTCTATGGCTGGATGGCCCCCTTTGCCGTGGTGATGATGGGCTTTGGCCTTGCGCTGTTCTGGGCGCTGGCGGCGGGGCTTGCGGGCTTTTTACTACGGCGGGCTTTGGGCTTGGCCGCATTGATCGGTGCGGCGGAACTGCTGCGCGGCGTCGTCTTCACCGGATTTCCTTGGGCGCAACCGGGCCATATGTGGATGGATTTCCCGCTGGTGCAGGTGGCATCGCTCATCGGGGCCACGGGGCTGACCGTGCTGACGCTGATCGCGGCGGCACTGCCTTTGACATGGCGGATCGGCGGATCGGTGGTGTCGGTGGTGGCGCTTTTGGGTGGCGCGATCTGGGGGCAGGCGCGTCTGGATCAGCCCGCAGGAGAACCCCGTGCGGCCTCCGTGCGTCTGGTGCAGCCCAATGCGGTGCAGCATCTGAAGTGGGAACCATCCCAAGCGCGCGTGATGTTCGACCGCCAATTGGCGCAGACCTCGATGGGCAGTCCCGCCGATCTGACGATCTGGCCGGAAACATCGGTGCCTTATCTGGCGGAATATTCGCCGGAAATCCTGCCGATCATCACCGATGCCTCAGGCCGCAAGCCGGTAGCCTTGGGCATCCAGCGTGTCGAGGGCGATCGTGGCTGGAACAGTCTACGGGTGGTGCAGGGGGATGGCGAGATCACCCATACCTATGACAAGTTCCATCTGGTGCCGTTCGGGGAATATATGCCGATGGGTGATCTGCTGTATCGCTGGTTCGGGATTTCCGCGATGGCGGCGCAAACGGGCAATGGCTATTCGGCGGGCGATGGGCCGCAGGTGTTGGATCTGGGGCCTGTGCTGGGCAAGGTGCTGCCGTTGATCTGCTATGAGGCGGTCTTCCCCGCGATTGCACGCCATGCCCCCATCCGTCCGGATTGGATGATGCAGATCACCAATGATGCCTGGTTCGGCACGTTGACCGGTCCGTTCCAGCATTTTGAACAATCACGTTTGCGTGCCATCGAAATGGGCCTGCCGCTGCTGCGCGCCGCCAATACCGGTGTCACCGCCGTGATTGACGCCAAGGGAGCCGTGAGCGATCGCTTGGACTTTGGCGTGGCGGCAATCTTGGATATTTCCGCTATTCCCGCGGCCTTGCCCGCCACGCCCTATGCCCGTTTCGGCGATTTGGCCGCATGGCTGTGTCTTTTGGGTGCGCTGCTTGGTGCTGCTACGGCAAGACGCAAGACCCTTGCTTGACCCGCGTTGGTATTGGGCTTAGGCAAGGGCAACAACCGCTACAACGGCTTCCTGGCGTGGCGGGGATACCCAACGGAGCAATATTCCATGACTCGCAAGAACTACGTTTTCACTTCGGAATCTGTTTCCGAGGGGCACCCGGATAAGGTCTGCGACCGG
>DALYSR010000117.1:0-11598 GCA_031991825.1 Paracoccaceae bacterium
ATAGGGCAGCGCATCCAGAACCGGCACGGGGATCGCCATGCGGGTGACGCCTTCGACCACATCGGGGCGCAGGGCCAAGGCTTGGAAGAAGCCGAACAGCAGGCAGGCCCACATCGCCGCCACGGGCCGCCAATTGGCGAAGATCAACGCCGCCAAGGCGATATAGCCACGCCCTGCCGTCATTTCGCGGCCAAAGCCCGCTTGCAAAGCGGTTGCCATATAGGTGCCTGCGATGCCGCACAAAATACCTGTGATGATCAAAGCACTATAGCGCAGCCCCACGACCGAGACGCCCGCCGTATCCACCGCCGCCGGATTTTCACCCACCGCCCGCAGGCGCAGGCCAAAGCGGGTACGCGCCAGCACCCACCACGTCAGCGGCACGACAAGGAAAGCGATATAGACCAGAATCGAATGGCCCGAGATCACCTCGTAATAGAAGGGCCCAAGGATGGGCACATCGCGCAGCGCCTCGGCGCCGGGGAGGGTGATCGGATTGAAGCGGGCGGCACCCGACAGGGGCGGTGTGCGGCCGCCTTGCTGGAAAATCGCTTGCGCCAATAGCGCCGTGATACCGGAGGCAAGGAAGTTCAGCGCCACGCCGGAAATCAACTGATTGCCGCGGAAGGTGATCGCGGCCAAGCCGTGGATGCCGGAAAACACCAGTGACGCGCCGATGCCCGCCAATAGCCCGATCCATGCCGATCCCGATATCGCCGCCAGGGCGCCCGCCGCCATTGCGGCCGCCAGCATCTTGCCTTCAAGGCCGATGTCGAAGACGCCCGCTCGTTCGGAATAGAGCCCCGCCAGACAGGCGAGCAGCAGCGGCGTTGACAGGCGCAACGTCGAATCCAGCAGTTGCAGCAGGGTTGCGTAATCCATCAGACCGCTCCTTTTGCCGCTTGGCCTGCTTTGGCCGATCGGGTGATGCCGAAAATACGGGTCAGGATCATACGCACCATCATGTCCAAGGCGCCGGTGAACAGGATCACCAAGCCTTGCACCACGATCCGCATTTCAATCGGGATCGACGTCCAAAGCCCCAATTCCGCGCCGCCCTGATAGAGGAAGCCGAACAACAGCGCCGCCAGCACCACGCCGAAAGGATGGTTGCGGCCCATCAAGGCCACGGCGATGCCGATAAAGCCCGCGCCTTCGGATGCGTTCTGGATCAGGCGCGATGCTTCGCCCATCACGTTGTTGATGCTCATCAATCCGGCCAATGCGCCGGAAATCAGCATGGCGATCATCGTAAGCTTCACCGGATTGATCCCCGCATAGCGTGCCGCCGCGGGGGATTTGCCGAAGGTGCGCAGCTGATAGCCCAGTTTGGTGTGCCACAGCATCACCCAGACCAGCACCGCAAAGGCCAAAGCGATCAGCAAAGTGATATTGGCGGGCACTTTCTTGTCGAAAATCAGGTCGAACAGCGGGATTTCATTCAATGATGGGATCTGCGCGCCGCTGGGGAATTTACCCGAAGCGGGTTCCATCTGGCCGACGGGACGCAGCACATCGACCAGAAAATAGACCATCAAGGCCGATGCGATATAGTTGAACATAATCGTGGTGATCACGATATGGCTGCCGCGCTTGGCTTGCAGATAGGCGGGGATCAAGGCCCAAGCCGCCCCGAACAAAGCCGCCCCCAAGGATGCCGCGACCAGCGCCAGCGACCAATGCGGCCAGTTGATCGACAGGCAGACCAAGGCCACGCCAAGGCCGCCAAGCTGCGCCTGACCTTCGCCGCCGATATTGAAAAGCCCCGCATGGAAGGCGACCGTAACCGCAAGGCCGGTAAAGATAAAACTGGTGGCATAATAAAGCGTGAAGCCCCAGCCATAGGGCGATCCCAAAGCGCCTTCGATCATCACGCTCAGCGCTTCCATCGGGCTTTGACCAATGGCCAACAGCACCAAGGCGGAAACAACAGCGGCCAAGATCAGCGAAATCAGCGGCACCAGGACCAAATCGGCCCAACGCGGCAAGCGGTCCATCAGGCAGCCTTTCCGTTCATACCCGCCATCAGCAGGCCAAGTTCCTGTTCGGTGGCGGATGCGGCATCGCGCATCCCCATGATCTGCCCGTCGAACATCACGGCGATCCGGTCGGACAGCGACATGATCTCATCCAGCTCTACGCTGACCAGCAGAATCGCTTTGCCTTGATCGCGCAAGGAAATCAGCTGTTTATGGATGAATTCGATCGCACCGATATCCACGCCCCTTGTGGGCTGGCCGATCAGCAGCAGATCCGGATTGCGTTCGATTTCACGGGCACAGACGATTTTCTGCTGATTGCCGCCCGAGAAGTTCTTCGCCTCCAGCCGCGGCAGCGGCGGACGCACATCGAAGGTCGCCATCTTGCGTTCGGTATCGGCGAGCAGGGCCTTGTTGTCCAACAACATGCCCCGCTGGAATTCGGGCGCATGGTGATAGCCCAAGGCCACGTTTTCCCAAGCAGCGAAATCCAGCACCAGACCGTGGTGGTGGCGATCTTCGGGCACATGGGCAATGCTGGCCTCGCGCCGCGTGCGACCATTGTTGCGCGGACCCGATAGCGGCAGATCCACCCCGTTCATCGTGACCTGACCCGTGGCATTCAACATGCCGCCCAAAGCCGCCAACAGCTCGCTCTGGCCATTGCCCGCAACGCCCGCGATGCCCAGTACTTCGCCGGCATGGATGTCGAAGGTCAGGCCCTTCAGCCGTTCGACACCGGACTCGTCGGTATGGCGCAGGTCTTTGACTTGCAGGATTGGGCGAACGATGCGGGCAGGGGCCTTTTCCACCTCGAGCAGCACCTTGCGCCCGACCATCAGCTCGGCCAGTTGCGCGGGGCTGGTTTTGGCAGTGGGCACGGTTTCGACCATGGTGCCGCGCCGCATGACCGATACGTTATCGGTCGCTTCCATGATCTCGCGCAATTTGTGGGTGATCAGGATCACCGTCTTGCCCTGCTCACGCAACCCCTTGAGGATGCGGAACAAGTGGTCAGCTTCCGCCGGAGTCAAAACACCGGTCGGTTCGTCCAAGATCAGGATATCGGCTTGGCGATACAGCGCTTTCAGGATTTCGACCCGCTGCTGGTGGCCGACCGATAGCTCTTCGATCTTGGCATCGGGATCGACATCCAACCCATATTCGGCAGCCAAGGATTTCAGCACCTTGCGCGCTTTTGACAGCGATGTGTTCAAAAATGCCCCGTCTTCCGCGCCCAGCACGATGTTTTCGAGCACGGTAAAGTTCTGCACCAGCTTGAAATGCTGGAACACCATGCCGATGCCAGCGCGAATGGCGCTCTGGCTGTCAGGGATGGCGGTGGGGATGCCGCCGATGCGAATTTCACCCGCATCGGCTTTGTAGAAGCCGTACAGAATTGACATCAAAGTGGATTTTCCCGCGCCATTTTCCCCGATAATGCCGTGGATGGTGCCGCGGGGCACGATGATGTTGATGTCCTTATTGGCTTGCACCGGCCCGAAGGCCTTAGAAATGCCCCGAAGTTCGATGGCGGGCGGCAAGGTTTGCAGTGCTGTATCGCTCATCGCTTGTCCTTCGGGGCTTTAGGGATCAGAACCCGCCGGCGGGGCAGGTGTTGTCGGTGCGGTAGTCATGGACTTTCAGCTCGCCCGAGATGATTTTGGCGGCGGCCTCATCGACCTTAGCCTTCATCTCGGCGGTGATCAGGTCCTTGTTATTTTCATCCAAGGCATAGCCCACACCTTCTTCTTTCAGGCCAAGCACTTGCGGCGCGGTGTCCAAGGCGGCGCCCGCCGTCATGGCGTTATAAACCGCCACATCCACGCGCTTGAGCATCGAGGTCAGGACCGAACGCGGATGCAGGTGGTTCTGGTTGGAATCGACGCCGACCGAATAGATGCCCTCGTCCGCAGCCGCTTGCAGCACGCCCAGACCGGTGCCGCCCGCTGCCGCGAAGATTACGTCAGACCCTTGCGATTTCTGTGCCTTGGCCAGTTCCGCGCCCTTGACCGGATCGTTCCAAGCCGCAGGCGTGGTGCCGGTCATCGCCGAGATGAACTTGATATCGCCATTCACGGCCTTGGCGCCTTGGGCGAAGCCGCAGCCGAAGTTGCGGATCAGCGGGATATCCATGCCGCCGATGAAAGACACGGTGCCGGTTTTCGAGGCCATCGCCGCCAGCATACCGGTCAGATAGGCGCCTTCATGTTCGGAAAATCCGATTGATTTCACGTTCTTGAACTTTTCCGGATCGACCCAGCCGTCGATGGTGACGAATTTGGTGTCCGGAAAATCGGGGGCAACGGTTTCGATCGGGCTCGACATCGCGAAACCGGTGGTCACGATCGGGTTGGACCCCGCTTCGGCCAGACGGCGCAGGGCTTGCACGCGCTGCGCATCGTTCTGCATCTCGATTTCTTTGAACTTGCCGCCGGTTTCGGTGGCCCATTTCTGCGCGCCTTCAAAGGCCGCTTCATTGAAGGATTTGTCGAATTTTCCACCCATGTCATAGATCACGGCCGGATCGGCGGCGGCAAGACCGGTGCCAAGGGCAAGGAGCGCGGCGGCCCCCAACAGCTGTTTCGTCATCGTCATTCGACACTCTCCCGATTGTCTGGTCGACAGGTTATTGGCGAGGAACTGTCGGGACCGGATAGAGAGACGAACTGGCTTGCCCCGACCTAAAGTCAAATTAGGGCAGGCGTTTTTGGAACGGTCAAGGAAATTGATCGACTGCCACTGAGAAAGTGGCCTGTTTCTTTGGGTTTAAAGCATTAGCGCCATCACAATGGCGTCTTCTCGGGCACCGTTGGCATGGTGGTAATATCCTTTGCGCCGTCCGCTCTCGGCAAAGCCTGCACGGCTATAAAGCCGGATGGCGGCGGCGTTGCCCGCCGCAACTTCAAGGAAGGCGCGTTCGGACCCCAAGCGGCGGGCGCGTTCGATGAAGGCCTGCAACAAGTGACCGCCTTGGCCTTGGCCGCGTGCGGCAGGGTCGACGGCGATGGTCAGAAGTTCCGCTTCTCCGGCAATGGCTTGGCCCATGACGAATCCTGTGCCTTGGGCGATCAGGAAATTATAGGGCAGCCCCGCCAGATCGGCGATTTCACCCGCCGACCAAGGGCGCGGCGTGGTGAAAGAGGCGGCATGGATCGCCGCCAAAGCGCTGAAATCAACCTCGCGATCAGGCATCAAGGATGACGGGTGGCGGATCGGAAGGGGGGGCCGCATCCGCGCCGCGCAAATAGAAAGGCGCAGGCTTGGGGGCGGGTTGATGCAGACGCGACACAGCGATCCGTGCGGTGGCTTCGACCAAGGTGACAGGCGAGGCCAAAGCGCCGTCGCCTGCGGCGGATCCGGTCACCGGGCCAAGGGCCGCGAGATCAAGATCGGCCAAGGCTTGCAGCCGCGCGGTGTCCGCGCCATCCGCATCGAAGCGCTGGACATAGGCTTCGTCGCGCCGTGCGTCTTCGATCACCGTCACAGGGCGCGGCAGGCCATAGGCCAAGGCTTCAAGCCGCGATACGCCGATCGCGGGCAGGCCCAGCGACAGGGCCAAGCCCCGTGCGCCCGCCACCGCAATCCGCACGCCGGTGAAATTGCCGGGCCCCGTGCCGACTGCCAGACCGGTCAGATCGGACCAGCCCAGACCCGCTTCGGCCAGCAGCTCTTCCAGCAACGGAATCAGACGTTCGGCTTGACCTTTGGCCATGTCTTCTTGGCGCTGCAGGCAAGTTCCATCGGGCAAAATCAAAGCGGCGGCGCAATGCGCCGCCGAAGTGTCGAAAGCAAGCAGGGTCTCAGGCCGCAACGGGACGAACCTCGGTGACTTCCGGAATGTAGTGGCGCAGCAGGTTTTCGATGCCCATTTTCAAGGTCAGGGTCGAAGAGGGGCAGCCCGCGCAAGCGCCCTGCATATGCAGATAGACGATGCCGCGGTCAAAGCCGTGGAAGGTGATATCGCCGCCGTCTTGCGCCACGGCGGGACGCACGCGGGTGTCCAGCAGTTCCTTGATCTGCGCCACGATTTCGCTGTCTTCACCGGTATGTTCGGCATGACCGCCCGCCGCACGCGCTTCGCCATCCATGATCGCCGCGCCGGATTGGTAATGTTCCATGATCGCACCCAGAATGGCGGGCTTGATATGCGACCAATCGGTGTCATCGGCTTTGGTGACGGTGACGAAATCTGTGCCGAAGAACACGCCGGTCACGCCAGCCACCGCGAAGATGCGGGCTGCGAGCGGCGAGGTGGCGGCAGCTTCCGCGCTGGGGAAATCGGCGGTGCCGATTTCAAGCACGGTCTGGCCGGGCAGGAATTTCAGGGTGGCCGGGTTCGGGGTCGACTCGGTTTGGATGAACATGGGTCTCTCCGACTGTCAGAGGTGGGGCACAGGCAAGCGCGCTCGTGGCGCGCGATGCTGGCTTGAGGCTTGTTCGGGATATGCGCTTTGGGGGGCCGCAAGTCAACCATTGCAGGGGCAACAGCGCCTTGCATCACGCGAATGCCATGGCGCAGGGGCGGGCGTGAAAGCATCGCTTTGCACGCTTCGGACAGAAAAGCCGCCCCAATAGAAAAGGGGCCAAGATCGGCCCCCATCCGCCTTATCCGGCAATCGGGTCAGGCAAGCGGGCCTTAGCTGGCCGATTCGTCCGAACCGAAATAGGCATACATCTCGTCCAAAGCCGACAAGTCGCGCAACGCGGTCTGTTTGCGCACCGCATCCGCGAAATAGATCAGGGTGCCTTCCTCGGCGCGACGCATTTCGGCCTTGGTCGGGAATTGGGCGGTGGCTTGATCGACTTTGCGCAGAGCTTGAGCGGACATCTTCTGATCCTCGAGGTGACTCGGATATTCGTTTGAATACCGATGTATACCGGATCATATAGGCGATGCTGCGTCGCAGCAAAAGACCGATAGCCCGCATGTCAGCCTTGCACTGACCGCATGGCGGACAAGGTTTCTATTGGGCGTTTCCGCCCGAATTTAGGTGATGCTTTCCAGCCGTTCCTTGGACATTTCCCCAGGAACGATGGTGATCGGGACCGGCAAGCTACCGGAATTCTTGGATAATTGTGTAACCAATGGCCCAGGCCCATGTTTGTCGGACCCCGCGCCCAAGACCAAGATACCGATCTCTGGGTCGTCCTTGATCAGGCTGAGGATTTCGGTGGTTGCATCGCCCTCGCGGATCACAAGCTCGGGATCGACGCCCTGCTTGTCGCGCATCCATTTGGCGAAGACCTCGAAATGGGCCTCGATGCGTTCGCGCGCCTCGGCCCGCATCAGATCGCCCACCCCCATCCAATGCTGGTATTCTTCCGGCGGGATGACGGAAATGATGATGACACCGCCGCCGGTATGGGAAGCGCGCAATGCGGCAAAGCGCATCGCATTCAGACATTCGCGGCTGTCGTCCAGCACCACCAAGAACTTACGCATAATTTCCCCCAAGTTTGGCGGCATCATGCGGCGCGATCTTCCCTGAGGCAAGCCCCCGCCCATATGCTGGACGGGGAACGGCTTTATGCGAAACGGCGCGCCGCGTCCAAAGCCAGACCCGATCCGACCGATCCGAACATGTCACCGGTCGCGATCTTCACCCCCGGCAGGCACATTTCCACCATGCGCCGCAGCACCGGCAGATTGGCCGAACCGCCGGTCATGAAGACGGTGCCGATCTGCATCGGGCCGACGCCTGCCTGCATCATCACCTGTGCCATCGCCATGGTCAGCCGGTTCATCGCCGCCGATACGGTGTCTTCAAAGCCGGTGCGCGACAGGGTCTTGTCCCGCGCGCCGATCAGATCCTTCAGGATCACGGCGGTGCTTTGCTGCGAGGACAGCGCGATCTTGGCTTCTTCGGCGCGCATGGCAAGCGCGTGGCCATGGCGTTCTTCCAACACCTCGATCAAGCGGTCCAGCAGTTCGGGCTGGCGGGCGTCATAGCGCAGCTCTTTGATCTCGCGCGCGACCTGCGGCACATAGAGCGCGTTGATCCGCGACCAAGTTGCCAAATTCAGGTAGTAATGCGCGGGCATCGGGCTTTTGCCGTTATGCACAAGGCTGCCCAGCCCCAGTTCGGGCATGATCTGCGACAGCGACAACATCCTGTCCAGATCGGTGCCGCCCAGACGGATGCCGTGATTGGCCAGAATATCGCCCGACCGATCGGCGCGCTTGGCGCCTTCGGGCGACACACGCACGATGGAAAAGTCCGAGGTGCCGCCGCCGATATCGACGATCAGCACCAATTCCTCTTTGGTCACAGTGGCTTCATGCGCCAAAGCGGCGGCGATGGGTTCGAACTGGAATTCGACATGGGCGAAGCCCTGCGCGCGGGCGATATCGCCCAGCACGGCTTCGGCCTGCGCGTCGCCTTCGGCATCATCATCGACGAAATGGACCGGACGGCCAAAGACCGCGTGGCGGGTTTCGCCCTGATGCGCGGTCAAAATGCCGTTCAGATGGCCGATGAACTTGCCGATGATTTCGGTGAAGGCCACCGCGCGATTGCCGACCTTGGTCTTTTCGTGGATCAAGCTGGAGCCAAGGGTCGATTTCAACCCCCGCATCAGGCGACCGTCCTCGCCATCGACATAGGCCGCCAAAGCGGCGCGACCGTAATGGGGCTTGGCCCCTTCGGTTTCCAAGAAGACGGCCGTGGGCAGGGTGGGCGCATTGCCTTCCAGCGCGATCAGCGTGGCGCCTTGCGCGGTCGGCACCGATACGGTCGAATTGGAGGTGCCGAAATCGACGCCGCATACCTTCAGAGCGCTGGCTTGAGCAGACATAGTGGAACCCCCGATGTAAAGCGGGTCGAGCTAGATGGCTTTGCCCCCCCTGTAAAGCCTTATTGTTCGCGCCCCAGCGCGGCCGCTTTCAGCCGCCGTGTCAGGATCGCCTGTCCGATGTTCATGGCCAGCATCGCAATACCGCCGATCAGCCCCGCCAAGCCCGCGATCAGCCCCATCAGATCGTCGCTGATCCGCACGGTGGCGCGCAGCAGCTTGGATTTCCCTACCACTTCAACGGCGGAAATGCTGCGGGGGCCGACCGCTTCGACCGCATTTGCCAAGCGTTTGGCATCGGTCGCATCATCGACCAAGGGCAGCATATGCAACATGCCGGCGGTGCCCAGCTTGCCTTGGGCGCGGCCCAGATCGCCCAGCACCGGACCCAGTGGGCGCAAAGCTTCGGGGGATTTCAGCCCTGCCTTGAGGCTGTCTTCGGTGAACCGCAGCAACTTGGGCGACAGACGGCCCATGCCGCGGGCGGTCTTGATCAGGGCGGAGCCCGCTTTCACCACGCCCGAGCCGCCGCCGGTGGCGATCAGCGTGGCCGTCGCGCCAAGGCCAACGACCGACAGGCCCAGATCCAGCTGGTCGATCTGATCGCCGCTGACGTAATCGATCCCCGCCTTCAGAATGCCCCGCGCGTCTTCCACCGGCGTCAGCATCACCGGTCCCTTGCAGATCAGCACCTGTGCGGTCGAACATTGGGCGATGTCCCAGATACAGGCCAAGCAATCGCTGGCCTGCGCCATGTATGAGCTGTCCTCGTCCCATGCCGCTTGATAGGCGGCGGGCAGGGGATGGCCCTGCGCTTGCGCCAGATCCTTCAGCGCCTCCAGCACCACCCAGTCGCGCGGGGTCTGATCCAGCCGTTCCGCGATCAGCGCCTCCAGCTTTTTGGGCGTCGCGGCCCGATTGACCATGCGGGTGATGCTTGCATCAACCTCGGGCAGGGCGCGATCGACCAGAAGAAGCAATGTGGGATCGCGCAGGATCCGGTTGCCGTTCATCACGGCGGTCGCGAAAGACAGGACGGCGATCAGCAGGAAGATGATGCGCAGGATATGACGGTACATAAGCTTGCCTCGGGCATGAAAAAGGCCCCGAAACGGGGCCAATTTCGTTCCAAAGCGGTTCGAAAACCTTAGCGCGAACGGATCATGCCGACAATGTCATAGACCTGATCGACGATCGGACGCGCGATGGCATCGGCGCGTTCGGCGCCTTTGCCAAGGATGCGGTCGATTTCCGCGGGATCGGCCATCAGGCGGTTCATCTCGGTCGAGATGGGGGCCAGCACCGATACGGCCAGTTCCGCCAGCTTCGGCTTGAAGCTGCCAAATTGCGCGCCCGCGAATTCGGTGATCACCGATTCTGCCGAACGGCTGGACAGAGCCGCGTAGATATTGATCAGGTTCTTCGCCTCGGGGCGGTCTTTCAGACCGTCCAAGGTTTCCGGCAGCGGTTCCGGATCGGTTTTCGCCTTGCGGATTTTCGAGGCGATGGTGTCGGCATTGTCGGTCAGGTTGATGCGGCTTTGATCCGAGGGATCGGATTTCGACATCTTCTTGGTGCCGTCACGCAAGCTCATGACGCGGGTGGCAGCGCCCTCGATCAGCGGTTCGGTGATCGGGAAGAAATTCACCTTGTAGTCATGGTTGAACTTGGTCGCGATATCGCGGGTCAGTTCCAGATGCTGCTTCTGGTCTTCGCCGACCGGCACATGGGTCGCGCGATAGGCCAGAATATCCGCCGCCATCAGCGAGGGATAGGCCAGCAGACCCAGCGAGGAGTTCTCGGCGTTTTTGCCCGCTTTATCCTTGAATTGCGTCATGCGGTACATCCAGCCGATGCGCGCGACGCAGTTCAGGATCCATGCCAATTCCGCATGGGCTTTGACTTGGGATTGGTTGAACAGGATCGAACGATCCGGATCAACGCCCGATGCCAAGAAGGCCGCCGCGATTTCGCGGGTCTGGTGACGCAGCTTTTCGGGATCCTGCCAGACGGTGATCGCATGAAGGTCGACGACGCAATAAACCGTCTCGATTCCCTCATCCTGTTTTTCGGCAAAACGACGCAATGCGCCGAGATAATTCCCCAACGTCATCCCGCCCGAGGGTTGGATGCCCGAAAAGATGCGCGTGGGGAAAGCCTGAGGCGTTTGGACCGGCTCGGCCATGTTTCTCTCCATCTGGAAAATGAGTCTGCTCTGGCGTAATCCAAGGGGGAGGGGGCGTCAATTGTATTGGCCCTTCACATTTCTGGCGTCCAATCAGACGCGTCACCCTGGAGGAAGAATGCAGGATAACAATGCCGCGCCGCTAAACCCCTTGCCGCTGGTGGTCTGGGTTCTGGCCTTGCCGATGATCGCGATGGAGATCTTGCTGCAATTGGCCGACCGCGGATTGGTGGGCGGACAGATGGGGATCGGCTGGCGGCTGCAAGCCGTGCAGCGTTTCGCCTTTTCGCCCGATCTGATGCGCAAGATGATCGAGACCGGCTATTACCCGCTTGAAGGCATGGTGCGGCTGGTCAGCTATCCCTTCGTGCATGGCAATCTGAGCCATGCCTTGTTTGCCGTCGTGATCCTGCTCGCCTTGGGCAAGATGGTGGGCGAAGTGTTCCGCTGGTGGGCGGTGCTGGCGATCTTCTTCGCCTCGTCCATCTTTGCGGCTTTGATCTATACCTATGCTTTGCCCGAAGGGGCGATGCCGATCTTTGGCGGCTATCCTCCGGTCTACGGCTTGATCGGTGGTTTCACCTTCCTGTTGTGGGTGAATTTGGCGGCAGTGGGGGCGAATAAATACCGCGCCTTCAC